>JBDKRC010000014.1:0-19093 GCA_039683575.1 Armatimonadia bacterium | reverse complement strand
AACGTCGTCGTAGAGCGAGGGCGCATGGGGCTGAGACTTGTGCTGCAAGCAGATCACCTCAACCAAGGATTCCCTTGAGACAAAACGATACCTGCTTGCTGTTTTTCAGCGGCTACATGATGGCGATGACGACCAACAACTCGATGAGCGTGAAACCTTTGCGCATGGCAGGTTCCTCCTGCTACAGGATATGGATGACCACCGGCAGGCCGCCGATGTCGGGCAACGACCCATAGTCGTTACCCCCGCTCTCAATACCAACAATACTATAGCACGTCCTGTGCCATCCAATCTACTGCCAGAACCCCGATAATCGTAAAGATGCTCCCTTAGCAATACGTTGCACCCATGCAAAGACGCCCCGGAAGCTTCCGGGGCGTCTGCGTTATCCTCTGATTGGGTCAATCCGCGACCCGCTCTGGGTGTGTAGCCTAGTCAGTGCGATACCAATCCAGCTCGCCGGCGCAGGCCGTGATGCCAGGCTTGGTCGTCATGACCGGGTACGTGCCCTTGGCCCACTTGGCGTGGCCGTCAACGAAGCAGAGGTTGGCCCCGTCGTTGTGGCGGGACTTGACATAGTAGTTGCCACCCGGCCAGAACGAGACGCCGAGGGTGAAGTCACTGGCGTCGGCGAGGAGCACTCGCTCAGCGGGCTTGTCGATGGTGCCAAGGGCCCTGGGATTGCCCTGTCCGGCGGGGCAGACATAGGCGCCGATGGTGAATCCCTGTCGCGATGTCGAGTGGGGCAGATACCCGATGACCTGCTCGCAAGCGCCGTAGTTGTCAACGGCCGGGGTCGTGCCCGTAGAACTCGGGCACCTCAGGATCTGCTGATTCTTGATATACGGGTCGATGACTTGATACCAGCGATGGGGATACCAGTCGAAGGCGGCACCGTTGCTGCCCTGCGAGGGAAGAGTCTCGTCATAGTCCTGGGCGTAAGACAGGAAAGCCAGACCGAGCTGCTTGACATTGGACAAACAGCTGCTCTGGCGAGCCTTCTCACGAGCCTTTGCGAAAACGGGGAAGAGGATAGCGGCGAGAATGGCGATGATAGCTATCACTACCAACAGCTCAATCAGCGTGAACCCACGTCTAAACATGAACATGCCTCCGATTGCTTGATCCTTACAAGAGTTATCATACTTCATAATTTGTAAAGTTTGTAGCCCTATTGCTCCCTTTTTGGCAACAATTTGCCATTATTGGCATCGTATTACATTATCGCCATAGATTCGCCTCGATGCCTGCGGCGTAGGCATCAGTACGAACAAGAAGGAGGGAGGCCCGACAGGGGCAGTCTATGGCAGGACGAGAGCGTCGCGCAGCCACCGCTCCAGGAATTCCTCGCGCGAATACTCCGTCTTGCCCAGCATGGGGTCGCCTATCGTCACGCGGTCGCGCTCGACCGCCAGCAGAGCTACCGAATGCATGACCACGCCACTCAGGCGACAGGTGATGACGGCGGGCAGGGGCAGGGCCGCAAGCTCTTCCCAATCGAGGCTGCGGCGGATGTAGGCCGGGATGCCCAGCTTGTGAGCTGCCCGGAGTTCCCCGCGGGCGGGCGTGCCGTGGAAAGGCGTGGTCGCCGTCAGCCGTGCCACATGCTTCTCACTCACCCGCATCCCCTTCGCCTGCATCGCCCACGCCAAAGCCGCCGGGCCGCAAGTCCAGCCGGTGGACTGGATCACCTCGGGCGCCTGCTCGGCGGGGGGGATGGTATCGTCCAGCCCGTGCATGTAAAGCCCCATGAACGCCGGCCCGCTAACCTCCAGGAGCGAGTACCCCGCAAAGATCACAATCAGCATCCCGATGACCGGCCGGCCGATGCTGCGCCCCGGATGCTGCCAGCACAGGGCCAGAATCAGCAGGATCGGCAGAAAGGCCGGCAGGCGCTCAAAGAAGACGAAGTCATCCCAGCGGATGCCGTCGAGGCCGAAGGCGGTGAACTGAAAGAAGTACAGCCAGGCGAGGGTGAACCCGAGGCAGAGCAGAGCGAGGGGAGCGGCAAGCCGTTCGCGGTGGAGAGTGAAGCGGCCGAGGCGCCAGACGGCGGCAAAACCGGTAAGCAACAGGAGCGTCGCCAGCAGCGCCATAGTGCGTCCCCCTCTCAGGCGTCACGTCAGGTGCTTTTGCCAAAGAGGGACACCGCAAGCAGACCGAAGTTCCCTACGACGCCGCGGCGGCATCGGCCACGCACACGCAGTTCGGGTGCAGATGCAGCAGCGAAGCGGGGAACTGCGTCGTCAACGGCCCGTCCAGAAGCCGCTGCAGCGCTTCCTGCTTCGAGGATCCGGTCACCAGCAGGATCACCTGCCGGGACTGCAGCAGATCGGCCATCCCAATGGTCAGGCCATGTGTCGGCGGGTTGGGGGTGTCATGCAGCATCGCATGATTGCGACTCACTTCGCTCAGTTCCGCACAGTGAGGGTGACGCTGCAACTCCTCCGCCGGCTCATTCATCCCCAGGTGCCCGTTCAGGCCCAGCCCCAGGATCGACAACTCAAACGGCCCCCGCTCCTTCATCGCCGCCAGCACCCGCGCGCACTCCGCCTCCGGATCGGGGGCGAGGCTGTCAAAGCCCATGTAGTTCGCCTCTGGCAGCCCCAGCGGGTCGAGCAGATGCTGCCGCAGGTCGGTCTCACACGTCGCCGGATG
Source organism: Armatimonadia bacterium (assembly GCA_039683575.1). Classification (GTDB taxonomy): domain Bacteria; phylum Armatimonadota; class Zipacnadia; order Zipacnadales; family UBA11051; genus JAJFUB01. Next base: position 16,435 of record JBDKRC010000014.1, on the reverse strand, counting down.
CTCAAGCGGCAGGCCATGCCATTCATCGAGCTTAGTGATCCGCGCCGAGGCCAGAGAGACCGCGCCCGCCTGAGCGCGGCGAGTTAGCTCACCATACAGCGGCCGCGGCGTGCCCCCGGCCGCCAGGCACAGGTGCGCCGCTGGCGTGCGCCGGAGCAGGTCACAGACGAGGTCGGCCGCGGCAACCGCGACGGCCTCGACGGAGGGTTCGGTAAGCAGATTCATGTCAGCACCAATCAGCGCCGGAAGGTGATGGTCCAGGCATCAGCGCACGACAGGCGGTCCATTGGCAGCGTGACCTCTGCCCCGGCGTCGGTGAGCCGCCATGCCAGCGGGTCGGGCACCCCCAACAGCCGCACGGCACTGCCCTCGGCGGGAGTGAGGCCCTTGAGCGTCAGCTTCTCAGGCGGCGCGGTCTCGCCCTCAGCGGCGACCCAGGTGGCATACACGCGGTCACGGCGGCGGGTGAAGCGGAACCGTCCCTCCGTATACGGCGCAATCGGCTCGGTGCCGTAGATCGCGTCACCGTTGACGCTCAGCCAGTCACCAAGCTCGCGGAGCCGCTCGATTGCGCCGCCCGGGAACAGGCCCTCGGGCGTCGGCCCGATGCCGAGCAGCAGGTTGCCGCCTTTGGCGACGATGTCGAGCAGCATCTCCAGCAACTGCCGCGTGGGCTTGTAGACCTCGTCCGGCCGGTAGGCCCAGCTCTTGCCCATGGTGAGGCACGATTCCCAGGTCTGCGGCAGCGGCTCATCGGGAATCTGCTGCTCGGGGGTGAGGATGTTCTCGAACGGCCCTCCGACAGTGCGGTCGGCGATGATCAGCCCCGGCTGGTGCGAGCGCGCCATCGCCGCGATCTCCGCCATCCGGATGTCCTGGTTAGGCGGGCGGACCTGTCCGCCATCAAGCCACAGGCAGTCAATCGCCCCGTACCCCGTCATCAGTTCCTGAATCTGGCCGTGGACGAACTGCACGAACCCCTCCCAGCGCTCCGGCTCGGCATGGGTATCATAGTTCGGGTGCCGGTCCGGGGCATGGCGCGCCGGGTCCCAGTAGAACGGGCTGTGCCAGTCGGACTTGGAGAAATAGCAGGAGATGGCCAGCCCCTCGGCCCGGAAGGCGTCGAAGACCTCGCGCGTCACATTGGCGCGGGGATTACTGTGGAAAGGACAGTCCGGGTGCGTGATCCGGTAGTCAGTCTGCCGGGTATCGAACATGCTGAAGCCGTCGTGGTGCTTGGTGGTGAAGGCGACATACTTCATCCCCGCCCGCTCGGCCTCCGCGGCCCACGCTTGCGGATCGAACTGGGTCGGGTTGAAGGTCCGGTTCAGCGCCCAATAGTCCCGCTTGAAGCGGGCGATATCCTTGCCGCGCTCCACCCACGCCGGCAGATCATCAGGCCGCGCCCAGGTATCTGCCTCCACCAGTGGCCAGGACTCGATGCAGCCCCACTGCGAGTAGATGCCCCAGTGCAGAAACAGGCCGAGCTTGAGCGTCGAAAACCACTCAAGCCGCTCCTGCAGCCATTCGGGCTGCTCGAAGGTCTCTGACGAAGCGGTGGCACGAATGATGTCGGGACGGTCGTCGGTCATCCTGTACTCCTGATCTGAACCTTAGCGCGTGGCGTCGCGAAGCGCGCGGAACTGCGCCATGAACGGCTCCGGGATGATCCCGGCCTCGCTGGTCGGCACGTCCCAGCTGATCACGCCCTCAAGCGAGTTGACGTGCTTCGTGTACCCAATCACCATCTCCGGCGAAAACCGCGGCAGGCCGCGGCACCAGTACGGGCCCATGAAGGTCAGCAGGTGATACTGCGCCCCGTCCACGAACCGCTCAATGGGCTGGCCCCAGTACTTCTCGGGCTTGTTCTCGCGTCCATAGTGGGAATCCATGCACACCGGGAAGCTATCCGCGACTTCGCCTGCCGTATAGTCTTCATACTCGCTGTGGCAGACCACCGGCACCTTCACCCCCGGGTTGAAGGCCACGAGGCTGTCGGGGTTGCCGGCCTTCACGGCTGCGGCGAAGGACTTGAAGTTGGGCTCGTCGGGGCTGCGGTACATGATGTCCGCCTTGTAGCACCCGTCAAACCACCACCCGCGCACGCCCTTGCCCCAGCGGACCGACCACTCGCGGATGACTGCTTCCCAGTTACGCTGAAAGGCGCTCAGCCGGGCGTCCACCTCACCCTCGATGAGGTAGGTCCCGGGCTTCAGCTGCCAGCAGCTCGCATCCCAGGGCGGAGTGCATTGCAGCCCCTGCACCGCCTCGCGATCCAGCGCGGGGGCGTGTGAGGGCAGATAAACCATGACCGGGATATCATGCGGCGCCAGCGCCTCGATCAGATCAGCCACCAGGTCGCGCCGCGAAAGCCGGCTCGGCCGGCGCGGCACGAGATTGTCATAGGTCGCGTTCGGCGACAGCATGAAGCCGGAGTTCTGGCCGAGGGTGATGAAGAAGTACCCGGCCTTGATCTCCGCAAGCTGCGCGGCAAGCGCCGCCACATCGAAGGCATCAATCCGCGCGTTCCAGCTTTCCGGATTGCTGGCCTCGGGGTCGTCGGCACTGGGCAACCCGGCCAGATAGTGGACGAAGACGCCCCATTTGGCATCGCGGAACCAGTCAGTATTGGCGCGCATCGGGTGTTGCCCCTCAGTCTGTTGTTGCAGAGCGCAAGCGCGGAATTTCGCTTTCGGCGCGAGCTTCCCTTCCCCTCGCAACCTGTTGTCTTGACCTCAATCCAGCCACGCAGTACAATGCTTTGCTCATAAAACAATTTGCCAATACCAATCTTCCCCGGCAATGAGCCTGTCTTGAGAGTAACCGAATGAGTACCGCTACACAAACCTCTGCCCAGATGAGCCAACGCACGGCCGATCTGGGCACCATGCCGCTAGGGCGGCTGCTAATCACCCTGAGCCTCCCCAGCATCGCCGGCATGGTGGTGATGAGCCTCTACAACCTCATCGACACCTTCTGGGTGGGGCGGCTGCCCCATGGCACCGCCGCGATGGCGGCTCTCACCATCCTGTTCCCGCTGCAGATGGTGGCCGGGTCGCTGGGAATGGGGGCGGGAGTGGGCGTGTCGTCGCTGGCGGCTCGGCGGTTCGGCGCGCGGCGCGTCGACGAAGTCGGCCTGGTTGCCGGCCATGCGGTCCTGGTGCCCATCATCTTCGGCGTCGTGTTCGGGCTGGTCTGTGTGACCGTCCCGGGCCCCCTCGTGAGGTTCTTTGGTGCCCCGCCCGACGTCGCCCCGCTCGCGGTGGAATACTTGCGCGCCATCGCCCTCGGTATGCCGTTCCTGCTCTCTATCATGACCCTGAGCGGGCTCTTCCGTGGGGCCGGCAACACCATCTTGCCGATGATGATGATGATCATGTCGGCTGTGGTCAACGCGATACTCGCGCCATTATTGATCTTCGGCTGGTATGGCTTCCCGGAGCTGGGCATTCGTGGGGCGGGGCTGGCGACGGCCATCGCGCAACTGGCTGGCGCCATACTCGCAGCCGCCTATCTCTGGAGCGGCAAGAGCGGTTACCACATTGCGTTGCGGCATCTGCGCCTGAAGGCCGACATTCTGCTGGATATTGGCCGCGTGGGCCTGCCTGCCGCCGCCCAGGGCTGTGTCAGCAGCCTCGTCGGCCTGACCTTCAACACCGTGCTGGGCGGCTTCGGCACCCAGGCCGTGGCGGCGCAGGGACTGGCGCACCGCATCATGATGCTGATTATCTCCTTCATCGGCGGGGGCGTGTATCAGGGGCTGCTGCCGGTGGTCGCCTACAACTTCGGTGCGCAGAACTACCGCCGCATGTGGCGTGCCTACCGCGCGGCGGCAGTGGGGACCTCAACCATCGCCATCTTCCTCACCATCCTGACCATCAGCCTCACCCCCCAGATCGTCGGTCTCTTCACCAAAGACCCCGAGCTCATCAAGCTCGCGATGCTGGCCTTCCGCCTGCGGGTGATCACCCTCTTCCTCGTTGAGCCTCAGATGATGGGCGTCGCGTCGCTGCAGGGCATGGGCCGCGGCCTGCAGGCGATGATGGTCACAATGGTGCAGCAGGCCTTGCTGGTAGTCCCCGCGCTATTCCTCCTGGCGCACTACGGCGGCGTGACATGGGCGTTCGGTGCCCAGCCGATGTCGGACGTGCTGGCACTGATCGTCACGGCCACGATCCTGGTATCCGTATACCGCACTTACCCGCCGAGCCTCTCGATAAGGCGGCCAGTCGAGGCGTGAAAACATTGCGGGGCGACCCTTGATAGGATCGCCCCGCAACACAGTCTCAGTCGAACGTATCTGTCCCTACCCCAACCCGCCCGCTATCTATCTTCTGCCAGACCGCAGGCCCGTGGCGCCTACTCTGCGCCTATCGGCACGTCGAACTCCCCACCGACCCAGCTTTGTCCTGGGTCATCAAACACGATCAGTAGCTTTCCCTTGGCCCCGACTGCACCCGACTCCGTGTCAGTGGTACAACTTGCCAGATCAATAGCCGCACCCCACTTAGTCGGGGCTGCGAAGTCCTCCGCTCGCGCGGCACGTGAGCCAGGAAAACGCGCGGCAAGGGCAGATAGCACGGATGTGCGCCATTCGTCCTGTTTTGCTGATGCAGGTGGCTTGACCTCCAGTACGTTGCCCACAAGGTAACGCACCCGGTCGCTACGCAAGTTATTGTCCCTAAGACGACACCATATATTGTAGGCGCAGGAGACGGGGCCATCTGACAAACTCGGTTGCGGAACGTAGTACGCTGACGGGGCCAAGCGCTTTCCGAGTTCGGAATACAGTCGTTCATCAACCGCTGCGCCCTCGAATTGCAGGTCGGATGTAGGCAATGAAAACTCTCGCTCCGCAAACACTTTGGGCTCTTGACCGACCATGCAGTAGCTTTGCCGCAGCACCAAACGAAACAACCCAACTGTGTCGCTATCGAATGTCTGCCTCCAGGATGGGGTGAAGACCCCTTTCTGTCCCGGAGCGAATGTCGACTGGTAGATTAGAGGCAGCTCACAACTTACCCATTCCTGCCCCCTTGCGCGATCTACGTGAAGGCTTAGGTACTGATATCCCTCTGTTGGGTTACATACAGTCACACGCATTTGACCGGTAGGGGACAAAGACACATTCGGAAGCCAAGCCATGGCTGTGTCCTTATCCGGCTTGAACGTTGGAGGCTTCTCGACCGGCCGCTCCATGCCTATCGCTTTCACTCGGGGGCCCTCAGGCAGTCGCAATCGGAGGCGGACTTCACAATTCTGTATGCACTTGCCATCGGGTGGCAAAGGCACGGTTCCTTCTACAACCATCTCATGCGACGCCCCAGACTTGCAGAGCCTCACACCCTTGACGGTGAGAGGTAGGCCAGCTATGGAACCTCGGATCGAGCCTGATGGGATGGAACGCTGCTCTGGCCGCCGCGTCCACGGAGTGTACTCCTTGGCTGGTGCAGGGGCGGGTGGTGGCTTTGGCCTGGCTGCTGTCCGGGGCTTTGTTACTGCTTGCGGCTGGGAGGCAGGGGCCCGCTTAGGAGGCGACCAAGTATGTGGTCTGGTCCCAGGTCTGGCGAAGTAGTGGACCCACTCTGGTATCTCCCTGCCGAGGAGCCAGCGTATCCGTTTGACCCCCAGGTATGACCAGCGATTGTTCTTGAAGGTAACCAAGATCAGGAAGGTGGCGCCTCCCCAGCCCTTGTCTCTTCCGGTCTGCGGGTCAATTGCATCGTACTCAACCCTCGCAATACCCACAATAGGATTGATCATCGAGTCGGTCCGCTTGATGTCATAGGTTTCCAGTCGCGGACGTCTGTACATAACGTACGTGTTTTCTTTCACGTTCTGATTCGCCACCAGCACGGCTTTCAGTACCTTCAGAAAGCCTGATTCGCTAGGTGCGGCCAAGGCTTGGCCAACGCATCCCATGAAGCAGACGAATAGGAACGCAATCGTGCCTGGAACAGAGGACTGCTTCATCGCGTTTGCTCCCCCAATCAGAATATGTACGTCGACGTAATCCCCTACCCCAGCCCGCCCGCATTCTCCCTGAACCCTCGTTCGTTGTCGATCTTCTGCTGGTAGCCGCTCTCGCGGTACGCCGCCAGCGGGTCCGGATTCAGACCCATCTCGACGCGGACCTGCTTGAGCAGCGGCTCGACGTCGGCGTTGAAGGCGTCAATCAGCACGTCCTCGCCGTCCACGATGTCAAAGCGGCTCTGGGCGTCGGTGAGCTTGGCGTAATCCACCAGCAAGGCCTTCGCGTACGCCTTCTGGATGTTGCCCACGCTCTGGATCATCGCCTCGATCTTCGGCTTTTCCCCATGCGACTGGTCGATCATGTACGCCACATTCTGCGCCAGATCGGCAGCCTTCACAAGCTCGCAGTAGATCAGGAAGACCTGGTACGGGTTCACTGAGCCCGTCGTCAGATCGTCGTCGGCATAGCGCGCATCGTTGAAGTGGAACCCGCCCATGACGCCCTCATCGAGCAGGAAGGCCACGATGTGCTCGATGTTGACGCTCCGCGCGTGATGGCCAAGGTCCACAAGCACCTGCGCTCGCTCCCCGCACTGCTGGCAGAACACGTACGCCATGCCCCAGTCGGCGATGTCGGTGTGGTAGAACCCAGGCTCAAAGAGCTTGTACTCGATCATCATGCGCATGCTCGGCGGCATCGCGGCATAGACCTCCTGGAAGCACTCGGTCACGTAGTGCTTCCGCTGGCGGAAGTCGCCCTGCCCCGGATAGTTGGTGCCGTCGGCAAACCACAGGCTGAGCACGTCCGAGCCGACCTGCTTGCCGATCTCGATCGAGTGCAGCATGTGATCCACAACGTGCCGCCGGGCCTTCTCATACGGGTTCGCGACGGTGCCGTGCAGGTAGAACTGCTCCTGGAACATCGTCGGGTTGATGGCCCCGATCTTCACGCCACGGCTCTCGGCATACTTCACAACTTCCTGCGGGTCCACGCCCTCGACAAAGTCCCAGGTGACATGCACGGCCACGGTAGGGGTCACGCCGGTGAAGCGGTGGACGGTCGCGGCATCGTCCAGCTTCTCCTGGATCGTGATGGCGGCGCCGGGCTGCTTGAAGACATTGAAGCGCGTCCCCGAATCGGCATAGCCCCAGGACGGGGTCTCAATCTTCTGGGCCTTCAACAGTGACTTGATCTGCTCGAGATCAACGCCGCGGTCGGTAAGCTGCGCGGCCAAAACTTCATAGGCTTTCTGCCAGTTACTCATGATGGGCTCTCCTTGCGGTTGTCAGCATGGGTAATTCGGCAAGCGCCCGCCTCTTCCCTGCCCTCAGGTCGAAATGATCACGGAGAAGGAGTCGTGGCAGCGGACGGAGAACGATAGACCATACTGTACCCGGAGGCAAGGCGATGCGAGCGTTGCTCGTCGCGTTCATGATAGTGGTCTGCGCAGGCGCGTGGGCCGATGAGAACTTCTATGGCTGGCATCCCTCAAGCGTGGACATCGGCGGCCAGCATGTCCTGACCTTCCGGGCCGGCTCGGGCAAGATGACCCCTGCCGACCGCCGCGCCATGCTAGAATTCCGCATGACCAAGGCCCTGACTCACACCGAGTATCTGAAGTCCGTCACCATGACCTACCAGAAGGTCCCGGCGGGCATCGCGGTCTACGCCAACGGTATCTATTTCCTGTCGGTCACGCCCGACGACGCGAAGGCCAACAACAGCACCCCGCGGACACTGGCGAAGCAGTGGGGCAACTCCATCAAGCGCACCTTCGAGATAGTGGGCCCCGCCCGCCAGCTACCCCACGAGGGAACGAAGAAGCCGGTGCCGCTGGAGCACCTGGAGTAGCAGCGAGGGGACCTCGCGAGCACAACAGAGGGACCCCGCAAGCGCCAAAAAAAGACGGGGCCGCCAACGCCGGCCCCGTCTTTCATTCTCATGTACATCCGCCCCGCGCCCCATCTCCCCCACGCGTAGTGCGGGCGTCTCGCCCGCTCCCACTTCGCGCCACCCCGCTCCCGCCATGCCTCCTGACCCCAAAGGGGTCACCGAATATAGCCAGGGGTGAAACCCCTGGAACGCGGCGCCACCCTCCCCTCTGACCCCAACGGGGTCACCCGCTGTTGATGCCGCTAGAACCCGATCTTCTTCAGGTAATCAAAGCTCTCCTTGATGGAGACCTTCGGGTCCTTCGTCGTCCGGTCCTGCTCGCAAACGACCCAATCGCAGCCGTACTTCAAGGCCGCCTCACGCGCCGCCGGCAGGTCCACCGCGCCCTGTCCGAGCTCGATGAAGGTCTGCCCGTCCTCGGTCTTCTCGCCGTCCTTGAAGTGGTAGTAGCCCACGCGGTCGGAGTACTTCGCGATGAACTCAGCCGGCACTTCGCCGCCGATGTGCACCCAGAAGACGTCGATGTTCAGCTTCACCACAGCCGGGTCGGTCAGCTCGATCAGCCGGTGAATGCCCTTCTGCCCGCCCTCCAGCGGCTTGAACTCCCACGCGTGGTTGTGGTAGCAGAACGTAATTCCGGCGTTCTTGCACTTCTGGCCGACCTTGTTGAAGGTCTCCGCCGACTGCTCATACCCGGCGATGGAGTTGTTGTCCGCCACGCCCGAGCAAATCATGTACTTGGCCCCGGCTTCCTTCAAAAACCCGATGTGATCCGCAACCTTAGCGTCGTCGGTCATGTCACCATAGCCGCAGTGAATGCCGGTCAGCGCAAGGCCGCTATCCTGAAAAGCCCGCATTACAGCGCCGGTGCCGAGCGTGGCATAGAGCGCGCCGGTCTCAGCGCCATCGTAGCCAACTTCCTTGACGTCAGCGAGAACGCCGGGGAGGTCCTCAGTGGGACGGGGTCCGAAAACGATCAATTGTAGGCCAATCTTGGGCATGCCAATCCTCCAGATATACAATGTGCGTCAATCTACTTCATCTACCGGTGAGACGATACCTGCCGGATGTCCCTTACAGATATCCATACTCCTCCGAAAACTCCATATACCACTTCACCGATTCCGCCGGCACATTCCACGGAATGTGATTCCCCACGCACATGAAGTACCCCGGGTACTGCCGCCCCATCGCGCACATGTCCTGCGTCATCTTGCGCACCGCCTCCCGGTCATGTGTCTGCAGGATACGGTTGTCTCCCTCCCCGGCCAGGACCGCGTTCGGGTGCTTGCGCGCGATCTCCTTCCAGTCCGCGAACGGCTCCGACACCAGCCCCTCAGCCCCGCACGCAAAGATATCGTCGGCGATCAGGTCCGGGTTGCCGTCGGTCATGAAGATGACCTTGATCCCCGACGCCCGCATGGTGCTCCAGAACTCCTCATAATACGGGAGGATGAACTCCCGCAGCCACGCCGGGCTGCACACCGGCCCCCGCGCCATGCAGATGTCATCATGGCAGACGCAATACACCACATCCGTCAGCGCCACCGCCTCAAAATACCGCCGCGACAGGCACGCAAAGTCCGTCAGCAGCCGCTTCAGGTCCGCCTTGTACCCTCCGGCCAGCTCCAGGAATACCTCCCACCCAAACGTCAACAGCGGCCACATGAACAGCGTGTTGTAGAACCCGGCCCCCTTCAGGCTGTCCGCCCTCGGTCCGGCTGCCTCGGGCAGCTCTCCGCCCTGTATCTCCCGCGCCCAATCCTCCACTGACTTGTTGAAGTCGAAATTGCACACCACCTCCGCCTCGCGCAGGTCCAGATGCTGCAGCGGCTCATACGCCAGCGCCTGCTCGACGGTCGTGAACTCCGCACCCCAGTTCCAATGACTGCTCAGACTCGCACCCCAGCGCACATGCCGCCGCCCCTGCTCATCCACAAACGACGACTCCCCCTCCGGCAGCCGCTCCAGCGGCTCATCGGTCGCCGGTATTCCCACGCCCATATCGAACGGGTAAAGCTCCGCCACCTTTTGCGCGGCCAAACGCGGGTGCTCCCACGCATCAATACCCGACAGCAGGCTGAAAGCATCCGGGTTGGAGAAGTGCTCCCAGTGCGGAATGCGGTCCACCGGCTGCAGTCTGATCCGTTTGAGTGCACGGTTGGGGTCCATGTAACCTCACAGAAGCGCGTCGTTTCTTCGGAGGGGCCGAGCTTCAGCCGGCCCGTCGCTATCACCGATCCGACTGTAGGGCGAGGGCTCGTACCCCGCCGGCCGTTATTACCGACCACCCGAGGTTCGCCAAAAACAAAACGGCTCCCTGCCCGCGGAATGCGGATAGGGAGCCGTTTCTTGTCGCGTAGGTCGGTTCGTCTCGAACCGACACCGCCCAGTTCGCTGCGACTAGTCAGCCGCGAGCGTGAACAGGGCCGTCTGGTTCGTGATGTTCGTGTTCTTGAGCCACTTTGCATGGCCGTCCGTGAAGGCGATGTTGGAGCCATCGTTGTGGCAGCTATAGCCTGCGCGCCACCATCAACACTGTTGCATGAGGCGTCGTCATTGATGGCCTCGGTCAACAGCGCCGTGCCGGCGGGGTCCTGGATCGTGCCCGACGATACCCAGGCGCACGCACTGTTCATTTCATACGTGCAGCCGGGAATCGGGTCCGCGCGGCGGGACGGGCAGATGAAGACCTGCGCATTCTTGACGTACGGAGCGAGAGCGCCGCTGGTAACGTCCCACGAACTGGCGGCGGTGGTCTTTCGAATCCACATGCCATACGGATACGGATCGGCGAAGGTCGCGCCGGAGCCACAGAGCCGCTCGTCATAGTCCTGATCGTACTGCATGAAACTGAGACCGATCTGCTTCATGTTGCTCATGGGACCCCTGGAGCCTCCCCCTCTACGGCCCCTCATACTGCATCCACAGCGGGTTGTCATCGCCAACCCACTTGAAGTTGGTGGCCCCAACCTTCCCCGCCTTCAGCCACTTCGCATGCCCGTCGAGGAAGCCCACGTTGACCCCGTCATTGTGCCGGGGATCAATGTTCTGTGAGTACTGCCCTGCCCCAGCGAGTAGGCATTGTTGCGGATGCCATGGTAGGCATAGTTCCAGCAATGGTCACTGTAGACGCTGCCTCGGCGGCTGGGAGTCAGTCGCCCGACGCCGGTGTCCACATTCCCGCTGTGCTCTGCTTCAGCCACTTGGCATGTCCGTCGCAGAAGACCATATTGAAGCCGTCGTTGTGGCGCTTGGCCACGCGGCTATCCCATCCAGAGGCCTGGGGAACGTCAGTCTTAACATATCCCCAGAAGTCTGGATTCGTGCACTCGAGGTTCATGATGGTCCCCGATGCGTCGTCAATGGTGCCCATGGCCAATCCACTGACACTGTAGGGAAGGGTATATGAACCGGCCAGAGGGCTGGGCAGACCCGCAGGGCGCTCGCTGGTATAGGTCCAACTGCCGCTGGGGCAGACGAAGACCTGATTGTTCTTCACATACGGCATGACCACGTCCTGGCACCAGTACAGGTTAGTGCCACCGGCGGGCATGCGAACGTACATGTACGGCAGGCGCTCGTCATAGTCCTGAGCGTACTGCAGGATGGCGAGCCCGATCTGCTTCTCGTTGCTCAGACAGCTCGACTGCCGGGCCTTCTCACGGGCCTTGGCAAACACCGGGAACAGGATCGCCGCCAGGATGGCGATGATCGCGATCACAACCAGCAGCTCTATCAATGTGAAGCCTCTGCGCATGGCATGCGACCTCCGCGATATGATTGTGACGCTGACTTCAACGTCACCCTAACCTCTTCTTCGGTCTTGGCAACTACTCCTCCCCTCAGAACAACTCCACCTCCCGAACCCACATCAGCCCCGGCCGGTCCTGAGGGCCCTTCCCTGCCGGTTGGTATACCCTGAACCTGTCAGCCGTCACCGGCTGCGCCAGCTTCACTTCGCTCTGCGGCGCAGGCTTCGAGCGTTGCAGCGTCTGCAGCGTCTGCCATGCCCCATCGCGCCACACCTGAAGCTGGACCTCCTGCGACGTCCGCGGCATGCCCGCATCCAGCGACCAGTAGATGACCCCGCGCGATACCGTCACTGCGGCCGGGAACTTCAGCTCGATGAAATGTTCCTTGCCGTTGTCCGCCGACGCCCACGCCTCCTGCGTCCAGTGCAGCCCCTCGCCGATGATTACGCCATCATTCACCGGCGCCGCGGTATACCCGCTGAAGCTGCTGTCCACTGTCGCCGTCGCCTCCCGCGCGATGTTGCCCTTGCGCGCCGGGTCCTCCATCAGCGCCACATCATCGAACCACGCTCTGCCCGTCCGGTTGCGCAGCAGCAGGTTGATGTTGAGGCTGCCGATCGGCTTGGTAGGCTCTATGTACAGCTCCCCAAGCTGCCAGTCGGTCGTCCCGGTCTGGAAGTTGTAGGTCTGGCCATACAGCTTCGTGCCGTCTTTGTAGTAGATGTCCACATAGAGCGAATAGTCCGCCGCCGGCAGCCCCTCGACGCCCTCTGCCTTCGATGAGGCCTGGATCAGGATCGGTCCCGGCGCCTTCTGATTGAGGCTCACGCCCTGCGACACCTGACTCGCCTGCCGCGTCGGGTTGTCGAGCCTCAGCGACTTCTGCCCGCTGCGTGCGACCTTGTCATCAATAGCCACCTGCGGCCCCGGCGCTGCCCAGCCGGTCATGCCCTCCTCGAACCCCGGGTTCTTGAGCAGATTGGCCTCACGCGGAATGTACATCATCACCAGCCGCCCGCCCGCTGTCGCCTTGTCAGCGGTCACCGACACTGCCACCTCGACCTGCCCTGCGGCCGCAGGGCCCGCCGGGCTGATGACCGCTTCCACCGTCGTGTCAGAGTTGGCGGCCAGCTTCACGTCCCTCAGTGGCTGCACATTCCAGCCCGACGGCACCCGCACTTGCACCGTCGCCAGCGTCTCCCGCCGCCGGTTGTTGCGCAGCATGATCCCCACTCGCGCCGCTCCGGTCGTCGAGTCGAAGCCGTTGCTCTTCAGCGTAACCTCCAGCGGCTGCACGACGCGCACGCGGTGCGTTGCCCCAATCGCCACTTCCTGCCCCGGCTTGCCCAGGTATACAGTCCCCTGCAGCGCGATCTCCTCGCCCGGCTGGGCGTTCGCCGGGATGATGATCGACCCGCCGCCCGCCTGCGGGATGACCTGCAGCTTCTCCGCCGTAATCTCCGTCCGCACCGGCACACCCGCTACCTTCGGCGTCGCCAGCGTCATCCGCACCGTGTCGCCCGGTGCCGCCGTAACGGGCCCGGTCAAGCTGGGTGGTGCAATCCCATAGGCAATCAGCGCTACTTGCCCCAGATTACCCTCTACCGTCTCAAGGTCACGCAGCACCCGCCGCGCCCCGTTCTCCGCGCCCGCCTTCGCAATCTGCTCGCGAACCTGCCGGATGTTGCCATACACGCCCGCCAGCTTCTGCCGCGCGGCTGCTGTCGTCAGCTTATCCGGCTGCTTCTGTAGCTCCGTCAGAGCCACCTCGATACAGTCAACTGCCTCCGCCAGCGGAACACGCAACGCCTCAGGCATCGGCTCGTACCACTGCGCGAACTCCGGGTCCACAATGCAGTTCTTCCCGCTGCTGTCCGTCAGCGTCAGCGACGCGATTCTCAGAGTCCCTGTCGCCTTCCCGGCCACCGTCGGCGTGATCTCGATGGACCGCAGCGCCTGCTCAGACTTGATCTCGAAGTTCAGGTCCTTGAAGTCATAGGTCCCGTCTGCAATCGGGAAGTCCACCATCTCATAGTGCGTATAGCTAGGCGTAACCCATGCCAGCCGGCACCGTATCTTCAGATCCTTGTTGGTCACCAGATTGTCCGCCGCGGCGCGAACCGTCAGCGTCAGCGGCTCCGGCGCGCTCTGAAACAGCATCGCCCACTGCCGCATGCTCATGGCCTTGCCGTCGCACTTGAACACCAGCCGCGTCTTGCCCTCCACCACTTCGCGCTCGTATGTCTTCCCGCTCGGCCGCCAGTGCACCAGCATCGGCGGCTTCTCCGCATCCACCTGCCGCTGCACCTGCCCGCGTTGCAGTACCTCCGCGCAATGCGCCAGCCTCCAGCCCGCCGCCCCCGCCGGGGTGGCCAGTTGCAGGGCCATCACGCCCTGCGCCGGCAGGTCGAGAGCCGCCACCAGCCGCCCTTCCTTGACCTGCAAAGGCACCTGGCTCCCGCTGATGGCCTCCAGCGCCCGCACAGCCTTGGTGTCCATCCCCAGCGCCGCCGCGTCTACTGTCAGCGTCGTCTGCTGCGCACGGTCCTGCTCGTTGAGGACCGTCAGCCACACATTGCCAGTTGCGTCCGGCCCGTAGCGCTCCACATACACCTGCGGATTGCTGCTGCGGGCATGGGTAATCGGCTCCCAGCCCACCGTCGCCAGCGTCCGGCACAGCGGCTCATACTTGCGGAACAGGTCCCGGTCGCGCTCATAGTAGCGCGGGTGGTTCCAGTACTGCCCGCCCGGCCCCAGCCCGCTCGGCGGCCAGTCAAAGAAGCCCGGATAGACCCCGTATGCCAGGCACCGCTTCATGAACAGTTCCATCTGCGGCCGGTCAATCTGCTTCTCGTAGTTCCCCTTGAGCAGCGTCAGGAACGGCTTGTGGTAGATGACCGTGCGAATGTAGTTGAAGTCCTTGCGCGGGATGATCAGCCCCGTCTCCGCGCCCAGAATGTCCAGCCACGGCACCACGTAGAAGCTGTCTCCCAGCGCCCCGTTCATCATCGTGATCTGCCCACGCGGCCGCAGAAGCTCCGCCGTCCCCCGTGCGAACTCTACCGATGAGAAGAAGTTGTTGATATAGGGCTGCTTGTTGACGGGGTCCCACAGAATCGGCGCATCGTGGGTCTTGAAGTGCTCGGGGTTGTAGTTCAGCCCCGCCGTCAGCCCGTCATAGTAGAACCCATCGAGGTCCCCGCCCCGCGTTTTCTTCACGCTCTCCGTCCGCGTGATGGTGTTCTTGATCAGCCAATCGCCCCATGGCAGCTCCGGGTCGAGGTTGAACTGCGCGAGCAGGTGCGCATACACCGACCACTTCTCCACAGCGAGCTTCCCGTCAGGCTTCCGCGTCCCCACCTTCTCATAGATCCCGTCCTGCCCCATGATCGCCTTGAACGACTTCTCCACCGCCGCCACCTGGTCGTCATACGGCGGTAGCGGGTCCTTCTCGGGGTCGTACGGAGGCGGAATGTTGCCCCACATCCCCGCATGGGTGTAGTAGATCGTCGAAAGCACGTCTATCTTGTCATCATACTCCGGCTCCGGCGCGCCTTCTTGGAGCCCAAACCAGAACTCGTTGGCATTGTCGATCTCTGACAGCCGGTTGAAAGCCATCCACTGCCCCTGCTTGGGCACGTAGACCTTGAACATCTCCGGGTACATCGTGTAGTACTTCTGCAGCGCCGCCCGCATGCCCCATTGCGGCTCGCACGAGTACAAATCGAACGCAAAGCTGACCTCATTGGGCTTGCGGCTCTGCGGCGTCAGCGCAAAGTCATACACAATGTCCAGCCGCTTGGTCGTGCCGTCATACGCCGTCCGGAAGATACACGGCTTGTCCAGCGGCACCGCCAGACACAGCCCCACTGGCCCCGCCAGCACCGTGGTATAGTTCTCGTTCGAGTACCCCATCCGCAGCGCCGGCTTGTCTTTCCACTCCGGCAGATCCGCATAGGCCCGCAGCGGCTTCACATTCTCATAGACCTTCCCCGCCTCAATCGGCTTGGCGGTCTGCATGTCGTCATACCAGTTCCAGCCAATGGCCTCCACCGGGAAGCTGAACCGCAGCAGCATCCCCCGCGCGGGCAGATCCGCGCCCTTCAGATCGCACGTGAAGTGCAGCGCCCTGGCATCCCCCTTCACCGCCAGCGTCGCCGTCGCCCGCGAAGCCGGGAAATCCAGCGCCCAGCCGTCCGCGGTCTGCCTGGCTGTCGCCGTCTCCTCCTGCCCCCGCGCCGCATCCACCAGCGTCACCAGCGGCCCCGGCTGCCCGGGAAGCGTCTTGCCCCCCACAGCCATCCCCGTGACCCGCAGGCCCTCATCAATCTCCACCCGCAAATCGCCGGCAGTGAAAGTGGCCGCCGGCAACATCGCGACGGTCATCACCATCACCACTATGAAAGCCAGTCGCAGGGCCATGATCTGTCTCCTTGAAACCATGATTACCAAGTCTTCCAGTTACTGTGGGAGGGGCTTCCAACCCGGCAGGCCCCGGTTCGTAGTCTGCCCCCAACGGGGTCACCGAGTACAGCCAGGGGGTGAGACCCCGGTGCGTCTTCGCCGTTTGACCCCAACGGGGTCACCGAATATAGCCAGGGGTGAAACCCCTGGTGCGTTTGCCCTACCTTGCCTGACCCCAACGGGGTCACCGAATACAGCCAGGGGGTGAAACCCCGGTGCGTCTTCGCCGTTTGACCCCAACGGGGTCACCGAGTATAGCCAGGGGTGAAACCCCTGGTGCGTTTGCCCTACCTTGTCTGACCCCAACGGGGTCACCCGCCGTCGGTCGACCAACAACCAATCGCCTCCC
>JBDKRC010000013.1:0-6656 GCA_039683575.1 Armatimonadia bacterium | reverse complement strand
CGAGCCCCCGCCCTACAGCCGGAGCGGGCGAGACGCCCGCACTACGCGATAAGGTGTGCGAACGCAAGAAGAGGATTTGGCGCGTTCCATCACGAAAGAGTGACGTGACAACGGTTAGTGTAGCCTAACCAAACAGGGTCAAGCAAGAGAGGTGCTGGTGATGACTGGGAAGAGACTGGTGTTTGGCGTGCATTTGACCAACCGCATGCATGAGGCTCCGCGCGTGCAGCAGCTTTTCACGGACTACGGCTGCTGCATCCGCACGCGCATCGGCCTGCATAACGTTGATGAGGCCTACTGTTCGTCCAACGGCCTGATCCTGCTGGAGATGTTTGGCGACGAAGCGAAGTGTCAGGAGCTGGCTACCAAGCTCCTGGAGGTCGAGGGCGTGGAAGTCAAGCAGATGGAGTTCTGCTGCGGCTAAGCAGAGCCCCGCAGCCCGGCCGGAGTGTCGGGCTGCGTGAAGAGCAGTTAGAGAGGGTAAATGCGGGCGGCCTCGTCCGTCCGGGAAGCCTTTGTGGGCAGACCGGCGGGGGAGGCCGTCTCGGTTTTGATCATGGCACAATCCGAGCACCTCGCACAGCACAATCCCCAGCCTGAGGCCCCCCTGCAGCGCGCAATCACCCCGCGCGCTTGTTTGCTGGCGCTCCTGCTGCTGGTGGTCGCCAACATCTGGATGATGTACGCCGAGCTGGTGACGCTCAGCGCCCAGGTGACCATGAGTGTGCCGCCAATCCCGGCGCTGATTGGGCTCATCGTGCTGCTGGCCGTGCGTCCGCTGGGGAGATGGCTGCGGCTGCGGCGTGGCGAGCTCCTGGTGGTGTACGTGTTCCTGACGCTGTCGGTGGCGCTGACCTCCGGCGGGGCCTTGCGGGAGTTCATGCCGGAGATGACGGCGCTGCAGTACTTCGCGACGCCCGAGAATGGCTGGGGCGACTACGTGCAGTACCAGCCGGACTGGCTCGTGCCCAAGGACCCGGAAGTGATCCGCGCCTACTACGAGGGCAGCGAGGCGGGAGTGCCGTGGAAAGCGTGGGTGGGACCACTGGCGGCCTGGTCGGGGTTCTTCGTGCTGCTTTTGGGGACGCTGCTATGCATGGCGCTGCTGTTTCACGACGAATGGGCCAAGCGGGAGAAGCTGGCCTTTCAGATCACCGAACTTCCCCTGGCCATGACCGCCCCGGCGGGCCAGACCACCCGCATCCCGCAGCTCTGGCGCGACCCGCTGATGTGGATTGGCTTCGGACTGGCGGCGCTGCACAACGGCCTGAACATACTCCATGCCTTCAACCCCGCCATTCCCGCCCTCGGCTTCTCATACGGCTTCGAGAAGATTTTCACCGAGCGCCCGTGGAAGGTGCTCGGCGAGGTCACGATCTTCCACCGCCCGGAGGTCCTGGGCTTTGCGTATCTCATGCCCCAGGATGTCGTGGTCTCTTCGCTGATCTTCTACGCGCTGGTACTTGTCGAGGGCATTGCGGCGCTGAGCTTCGGGTATGACATCCCGCGCTTCCCGCACTTTGAGAGCCAATCCGCAGGCGCGTTCATCGGCTTCGCACTCATTTTGATCTACCTGTCGCGCAAGCACCTGTGGGAGGCAATACGTGGTGCCGCCGACCCGCAGATCCCATTACTGCGCCGGGCAGCCGTATGGGGCCTGGGGCTGGGGTTGGTGGGGATGTACGCCTTCTGGCAGGCCGCGGGCATGGCCCCGGTAACGATCCTCATCTACTTCGGCGTGCTGCTGCTCATGGCGCTCACGTACGCGCGAATCAGGGCCCAGGCGGGCCTGCCGGAGCAGTGGGCGTTCCCGGTGTCGCAGGCGCATTTCATGCCCATGGCCTTCATCGGCAGCAAGGTCTACCGCTACGCCGGCGGGGTGCAGAACCTCAGCGTGTACGGCACGGCGTGGTTCATGACCCGCGGGTATCTGCCTAACCTGTCGGCCTATCACTTCGAGGGCCTGCACATCGCGCAGGAGGGGGGCGTGCGGCGGCGGGAGATGGTGGGGACGCTGGTGGCGGCGATGGTGCTCGGACTGGTGGTGTCGTTTGCGGTACAGCTTTACGCGGGATATGGCTATGGGGCGAGCTTTCTCGAAGGCGGGACGTCTGGCGGCGGCATGCGCGTAGCCGACGCCCGGTTCGGCTTCAGCCAGCTCAAAGACGCCGCGACGGTGGGGATCAAGCCCCTCCCGACCGAAGCGGGCGCGGCTGTGTATGGTCTCCTGATGACCGTCGCCCTGACTGTCGTACGGACCTACTTCGCCCGCTTCCCGCTAAGCCACCTGGGCTTCATCATCGGCACCACCCGCGGTTACCGCGTCTGGGGCGGGCTGTTCTTCGCCGCGATCATCAAGGCCATCGCAGTAAGGCTGGGCGGCGTGGGCCTATACAGGAGACTGATCCCGGCCGCGATTGGCCTGATCCTGGGGCACTTCGTGCTGGCAGGGGGCGTATGGAGTATCGCGGCGATGTTCGGGGGAGATGCTTTCCGGTCCTATCAGGTCTGGTTTGGGTAGGAGTTCGCAGGTATGTTTGTGTGCATGGGGAACGTGGGGGGAATGAGCGGGGACGGGGCACAAGGAAGTTGCCAAGTATAGAAGGGCGAACAACTACCAGCCTCACATGCCGACCACCGAGCCCCTGCAGTTAGGAAGACAAGCTAGATAGGGGGGCAGCATGATGCCCAACGCACAGGCCAGGGAGCGGTCAGTCAACAATCTGCAGCAATTGTACACTGTGGTAGTCAGTCTCGCGATTACTGAGGGCTTGGCGATAGTACTCAAGCCGTATGTTACACCGACTCCAGGCGCCGCTGTCGACAATTCCGTGCAGAGTTGGCTCATGCTCTGCAGCCTTCTAGTGACATTAATACCATTCTACCATGGCGCAAACAGATATCTGGACGCTACCTACGTTACAGGCGAACGTGAAGCAAAACACTGGGCCCTCCTTGTTGACTTCATAGCGCTCTTCATTGAGGGTTTTCTCCTTTTCGTTCTTGCGTCATTCATAGGGCATAGCAAGCCGTTTTTTCTCGTCCTGGGGGGCCTCCTACTCTTCGACGCAACCTGGGTCTGGATCACTCGCTATGAAGTCAAAGATGGTCAACCGAAAGATGCGAAATTCAACGTGTGGTTGGTCACGAACATCGTCTCAGCGATACTGGTTGGCGTCTTCGCCTTCACCGCGATCGCGACGGCCGAGTGGCGAGGCATACCGATTGCAGAGCTCTTGCTGCTTTCCGTTGCGGCCGGCAGAACGATATATGACTACTGGTCTGTGTGGGATTTCTACTACCCGGTCCAACTCCACGCGCCGCGCCCAGCTCCTTTGGTATCCGACAGACCGGTAAACGGGGGGTAGACTATGCCTATGGTTGCCGTCAATACTGTTAAGCTCGATGCTGTATGTGCGCTCTTGCAGCAGACAGCGATACCTGAGCCACAGGAGTCGATCTCGCATGATTCCGTGTGGCCGCATTCCCTCGACTTGCTGGCGAATTCCTACTTGGCGATTGTTGGCATATGCCATCAGACCAGCCCAATAGGTGAGAGGCAGCTAGAGGGTCAGGTCCGCAACCGACCGTCGCGCGGCTGGGACTACCTGAAGGTGAAGTTCCTCACACGTGCCGCGGCAGACCCTAGTTGGGCCACTCCTGAGCACTGGCGGTGGATGGTGCCGGGCGCCCTGTCAGAGCTGTACGAAGACGAGACGCATGGCAAAACACTTGGGCGCGTGAATGAGCGAGCACTCCTGCTTAACGACATGGGCAGCTGGCTCGTCAAAGCGAAGGTGTCTCACATTGCGGAGCTATTTCAGGCATGCAACAGAACCTTGGGCGGGCCAAATGGCTTCTACCAGTCCCTGTCTTCAATGGCGGCGTATTCGGATCCTGTTCGGAAGAAGAGCCTCTTCTTTGCATCCATCGCCCAGAGTGAGTGTGGCTGGCAGATATGTGATCCGGAGGCCCTGTTCTCACCCGTCGATTACCACGAACTGCGCGGACATCTCCGAATCGGGACGTTGAAGTTCGGGAAGGGATTGCAGAAGAAGATCGATCAGGGGCTGGTCCTGTCCGAAAGCGAGGACACATCGGTTCGCGAAGCGGTGCAGATGGCAAACAACCAGATCGCTCAAGAAACAGGTATAAGCAGCAGCGCGCTGCATTACTTCCTGTGGAATTACTTCCGGAACTGCTGTTCGCGGACAGTCACTTGCTGTAATACCCGACCCAGCGACTACCTGCCCGAACCCTACGGCGGGCTACTGGCGCAGCATGAAACGTGCCCACTGAAACCGGCATGCGCCTCTGCAGATGTGGACAACAAACCCCACGAGCCACCGTATGCGGGGCACTACTACTAGCGCATCTGTGAGTTTTGACAGCTCGCTCGCCCAGATCAGGGGTTACATCCAGAACAACCCCATCAACTGGGCCCTGGACAGGGAAAACTGCTGTTTCGTGCCAGACCAGGCAAATCCGCGGACGGGATGGCGCGAGACCACGTAGGGGCGGACCGCGGTCCGCCCGGCCGTTCTTGGTATCCAATACCCACCGCAGGCGGACCACGGTCCGCCCCTACATTATTCTCCAGAGGGAGCCCAATTATGAAGAAGAGCATCATCAACATCGCAATGGTCGGCTGCGGAGGAATCGCTGGCGCGCATCTCAACGCCTACACCAACCTCATCAAGGCCGGCTATGACCGCTTCCGCTTCGCCGCCGTGGTGGACCCGAACGAGGGTAACACCAAGAAGTTCCAGGACCGCATCACCGAGATGACCGGCGAGACCCCGCCCGCCTTCGCCACCGTCGAGGACATGCTCAAGGCCAAGCTCGCCATTGACGGCGCCGATGTCTGCACGCCGCATGCGCTGCACCACACCGCCGCGATCCCCTGTCTCAAGAAGGGCATCAACGTCATGGTCGAAAAGCCGTGCGGGATCACCATCAAGGCCTCGCACAAGATCCTCGCGGCGGCCGAGAAGAGCGGTGCCTTTGTGGCCACGGCCGAGCAGGTGCGGCGCTGCAAGCCCGCGCGCACGATGGAGTGGGCGATCAACAAGAAGAAGATGATGGGCACCCCGCGCTTCATGACCATGCAGGTCTTCGGCTACCAGAAGTTCGACTGGAGCTCCTACGCCTTCGCGTGGCGCGGCCTGAAGATCCTCGGCGGCGGCGGCATGCTCGTGGACGCGGGCGCACACTTCACCGATATGATGCTGCACGTCTTTGGCCCGGTCAAGGAAGTCACCTGCGACCTGCGCACCTTCTTCCAGCCCACCCTCAACGGCCCCTGCGGCATCGGCAAGGCCAAGCTGGATGTCGAAGACACGTGGCTGGCGCAGTTGCGGTTCGAAAGTGGCTTCATGGCCGACTGGGGCTACTGCCGCGAAGCCCGTGGCCACAAGACGCGCACCGGCGTGTACTACGGCTCCAAGGGCTCGCTGCGGGACAAGCAGGAATGGATGCACCCCTTCCAGTTCGGCGCTGACCTGATCGACAACGATGGCAACGAGATTGCCTACGAGGAAATCGAGAAGCAGTATATGGCGTCGCTGACCAAGAAGCAGTCGGACAAGCTCTTCCCGTACGGTCTGGGCGACGGGATGTCCAACGAGGTCTGGGACTTCGTGGACGCCATCGACAAGGGCCGCCAGCCGGAAGTGACCGGCTACGATGGCATGCAGGCCAAGGCCGTGTGCTACGCGCTGTACGAGTCGAGCCTCGCAGGCAAGTGGGTCAGCCCGGCAGACGTAGCCGCAGGCAAGGTCAGCGCCTACCAGAAGCCGATAGATAAGTTTTGGAAGATATAGGAAGAGGCAGTCCGCCAACATGCCGGAACAGAAAGGATGAACAGCAATGTCAGGGTTTTGCAGCAAGTGCGGCAGGCCGAGAGCAAAATGCGCATGCACACCTTCGTATCTGTTCCCCAAGCCCGCCCCACCAGATCGTCCACTGCCCATGGAGTCCGGAACGTGTGCCGTCTGCGGAGCAATAGGCAATTGTCGACGTGTGGACATCTTTGTCGCGGCCGCTTGCCAACTGGGGTATAGGTTCATCGGGATCAGCGCCAGTGGACCAGGCTACGATCAACAGTACTCACGTTTTCTGGGGCAAGAGAGTGTTCACTTCTGCGAGGCGTGTACAGAATCTGCCTCGCGTCGGGAGCGCCGGGAGGCTTGGGCGTCTGTCAAATGGGTGGCGATAGGAACCGTGGTTGCGGCCTGGTTAGCTGTTCTCATGTTTAACCTCTCCCACGCGAGCGGCGTGGTGTTCGTCCTTGCTCTTGTCCTCGGAAGCCTGGCTCTCTTTGGGGCATTTGGTACGCTCGTGGCGCTTGGCACAACTGCGTTGACGCCGCAGTGGAAGTGGGAACGTGAGCCCCTCGAGACAAGCGCATTCCAGATCATTCGGGACCGCGAACGGGCGATGCCCTCCTACTGCCCTGCCTCACACTCATATGTTCACCCTGAAGACCGCAGCGATGGCACACCGGTAGTCGCCGAATGCACGCTGGTGCTGTTAACTCCCTCCAAAGCCCGGGGTTACGATGGCGGTGATGTCGTTACAGATCGCACAGGCGGCGAATGGGTTAAGACTTATGTGTCGGCAGGCGCGGGCATTCCGGGAGAGGTATAGGCACCTCG
>JBDKRC010000012.1:0-15977 GCA_039683575.1 Armatimonadia bacterium | reverse complement strand
GACGACAAAGTCACCGGCTTCATCGACTACTACAATACCAAAGAAGCCCATCCATACCGCTGGACCTATACCGGCCAGCCGAGGGCCGTGTAACTGTCTAGCTTTTTGGAAGGCGAGACACTAGTCGCGGTCTGGTGACCGTTCCTACATGATTGAGGTTGGGGATGCGGGAGCTTGCTGACCACATTCTGGACTTGATGCGCAACTCGCTCGAGGCTGGGGCGGACGAGATCGAACTGGAGGTTGTGGAGGACCAATTCAACGACCTGCTGCTCATTAGCGTGCGGGACAACGGGAGGGGCTTCCCGGCGGAAGTGGTGGCGCGAGCGACGGATGCGTTCTACACGACGCGGACGACGCGGCGGTTTGGGCTCGGCCTGGCACTCCTTGAGGCGACTTGCGAGCAGGCTGGAGGTTGCGTGGAAGTGCTGTCAGAGCCGGGATGCGGGGCCACGGTGCGGGCGCAGATGCGGCTCAGTCACCTGGACCGCCCGCCGCTGGGAGAGATTGGGTCTGCGATCCAGGCCATGGGGTGTCATGCGGCTGATATCCGGCTGCAGTACCGGCATACGGCCAGGGCAGGATGCTATGTACTGGATACCGCGGCGTTGGACTGGGAGCCTCATTGCCCGCTGACCACCCCCAGCGGCCTGTGCCGCCTCGCTCGGGAAGTGCGGGAGGGGCTCCGTCAAATCGGCAGTAACGCCTGAACGAGCGCCTCCGGCGCCTCAATCAGGCTGAATCGCTTGTTGATACCCGAAAGGGGGCATCAAACGCAGTGAAGTCACGAGAGGAATTGCAGGCAATTCGTGAACGGGCTAAAGCCGAGTTGGCGGTGAGGGATTCGGATGGAAACCCCCGGATTGTGGTGGCGATGGGCACCTGTGGCATTGCCGCGGGGGCGCGGGAGACAATGAGCGCGTTGTTGGACGAGTTGGCGCAGCGGGACCTGAACCAGGTCAGCGTCACTCAGACGGGCTGCAAGGGCCTGTGCGACCGCGAGCCGGTGGTCGAGGTCCATGTGCCGGGGCAGCCGGTCGTGACGTATGGCGGGGTTACTCCGCCGGTCATGCGTCGCATTGTGGCCGAGCAGATCGTGAACGGCCACGTGGTCTCCGAATACGTAATCGGCAGCAGATAGGAGGCTTTCTGGGATGTCGGATTCATGTGCTTGCGCCGAGAGCTTTCCGAAAATCGATGCGATTGTGGAGCAGAAGGGATGTGAGCCGGATTCCCTGATTGAGATCTTGCACGCCACGCAGGAAGAGATCGGGTACCTCCCGCAGGGCGTGCAGGAGTACATCGCGAGGAAGCTGGGAGTGCCGGTGGGGACGGTGGAGGGCGTGGTGACCTTCTACAGCTTCTTCACCACGGTCCCGCGCGGGCGGCACATCATCAAGGTATGTCAGGGCACGGCGTGCTACGTGCGGGGCGGTAAGCGTGTGCTGGAGGCAGTGTCCAAGCAATGTGGGTGTGGAGTGGGGGAGACCAGCGACGATATGCGCTTCAGCCTGGATATCGTGCGGTGTGTCGGAGCCTGCGGGCTGTCGCCCGTGATGACGGTGGATGACGATGTCTTTGACCGCGTCAAGCCGATGCGGGTGCCTGAGGTTCTGGATAAGTACCAGTAGCGTTTTCACGCATTATGAGAGACGAGGTGCAGCAGATGCACGCTTACCGTTCGCATGTCCTGGTCTGTGCCGGCGCCGGCTGCGTCTCCTCCGCTTCCCAGGCGGTCGCCGATGCGCTGGAACAGGCTCTGGACGAGAATGATCTGGCGAATGAAGTGCGGGTGGTGCGCACTGGCTGCATGGGCTCATGTGATCTGGGCCCGGTGGCAGTGGTGTACCCGGAAGGCGTCTTCTATCAGAAGCTGACCGCGGACGATGCCTGTACCATTGTATCTGAGCACCTGCTTAAGGGGCGTGTAGTCGAGCGGCTGATGTATGTGCCGCCAGAGGGCGAGACGCCGGCACTGAGCATGGAGCAGATTCCGTTTTTTGCGCTGCAGCGCAAGGTAGTACTGCGCAACTGCGGCGAGATTGACCCCGGCAACATCGAGGAGTACATCGCTCGCGATGGCTATGAGGCGCTGGCGAAGGTGCTCACCGAGATGACGCCGGAGCAGGTGATTGCCGAGGTGAAAGCCTCTGGGCTGCGCGGGCGCGGCGGCGGCGGCTTTCCGACCGGCCTGAAATGGGAACTAACCGCCAAGTCCACCGAGACGCCGAAGTATGTGGTGTGCAACGCGGACGAGGGCGATCCGGGCGCCTTCATGGACAGGAGTGTCCTTGAAGGCGATCCCCATAGCGTGATCGAGGCGATGGCGATTGCCGGATATGCGATTGGCTCCAATAAGGGCTACATCTACATCCGGGCCGAGTATCCGCTGGCCATCGAGCGTCTCAACGTGGCGCTGGCGCAGGCGCGACACTACGGGTTGCTGGGCGAGAACCTGTTTGGTAGTGCCCACAGCTTCGACATAGAGCTGCGGATGGGAGCTGGCGCGTTCGTCTGCGGCGAGGAGACCGCGCTGATGCACTCCATCGAGGGCAAGCGCGGCGAGCCTCGGCCGAGGCCGCCGTTCCCGGCCCAGAAGGGCCTGTGGGACAAGCCGACGCTGCTCAACAATGTTGAGACATATGCCAACATCCCGCCCATCATCCTCAAAGGTGCGGAGTGGTTCGCTTCGGTCGGGACGGAGAAGTCCAAGGGGACGAAGGTCTTTGCCCTGGCCGGCCATGTGAACAACACCGGTCTGGTCGAGGTGCCGATGGGGACGACGCTGGGCACGATCATCTACGAGATCGGCGGCGGCATCCGCGGAGGGCGGAAGTTCAAGGCTGCCCAAAGCGGAGGGCCGTCCGGCGGCTGCCTGCCGGTTCAGGCTCTCAACACCCAGGTGGACTACGAGAACCTCAAAGAACTCGGGTCGATCATGGGCTCGGGCGGGCTGATCGTGATGGACGACACCACCTGCATGGTGGACCTCGCGCGGTTCTTCCTGGAGTTCGTCCAGGACGAGTCGTGCGGCAAGTGCCCGCCGTGCCGGATCGGGACCAAGCGCATGCTCGAGATCCTCGAGCGCATCTGCGAGGGCGAGGGGCGCCAGGGCGACATCGAGCTCCTGCTGGACCTCGGCGAGCAGATCAAGCAGACGGCCCTGTGCGGGCTCGGGCAGACGGCGCCGAACCCGGTTCTGAGCACGATCAGGTACTTCCGCGACGAGTACGAAGAGCATATCCGCGACAAGTACTGCCGCGCGGGGACCTGCAGCGAGATCATGAAGGCCCCCTGCGAACATGCCTGCCCGGCGGGCGTGGACGTGCCGGCCTACGTGACGGCGATGGCGGAAAGCCGCATTGACGACGCCTACGCCGTGATCCGGGCTGCTAACCCCTTCCCATCGGTGTGCGGCCGCGTTTGCACCGCCTACTGCGAGTCGCACTGCCGTCGCGGACAGCTCGACGCACCGCTGGCGATTCGGCTGCTCAAGCGGGCGGCGGCGGACATGCGCACCAAGCCGTGGCAGCCCACCATCGCGCCGCGACGCCTGCAGAAGGTGGCGGTTGTGGGGGCTGGCCCGGCCGGGCTTACTGCCGCCAATGATCTGGCGATCAGGGGCTACGATGTCACGGTGTTCGAGAAGCAACTGATCGCGGGCGGCATGATGACGCTGGGCATCCCGGACTACCGGCTGCCCAAGGACATCCTGCAGCAGGAGATCGAGGACATCCTGTCGCTCGGCGTGGAGCTAAAGACCGGCGTTGAGTTTGGCAAGGACTACACCCTCGAGGACCTCGAGCAGGACGGCTACCAGGCCACGTTCCTGGCCATCGGCTGCCACCGAGGCGTACCGCTGGATTGCCCCGGAGGGCAGGCTGAGGGCGTCATTGACGCCGTGCAGTTCCTGCGCGACCTGGCGCTGCTCAAGGATGTCAGGGTCGGGAACAAGGTGGCTGTGATCGGCGGTGGTGACACGGCCATCGACTCGGCGCGTTCGGCGTTGCGCATGGGTGTGGAAGAGGTTCATCTGGTGTACCGGCGCACGCGGGATGAGATGCCGGCCCACGAGCGGGAGATCGAGGACGCAGAAACCGAGGGCGTGCAGTTCCACTTCCTGGCGGCGCCCAAGGAGGTCCTGGTCAAGGACGGCAAGGTCTCGGCGCTCGTCTGCCAGCAGATGACGCTGGGCGAGTGGGACACGAGCGGGCGGCGACGGCCAGTGCCGGCCGAGGGGCAGGAGTTCACGCTTGACGTGGACACGGTCATACCCGCTCTCGGGCAGGTTGTGGAGGGCGACTGCGGCTGCGTGGCCACCAATCGCGGCAAGGTCTGTTGCGATCCGCTGACGCTGGCCACGGACCGGCCCAACGTCTTCGCCGGCGGTGACGCCATCGAGGGCGACATGACCGTGGTGGATGCCATCGCCGACGGCCACAAGGCTGCCCGGCGCATTCACAGCTATCTGTCCGGCGAGAAGCTGCCTGAGGCAAAGAAGCGCCCGAAGACTCGGGTCTCGATGGAAGTAATGGAGCGGCTCGAGGAGTTGGGCGAGCAAGAGATGAAGCCCGCGGTGCCGGGGATGCTGTCGGTGGAATACCGGCTGAGCGGCTTCGGCGAGGTCGAGCAGGGCTTCTCGTTCGGGGTAGCCTGCCGTGAAGCGGGGCGCTGCCTGCACTGTGACTACGTTTGCGAGGAAGCGTGAAGCATGGCTCCGGCTGTAGGGCGGGGGCTCCGTACCCCGCCGCGTGTGGCGATAGGTGATCGTGGATAACGACCGGCGGGGTATGAGCTGCGATGAGGACATCGCCAAGCCCCGCCCAACAGCGGACTGCAGCGAGAAGAGGAGAACCCATCAATGTCTGAGTTCAACATCACAATCAACGGCCAGACCGTGAGCGCGAGCCCCGGCATGACCGTGCTGCAGGTGGCCCAGCAGGCCGGCATGAAGATCCCAACCCTGTGCTACCATCCCGACTTGCAGGCGCAGGGGGCGTGCCGGGTGTGCCTTGTAGAGATCGAGGGCGAGCGGGTGCTGCAACCCTCGTGTACCTTCCCGGTGCGCGAGGGCATGAGCGTACAGACGCATTCGTCCGCGGTGCGCAAGGCGCGGCGGACGGTGGTGGAGTTGCTGCTGTCGGACCATCCGTCCGACTGCACGGCCTGCGCGCGCAACCGCAACTGTGAGCTGCAGACGCTGGCCGAGGAGTTGGGGATGCGCGAGGTGCGGGTGCGAGCCGAGCCGCCCACGACGGAAGTGGACGATTCGAGCCTCTCAGTAGTCCGCGACCCCGGTAAGTGCATCCTGTGCCGCCGGTGCCTGCAAACCTGTGACGGCATCCAGGGCGTGGCGGGGCTGCGGCTGAAAGGGCGCGGGTATGACAGCGTCATCGGCGCGCCTTTTGACACGCCGCTTGGCAACGCCCTGTGCGTGAACTGCGGCCAGTGCATCAACCGGTGCCCGACCGGGGCGCTGACGGAGAAGAGCCACATCAACGCCGTCTGGGCCGCGCTGGAGGACCCCAGCGTCCATACTGTGGTGCAGACCGCTCCGGCGGTGCGTATCGGGCTGGGAGAGGCCCTCGGCATGCCGCCAGGGCAGATCGTGACCCGGCAGATGACGACCGCTCTGCGGGAGTTGGGCTTTGACGCGGTCTTCGACACCGACTTCACCGCCGACCTCACGATCATGGAAGAGGGCTACGAGTTGATCCACCGGGTGACCAATGGCGGGGTGCTGCCGCAGCTTACCTCGTGCAGCCCCGGCTGGATCAAGTTCATCGAGCACTTCTACCCTGACCTGCTGCCGAACCTGTCGAGCTGCAAGTCCCCGCAGCAGATGTTCGGAACGCTGGCCAAGACGTACTACGCCGAGCAGGCCGGGATTGACCCGGCGACGATTCGGGTAATCTCGAT
Organism: Armatimonadia bacterium; assembly: GCA_039683575.1. Classification (GTDB taxonomy): domain Bacteria; phylum Armatimonadota; class Zipacnadia; order Zipacnadales; family UBA11051; genus JAJFUB01. The sequence continues at coordinate 10,058 of JBDKRC010000012.1, read as the reverse complement.
CATGCCCTGCACCGCCAAAAAGTACGAAGCAGCGCGGCCGGAGATGAACGATTCGGGCTTCCAGGACGTTGATTATGTCCTCACAACGCGTGAACTGGCGCAGATGATCAAAGAGAAGGGGCTGGACTTCGCGAACCTGCCGGAGAGCGACTATGACGACCCGCTGGGCGAATCCACGGGCGCCGCAGTGATCTTCGGCGCGACCGGCGGTGTCATGGAAGCAGCGCTGCGGACGGCGTACGAGGTCATAACCGGCGAGAGGCTGGAGAACATCGACATCGTGGCCGTGCGCGGGATGGAAGGGGTCAAAGAGGCCACGGTGAAGGTGGGCGATCTGGAGGTCAAGGCCGCGGTGGCCCACGGGCTGTCAAATGCCGCCAAGCTGCTGGAGAAGGTCGCCCGCGGCGAGGGCGGGTATCACTTCATCGAGTTCATGGCCTGCCCCGGTGGCTGTCTGGGCGGCGGCGGGCAGCCGATCCCGACTTCGATGGAGATACGGAAGGCCCGCGCCGAGGCCATCTACCGCGCCGACGCGGAGCTGCCCATTCGGCGCTCGCACGAGAACCCGTCCATCACGGCGATCTACGACAAGTTCCTCGGCAAGCCGCTGAGCGAGAAGTCGCACCATCTGCTGCACACGAAATACACTCCACGAACCAAGGATGCGGTGCAGATACCCGTCGAGTAGTGGGTTCGGAGTGACTGGAGCGTGAGGTGGCCTATGAGCAGTCAAGGAGTACACATGAGCGAATGGCCTCGTGACCGTCTGATGGAGACTTCCGAGCGCATCTGCAATCCCGCTGCCATTGCGGGGTGGCTTGAGACGGGCGAAGGGGCAACGGTTGAGGCAGTGCGAGAGATACTGCTCAAGGCGGCCGCCGGACGGGGGCTGGCTCCCGCTGAGGCGGCCGTACTGATCCAGGTCAGCGATCCGCGGCTGCGGCAGGAAGTGCTCGAGACAGCGCGGCAGCTTCACCGCAAGCAGTATGGTGGCCGCATCAACCTCATGGCCCCCGTGTGCCCTAATAACCGCTGTGTCAACGAGTGCCTCTATTGCCCGCTGCGGCGCTCCAACAGCCATTTGCAGCGCAAGATGAGCACGACGCGCGATCTGCAGCGTGAGGTGCTGGGACTGCTCGACGAGGGGTACCGGCACCTCACGCTCGTTTTCGGCGATGACCGCAGCGGGCTGCCCTACATCCGCGACATGGTCTGGGCTGCGCACGGCGCGCGGACCGGCATCCGCCAGATCCAGCGCGTGGACATCAACGTGAATGCCCTGCGGTTGGAAGAACTCCAGGACCTGCGCGAGGCGTCGCGGCTGGGGACCTACCACGTGTACCAGGATACCTACGACCCGGAGGTGTACCGGGAGCTTCACCCCGCGGGGCCCAAGTCAGACTATGAGAAGCGGCTGACATGCCACGACCTGGCGGCGGAGGCGGGGTTCACCAACCTTGGCCTCGGCGTCCTCCTGGGGCTCGCGGATTTCCGTTTTGAGATCCCGGCCCTGATCGCACATGTCGAGCACCTTGAGCGGACATACGCCGTGGCGCCACATGCCGTCAGCTTCCCGCGGATGATCGCGGCGCCACATGCGCCGGCTTCGCAGACCCCCGAGCGGCAGGTCAGCGACGATGACTTCTGCTTCATAGTGGCGGTGACGAGACTGGCCCGCCCGCGGGCTGATATCATCCTGTCCACTCCGGCACCGAGCGAAGTGCGCCGCGAACTCTATGCGCTTGGGATATCATCCGTGAGCGTCGGCTCCCTGAGCTACCCGGGCGTCTATACTTCCGATGGGGACCCGAGCGCCGCTGGGACGCTCAACATCGGTCGTCCACGCGCGCTTGAGACGCTGGTGTACCGGATGTGTGAAGTGGGCTTTGTGCCCAATTTCTGTGCGTCTTGCTACCCGGTGTCCGAAAGCCCTTCCAAGCCCGAGCAGCGGCTGGCGCGGACCTGCACGAATGAGCGCTGCTCGGCCAATGCCCTCCTGGCGTTCAAAGAGTACCTGCTGGACCACGCCTCGCCGGAGACGCAGACCTTAGGCGAGCAGGTGCTGCAGAGGGAACTGGCGCGATTGCCCGAGGACGTTCGGAACCTGACGCTGGATCTGCTCGAGGAGATTGAGGCGGGGATGCGGCGGCCGACATTGTAGAGGAAGCCAGAGCGGCGGGGTACGAGCCCCCGCCCTACAGCCCGAGACGGGCGAGACGCCCGTCCTACGAAGACTCGTCCTAAGTGGCCACACCTTGCCTGCACCACTTGATGTACCCAACGCTGCGGTAGTCACCACCATCGCCGACAAGTGCCGGCGGTGCTATAACTGCGTGCGTAGCTGCCCCGCCAAGGCAATTCGGGTGCAGAACGGGCAAGCGTACGTCATCCAGGAGCGCTGCATCGGCTGCGGCAATTGCCTGCGGGTGTGCGCGCAGCAGGCCAAGCAGGTGCAGACCGCCAACCCCGCCGTCAGCGCCCTGCTGCAGGGCGAGGAGCCCGTTGTCGCCATTCTTGCCCCCTCCTACGCAGGAACCTCCACAACTGTCTCCCCCGGACAGTTCCGCGCCGCAGTCAAGCAACTGGGTTTCAGTCACGTCATGGAAGTGGCTTTCGGCGCGGAGATGGTCGCGCAGGAGTACGCGAGGCTGCTTAAGCGCGCACCGCAGGGGCCGCTGATCAGCACGCCCTGCCCGGCGCTGGTGAGTTACGTCGAGAAGTACCTTCCGGACCTGGTGCAGTACCTGGCGCCGGTGGTCTCGCCGATGGTGGCGATGGGGAGGGCCGTCAAAGAGCGGCTGGTGCCGGGCGCGAAGGTGGTGTTCATCGGCCCCTGCGTTGCGAAGAAGGTTGAAGTGCTCGATCCGCACGTCGCCGGGGCCGTGGATGCTGCCATGACCTTCCCGGAGCTTGCCGAGCTATGGCGAGTGCAGGGGATCGAGCCTGCCGCGCTTGAGCCGATTGCGCCGGATGGGCCCTTGCCGGAGTTTGGCGCTCTGTTCCCGGTCTCAGGCGGGCTGCTGAAGGCGGCGTGCATTCAGGCAGACTTGATGCACGACGAGATCGTGGTCGTGGAAGGTGCCGACCGGGTGCTCGCGGCGCTGAACGCACTCAGCGCAGGCGAGTTTCAAGGCGGGTTCCTGGATGCGCTGATGTGTGAGGGCTGCATCGCCGGGCCGGCCTATGATGACAAGCTGTCGCCGCTGGTGCGCAAGAGCCTCGTGACGGCGGCTGTCCGCGAACTGCAGCGCAAGCGCCCACCGCTGGCGCGGTCGCTCAAGCAGGTCAGCGCTATAGAGGTAAAGCGGGAGTTCCAGCCGGGCACGATCACGTTGCCCATGCCCACGGAAGACGAGATCCGCCAGATCCTGCTGCGGACGAACAAGACCATTCCCGAGCACGAGCTCAACTGCGGGGCCTGCGGCTATTCAACCTGCCGGGACAAGGCGATTGCGGTGTACCAGGGGCTGGCGGAGCCGGAGATGTGCCTGCCCTATCTGATTGACCAGTTGCAGGTCAACCTGGAGCAACTGACGCGTAGCCGGGAGGAAATCCAGAAGGCCCGCGAACTGGCCCTGCGAGCGCAGCAACTGGCCGAGATGGGCCGGCTGGCCGCCCAGACGGCAAAGCAGATCAGCAACCCGCTGAGCAACCTCGTGGTCTATTCGCAACTGCTCCGCGATACCCTCGACGAGGAAGACCCCCGGCGGGAGGATGTCGCCAACATCATCGCCGAGGCCTTGCACTGCCGCGAAGTCATGGCAAACCTGCAGGGGTTCGCGAGGGAACGGGAGCCGCAGTGGCAGGAGACACGGCTAGAGCCCATAGTCGAGGCAGCGCTGGAGGAAGTCCGGGCACGCGCTGAAGCAGCAGGGATCACGCTGAGCGTGGAGTTGGCGGCTGACATCCCCGAGTTAGTGGCCGATGCGGCGCAGCTCTCACAAGTGCTTGTGAATCTCCTGACCAACAGCATCGAGGCAATGGACGAGAGCGGGCAGATTACCGTAACCGCCCGGTTCCTGGCAGCCGAAGGTCAGCTTGAGTTGGTTGTAAGCGATGCCGGCTGCGGCGTGCCCGTGGAGCTCTTGCCGCGCGTTTTCCAGCCTTTTGTCACTACGAAGTGGGGAGACCGCGCCGCCGGCTTCGGTCTGGCGGTGGCCCATGGGATCATCCACAGCCACCACGGCGACATTCAGATGGACAGCAAGCCCGGCCGCGGCACCACGGTGACCATTCACCTGCCGCTGCATCAGGCCCAGCCGCCGCGTGGGGCCGTGAGGGTGCTTGTGGTGGACGATGACCCGGACTTCCTCGAGCAGCATCGCCTCCGCCTGGCCTCCGTAGGCTTCGAAGTCATTGCCGCTGAGCGTTCGGACGAGGCTCTCGAGATCGCCGCCCGCGAGATACCAGATGCCTTCGTGCTCGACTTGATGATGGAGAAGGCCGACTCGGGGGCGCGGCTGGCCCGGGCCCTCCGCCGCGATCCTCGGTTCCGACGCGCACCTATCATTATGCTGACCTCGGTGGTGCAGGCGACGGGCTTTGAGTTCGACCGCAACCCCGAAGCGGTGTTGGAGTGGATGAAGGCCGATGCGTGGTTTGACAAGCCTGCCCCGATGGCCGAGTTGACGGCGACGCTCCGGCGGCTGCTGGCAGCAAACCAGCAGGAACCCCCCGAGGAAGCAGTACCTCTCCCGCGTAGTGCGGGCGTCTCGCCCGCTTCCCCATGAGGCCAGCGGGCGAGAGGCCCGGACTTCGCGGGTTGGCAGGTCTCCCCGCCTGCCACAGTGAACACTCCCCTGCTACCCATACGCCATCGGAGGCTGCCCCATGAGCGCCGACGAGATCCGCGCCCGCTTGCAGGACTGCCAGATACTGGTTGTGCCCTACTGCCACGCCGACTGGGCCTGGACTCACACTCGGGCCTGGCATGAGGCGCGGTATGTCCACGTGTTCGAGCGGGTCCTGGAGACCATGCGTGACGATCCGGGTTTCCGCTGGTACTTCGATTCGTGGATCACTCACCTGCGCCCGTTCCTCGACCGGCGGCCGGACCTGGTGCCGGAGTTGCAGACCCGCATCGCCGAGGGCAAAATCGCCATCTGCGGCACGTATGCCAACGTGCGGCCCAACATGGTCGGGGAAGAGACCTTCATCCGCAACCTCATCATCGGGCGGCGCCGCTTCCGGAGCATGTTCCCCGAGGCCGACCTGAGCGTTCATGCCGACATAGTGGACGTGGCCCTCGGCCACCCGCAGATTCCGCAGCTTATGAGCCTCGGTGGCTATCAGTACTACCGCTGCTGGCGGCCGCAGGCGGGGCTGACGCTGGCTGGCGTGCCGTACGAGTGGATTTGGCAGGGCCTCGATGGCTCACAAATCGTGTGCAGCCGCGGGTGCTACGGTGGCATGTGCGCGCCGAATTCGGTCCCGGAGGGTTACGCCGAGGCTTGGGATCAGACGGTGGAGCACTTGTGGCAGACGGAACTTGAACTCGTTTCGCGCCACTCACCAACGGGCGTCTTGTGGGTGAGTCAGGGCATGGACGACGGTCTCCCGCTGCAATCGCATGGCGGAGACCAGTATCTTGACGTGCCGGGGCTGATGGCGGAATGGAACAAGCGCGAGCAGTCCCCGATGCGGTTTGCGACGCCGCTGGAGTTCTACGAGGCGGTGAAGGATGCCAAGAAGGCGCTGCCGACCATGACCGGCACGCTCGACCCGTGCGACGTGTGCTACAACACCGCGTGGGGGGGCAACCGGGGGCTTTGGCGGAAGCGCTATGTGGCGGACGAAGAGTTGGTGTTGGCCGAGCTATGGGGGCAAATGGCGGGCACGGCTGACGATCTTACGCCGCTTTGGGAAGACTTGCTGCAGTTCTCGGCCCATGCCACGCAATGGCTGTTTCAGACGGATTTCGATGAGCTTGACGCGTTGGCGGATCTGACGATCCTGAAGGCGCGGGAGGCACAGCAGACGAGCCTGAGCAGCCTCTCGCGCACGATTCCGCAATCGCCGAATACCGCCGCAATCATCTTCAACCCGCTGCCCTTTGCGCGCACTGCAGTCGTGCCGATCCTGATTACCGCGTCTACGGCCATACCGCAGGACGTGGTGCTTACTGATGGCGCCGGGAACGAGGTGCCGCACCAGTACACGACCGGGATGGAGTACGCCGGGCGCATCTGGGAGGCGGACGCGCTGGCGCTGGTGGAACTGCCGCCGCTGGGCTATACGACGCTGGAATGGCAGCCGCGCGAGCAGGTTACGGAGCGGGCGACTGAGCGGAATGAGATGGATAACGGGCTTGTGCGCCTCGACTATGACGGCCCGAGCATCACCGCCGTCACGCTCGGCAGCCAGCGCTTCGAAGGCGCTATTCCCTGGAACACCATCCGTTTCCACGAGGTGGACACCACCGCGCCGCTGCATGTGGGAGCGATCAAGTCCACCAGTGATGCCGAATGGGAGCAGGGCGAGGTTGCTGAGGCCGGGCCGGTGCGGTGGCGGCATGTGGCGCGTGGGACAGTGGCCGGGCATCCGGTGACGCTGGAGACGCTGCTGTTTGCCGGGCAGGCGCGGGTCGAGTATCGGCTGACCTGCGACTGGCAGGGCGCAGACGGCTTCCTCGCGGCGATGTGGCCGCTATTAGAGGGCAAGTTGGAGGCGGACGTGCCGTTCGGGGCCGAGGAGAAGAAACTGGATGACATCCAGTGGGGCCTGATCAACGACCACCGCTCCCAGAACATCGAGCGCCAACGGGAGGGCATGTTCTATGCGCGGTCGTTTGTGAGCGTCAGCGAGGCCACGCATGGGGTGACGCATGTGAACCACAATGGCGACCGCTACTACCTTCGGAACACCGCGGAACAGACCCTTGCGCATATTCTGCTCAACAGTGTGGGGCCCATCACGCAGGGTTGGGAGCAGCATGTGAACTGGCAGACGAAGTCCATCGGCCGCCACAGCTTCATCTGGAGCCTGGTCTTCCATGAGGGCGACTGGCGCGCGGCCGGAATGACCCGCCTGGCCGCTTCCCTGCGCCGCCCGCCGCAGGTGCTGCTGCCTCATGGGCCGATGACGGGTGAGGCGCCCTGTGACAGCACCGATTCGTTCCTCGAAGTCAGCGCGCCGAATGTGGTGCTCGCTGCCTTCTACCGCGACGGCGAAGCAAGCGTACTGCGCCTGTGGGAAGCAGAGGGCGCGGCCACTCAGACCAGCGTGCGTTTGCCCTTTGCGCCGCTCACTGCCTCCGCCGTCGACTTTCAGGGGCAACCCGACGACCGTGTCGCACTGAACTTACGCGGCAGCACGCTCGACCTTGCCTTGCCGCCCTGGACAATTGCAACGATCAGAATGACCAGATAAGGAGCTTCACCATGTCAAGCCGTCACCTGTTGTTTCTGTCGCTGCTGTCTGCGGTCCTGTTCGCCGTCGGCTGTCAGGCAGCCGAACGGCCTTCCCTCGACGATTTGGGCCGCAAGGTCAAGATGAGGATTCTCGTGGACAAGGTCATGCAGCCCGAGGCGGGCTGGAAGACCGAGGAATGGATGATCAAGGAGACTGCCGCGGCTGACTTCAACGTCTTCTCCCCCCGCCGCGGCGCCGAGGACATCGGCGAGGTCCGCAAGGTCACCGACTGGTGCCGCAAGTACGGCCTGTACCACATGCCGTGGATGCGCGGCGTGCAGGACATTCCCGCCGACAAGTCGCTCAGCGAGGGCAAGCGCACCGTCTGGGCAAATGGCCTTGAGCAGGTGATCTGGAGCCCCAACTCCGATGAACTGTGGCAGTGGATGGCCGAGCAGATCCTCCCCTACGCCGAGATCAGCGCCAAAGACCCCACCCTCATGGGCGTCTTCCTGGACTATGAAAACTACTGGCCGGGCAAGCAGGGCAACCTGTATGAGCTGTCCTACGATGACGTGATCATGCGCAAGTTCGCGGCGTCCAAGGGCATCGCGCTCCCGGAACTGGCCCTCGACAAGCGCAAGGCGTGGCTGGACGAGCAGAAGCTGCACGAGGAGTTCGAGAAGTTCCAGATCGCCCACTGGCGGCAGAAGTGCCGCGAGCTGCGGCAGGCGGTCGACAAGCTCAACCCTCGCTTCGAGTTCTGCATTTACCCCGCGCCGGGGACCATGTTCATGCTGGAGGCCTGCTATCCCGAGTGGGCGACGAAGTCAGCGCCGCTGGTCTTGGCCGACCCCTGGACATACGGGCGCCCCGGGCGGAACCTACCTCACGAGACGTCCCTGAAGCGCAACCAGCAGATTCTCGAACGCGGCATGCAGATCGCGAAAGAGAAGAACATCAACAGCATCTACATCGGCGGCATTGATCCCGTCGTCAACGGGGCTGACCCGGAGTTCTCGGGCAAGAATGCCCTGATGCTCTCGGGCATCAGCGACGGGTACTGGATTTTCTACGAGGGGCCGAAGTATAAGGAGACCCACCCGGAATACTTCAAGTGGTTCGCGTGGGCCAACCGCAAGATGGACGCGGGGGACTTCAAAGCGGCGTGGCAACCACGTGAGACCGAGGACCCGTTTGGCTTCCCGAAGATCAAGGTTAGCGGCCAGGCGCTGCAGCGCACGACGCCGCGCGACTACCCGGTGGTGACGCTGCGTGGAGCCAACGTCATGCTCGTCAGCGGACACAAGGGTACACCCGTGGACATCAAGTTCGAGGTCAGGAAGGTCGGGAAGAACGAGGGCGGCCTGAACTGGGAAGTCAGGAACGAGCAGTGGGAGACTGTGGAGAAGGGCGTTGTGGAGATGACCAACCCGGCGCCGGCCGCCTTCACACCCGCTGCCGATGGTATCTACATCATGATCCTGGAAGCCGGTGGCAATGGCTACGTGGTGAAGAACTCGAACGTGCCGCTGGCGATCTATACCGATCCGGCCATGCGCCTCATCTATGGGGCAGAGAAGCTGTACTTCAAGGTCACGCAAGGGCTGCAGAAGTTCACGCTGACGTCCGTCGGCCAGCCCGGTGAGACGGTGAAGCTAACGGTGAGCGACCCCGAGGGCAAAGAAGCAGGCACCACCGAGACGACGCTGGACCAGGCGACCGCCAAACTAGCGGTCGCGGTCGCTCCCGGGCAGGATGGCAAGGTGTGGTCGCTCCGCCTTGGCAAAGCCAGCACCGGCACCCTGGAGGATAACAGCCTCAGCCTCGATCCGGCGCTGCCGCAGGTGCTGTCGTACTTCGCGGATGAGATATTCGAGATTGGAACGAAGAAGTAGGGTGGGCGACAGTGGCATGACGTCTGATGGGCAACTCGTGTATCTGGACGAGTCCGGGGATGCGGGTTTCAAGCTGGGGTCTGGCTCAACGCCTGCGTTGGTGGTCTCCGCCGTGATCTTCGCGGGCGCGGCGGAGGCCCGTGAGACAGCCGAGTGCATCCACCGCTATCGCACTGACGTTCTCAAAAGAGGAGGGCACTTCCAGTTCCATTTCACGAACTGTTGTCGGCAGTGGCGGCTGGGGCTCCTAAAGGCTGTCAAGCCTTGCCCGTTCCGAGTAAGGGCAATCGTGATGCCCAAAGAGCGCATTTTTGCCGAAAGCATGCTGAGACGACGAGGTGATTACTTCTACAACTTCACGATGAAGCTGCTGCTAACACACACGTTCGGTGACGTGAAGGACGCGAAGCTCTTCATTGACGGAGAGGCCGGTCGGGAGTCACTGCGTCGGATGGTCGCGTACCTGCGGCAGGAGTGCAACACGCCGCAGAGACGCGTGTTCCGTGACATCAGGTTTGTGCCCAAACATGATCATAACGTCCTGGTAGAATTGGCTGATATGATCACAGGCAGCATCGCTCGATCATACAAGGATGGAAAGCCTGATCGTTGGGACTATCGTCGCGAACTGGGGGATAAAGCGAGGGTCTGGGAGTTTGGCAAGTCGTAGCCCAAAAGCAGCGGCCCCGTGTCCTATCCTGCCATCGGCAGGCACGCGCTCCATACGGAGACAGTTCGGATCACGGGGCCTCGGTAGATACAATCATACCCAAAAGCGGGAACTTGTCAATAGCCTGGGCTCGGGAACGT
>JBDKRC010000011.1:0-20775 GCA_039683575.1 Armatimonadia bacterium | reverse complement strand
GGCTTCTCCATCGGCAGCAATGATCTGACGCAGTTGGTGCTGGGGGTTGACCGCGACGCGGCGGACCTGGCACAGCTATTCGATGAACGCAATGAGGCCGTGACGCAGATGATCCGCCAGTTGATCGAAAGGGCACACAGCAAGCACCGCAAGGTGGGGCTGTGCGGGCAGGCGCCTAGCGACCATCCGGAGTTCGCGGAGTTCCTGGTACAGGCGGGGATCGACTCGATATCGGTAAACCCGGACAGTGTGGTCGAGGTAATCCAGCGGGTGGCGAAGATTGAGCAGGAGGGGCACTGATTTTCGCAGGGGAATGAAGGAATTCGCCCGCTGTCGGCTAATACAGCGGTTATTGCAGCGCGTGCGCGCGCAAGAATGAGGGAGGTTCCCGAGATGGCCAAGAAGCTGCGAACCGCTGTGATCGGCGCCGGTGTGGGCCGGTATCATGCGATGGGATATGAGGCACACCCGAAGGCGGAGCTCGTCGCGATCTGCGATCTGAACCCCGCGGCGGCGACCGCACTGGGCGCCAAGCACGGCGTGACCACCATTTTCGAAGACTACAACCGGATGTTCAAGGAGATCGAGGTTGACGCGGTAAGCGTCTGCGTGCCCAACAAGTTCCACATGCCCGTAGTGACGGATTGTCTGGCCGCCGGCAAGAACGTGCTGTGCGAAAAGCCGCTGGCACGCAACGCCAAAGAGGGCCAGAAGATGGTGGACGCGGCAGCCAAGGCGGGCAAGCTCCTGATGACGAGCTTCAACAACCGCTACCGGCCCGAGTCGCAGATACTCAAGCAGTACATCGACCAGGGCGTGCTGGGCGACATCTACTTCGCCAAGTGCGGCTGGATCAGGCGCAACGGCATCCCCGGCTGGGGCGGCTGGTTCACGCAGAAGGAGTTCGCCGGCGGCGGGCCGATCATTGACCTCGGCGTCCACATGCTGGACCTGACGATGTGGCTCATGGGCAACCCCGAGCCTACGACAGTGCTGGCCTCGGCGTACTCGGTCTTCGGGCCGAAGATGCAGGCGCTGGGCCCGTGGGGCACTCCCAACACCAAGGGCAAGTTCGATGTCGAGGACATGGGCTGCGCGATGATCAAGTTCAGCGGCGGGCAGACGATCATGCTGCAAGCCGGGTGGGCCGGGCGCATCAAGCGCGAGCATGTCTATTCGACGCTTCAGGGCACCGAAGCCGGCGCGAGCCTGGAGCGCGTCTTCGAGATTGACGGTGTGGACGACAGCTCGGTTGACACGCTGGAGCTGTACACGCAGGAGAACGGCGTGCCGGTCAACCGCAACCTGATCGTCGAGCCGGACCCGAACATGGGCCGTCTGAACGCGGTAGGCCACTTCGTGGACTGCCTGGTGGAAGGCAAGGAGTGCATCTCGTCGGGGTACGATGGTCTGCGGATCATGAAGATCCTGGATGCGTGCTACAAGAGCGCGGAGAGCGGCAAGGCGGTCAACATCAGCTAGCGCTTGACGCCTGACGCCTAACGTTTGAACGGCACCGGTGATTGTTACCGGTGCCGTTTTGTGTCTGTGGCGAAAGCCTCTCCCCTACCCTAAGATGCAGTGATGTCCGCATCCGTGAAGGGGTGGTCGGGCACTGGGTACGTCGGCGAGACCGGCGCGTGCGGCACCTCGGTGACACGCATTGTCTTCCATCTGCCGAGCAGGAACCTCCACAGGAAGCATAGCGCCAGAACGCAGATGTATGCGGTCAGGGCTAGCCACGCCGCCCAGATGCTGCCCTTGCCGTCGTGGCAGATCAGCCACGTCGGGACGACCATCAGGCTCATGCTCAGGCCCGTGGACATGATCATGACGAAAAGCGTGTCACCGGCGCCTTTGAGGGCGGCGGAGAAGATCAGGTTCGCACCATCAAACAGCGAGTATACTGCGACGAAGTGCAGCAGGATGACAACCGTCCCGCGAATCTGGCTGAACTGCGCCGGGTCGGCCCCGGCGCCGAAGGGCAACAGGAAGAGGTCCGGGATGGTCAGGTACAACAGCGCCAGGATGGCCATGTAGCTGAAGGTCATCTGGAAGGCGGACCAGGTCGTCTTCACGGCCAGAGCGGGGCGATTCTCGCCGAGGCGGTGCCCGACGAGGGTTGTGGTGGCAATCGAGAAACCGATCATCGGCAGGAAGATCAGCGAGTTGACCTGGAAAGCCAGATTGGTGGCGGCCAGGGCGTTTGTCCCCAACCTCCCCACCAACATGATGAACATCGACCAGGCCAGGATATCCAGCATGAAGTGCAGGCCGCTAGGCGCCCCGAACCGCAGCAGGCGTCCCAGCAACGGTAAGTCGAGGCCACGGCGGAACCAGACCTGGTACTCGCGTGCCAGAGGCGATTGCAGGAATAGCTCCTTGAAGACCAGCGCGCCGAGGAATGACGAGGCAACCGTGGCGTACGCCGCGCCGGCGATGCCCAGACGCGGCAGGCCAAGTGTGCCGAAGATCAGCAGGTAGTCCAGGAGCACGTTGGTGAGCGCCGTACCGACGTTGACCCACATGACGGTGCGGGTACGACCCAGGCCGACGAAGAAGGCCGACACTGCGGAGGAGAGGATCCCGAAGCCACCGCCGAGGGTGAGAATGCGGAAGTACTGCACCTCGAGTACCTGAACCGCGGGCTCATGGCCGCCCATCGCGAAAAGGGGCCTCGCGAGCAGCGCCAGCGGGAGAATGAGCACCGACGCCAGCAGCGACAGGTACACGGCCTGCCAGACGGCCGCGGGAATGCGCTTACCCTCTCCCGCACCGTGGTACTGGGCCACGAAGGTGTTGGCATACGAGACCGTGCCGATGAAGAAGCACAGGAAGGTGAACGAAAGCGTGCCGCCGGGAAGAGACGCTGCCAGAGCCTCGGGGGAGTACCATGTCAGGAACATGCGGTTGACGAACTGCTGGATGGTCATGGTGCCGGTACTCAGCACCAGGGGGCCGGCAAGCACAAGCACGTCGCGGTAACCCGAGGGGCTATGCCAGCGGTCGCGGAGATAGGCGGAGAGGCTGAAGGACATTCGGACTTCCTAACGGAGAAACTAAGGATGACAGTATAGCGCGGAAGGCGCTGAGGCTAGAGACTGAGCGCGAAAACGCGCCTGATCAGGATGCAGTGGGCTTGCGGAGGGGTTTGAGGAGGCTGAAGGCCACCCGCCACTTGCCGTCGAGGGTCTCGACCGTACAGGTCTTGCGGTTCACCCGCACGATCTTGCCCTCGTGACGGAGGCCATCGTAGCGAAAGTAGACCTCGTCGCCGGGGCTGAAACGGTCGCGGCGGCTGGGGGGGAGTTTGCCTTTGCGGGAGCCGGGCGGTGAGGCGCCGGGCTTGAGCAGCCCGTGCGGGACGTGCCAGCGATAGGCACTGGCCTCGACCGTGCAGGTGCTGCGGTTGATCCGGATCAATGTGCCGGTAACGACGCCCTGTCTGGCCCCCGCGTCGAAATGGACCTCCTGCCCCACCTTGAAGATGCTCTTGAAGTCAGCCGTCTGGCGCTGAGCGCGCTCAATCTGGCGACGGTGCGCCTCATCCAGCCGGCGCAGGTCTTCCGCGCAGACACGAGCGTCGGCGCAGAGGTCCAGTTCCACGTGGTCCAGGCTCGTCTCACCGGCTTCGGCCACGGCGATCACGCGATCTTCGTTGCCGGGGAAGAGCCCAGCCTCGACGGCGGCAGTGGCGAGCTTGATGAACTCGTGCCGCCAGCGCTGGCCGTGGGGACGGTCCATCTGCCAGACGCGGCGGCCGTCACGACGGCCGTGTTCCAGCGGGCGACCCAACTCATGCTCGAGGTCTTTCGCCCGCCGGCGGAAGTCCTTGACGTGCGCCAGTTCGTGGACGAACGTAAGCAGCCAGCGTATGGGATGGACGCCGACACCGACCATGCGCATGAAGCCCTGGGCGGGCCAGGTCTTGCCGGCGAAGGTGCGGCGGGGACCGACCAGTTGCACCCGGACGTCCGAGAGCCCGTGCCGCCGCAGGAACTCGATGACGTCCGGATGCTCGAGCCAGTCCGGCCCGTTCTCAATCTGGTCGAAAAGCGACCGCGTCACCTAGCCCCGCTCCAAGGCCCCGATTAGCTCCACCAGCCCTGTCGTGCCCTCCTCAGCGATCCTTCGCCCCAGCTCCACAGACGCCCGGGCCGGATCGCCCATGACGCCTACCTGTATCTCAGGCTTTTGCGACACGCGCTCGACGACGCCCGGGAAGTCGACGGCCTTCGTCTTGAGTTGGTAGTTGTCGGGATCCTCGCGCATGAGCCGTACCAATTCGGCCTCATCAAGCACGGGCTCGCCTGGCCTCACGTCGTCGGGAGCCCAGTACATCATCATCGAGGTCTCGAAGTACCCGGCATGGTAGTCACCGTCGGCATAGGCCTGCCGGCACAGTTCTGAGCCCTGCCAGAAGCGGAAGATGGCCACGTTGCGGTCGACGTACTGCGGGTGCTGCCGGTAGAACATCTCAGCGGCTTCCTGCGTGGCGCGGTCATTCTCGCTGCCACCGTGGCCGAGCACCAGGACAATGTTCTTGAGGCCGTTGGCGCACAGGGCGCGGATGATCTCAGTGACCATCAGGCTGACGAGGTGGTAGTCGATGTTGATCGTGCCGGGTAGTTCGCCACCAGAGAAGCTGTAGGTGACGGTCGGTGCGACGAAGGCACCAGTGGCCTCGGACGCGCGGCGGCAGAGCTCAAAGGCGGTGCGGCTGTCCGTGTCGGTGGTCAGGTGGTAACCATGCTGCTCAGTCACCCCAAGGGGTATCAGCACTGTCTGGGTTTCGTGCAGGGCCTCTCTGACCTCCCGAACCGTCATCTTCTCCCAGATTTTCGCTTTACTCATATAGAAGTGCATCCCTTTCGAAAGCTTTGACATCATTTTCCCGACAGCAGGGCGAATGGCCTTCTTGGGCATGGACTCCGGTGTGTCATGCTGAACGAAGTGAAGCATCCCCCGACACCGGGGATCCTTCGCTTCGCTCAGGATGACAGCATCCTGTGTTCAGGATGACAACACCGGGTCAGTTGCTTCGTGCTTCTCCCCGCTCTGTCATCCTGAGCATAGCGAAGGATCCCGCGTCGCCTCCCGCTACCCCCTCGCCCACTGCCGGGATTCTTCGCTTCGCTCAGAATGACACCATCCTGCCCACGATGCTCGTTGATAGAGGCAGGTTAGGAGAAGCATGACGCGGAACATCTCGCCACTCCCCTGTGTCAAGGTTAGCCATGATGATGCGATTTCTGACGCTGTTGGCGGTTACTCTGGCTGTGCTGACGCCGGCTTTGGCCCACGCCGAAGAGATGCCGGAGCGGCAGCGCGTGATGGAGCTTCTGGCAGCCGGTAAGGAAGCCGAGGCCCTGGAGGCTGCCAAGTCATGGACCGTTACGCACCCGAGCCTTCCGGAGGCGCTCCTGCTGTATGCGACGGTGCAGGAACGCAATGACGAATACGAGGGCGCGGTGGATTCGCTTGAAAGCGCCTATTTCCTGAGCCGCGATGTGAGCGTATTGGTGCGCAAGGGCTACCTGCAGATGGACGCTGGGCAGCTTGGGCAGGCGCAATTGACGTTCCAGCAGGCGCTGCGCCAGCAGGAGACGCATGCTCCGGCGCACGTGGGTCTGGCGCTGATCATGCTGGAGAAGCGCAACCCGCTGGAGGCGGGGGCGGCGGCACGCTGCGCCCTCGCTATCGATCCCCGCTCGGTTGAGGCACTGGTCGTGCTGGCCCGGCTGAAACTGCTGGAGGCCAAGTACGCCGAGGCAGAGCAGTACCTGCAGCAAGCAATCAAGATCAACCCCGACGCTCCAACCGCACATCTGTGGATGGGCAGGCTGTGCAGCGAAATGGGCCGTGAGGACGATGCCCGGCGGAGTTGGCGGCGCTACATTGAACTCGACGGGGGCAGCCCCACGAGCTGGCTTTTGAGCAACAATCTCTATGCCACGGCAGCGCGCCCTCACCCGTGCACCGGCTACTACCCCGTATTCTCACCCGATGGCAAGCTGCTGGCTTTCCGCGGGCGGGGCGATGCGGGTTGCGTGTACCTGAGCGAGGTGAACAAGCCGGAGCAGTTCGTGCGCATCTACCAGGGCAACGGCACTCTGTACACTATGGAGTGGTCGTCTGATAGCAAGTACCTCATGGCCCGGGACTACGTCCAGGAGCAAGTAGACGGCAAGCCGCAGTACAAGTACCGGCTGATCGTGATGGAGGCGAAGGAGGGCGGGGAGGCAAAGACAATTCAGGAAGGCCGCTACATCGGCACCCCGTCATGGTCGCACGACAACAAGTCCATCCTCTACGACGGCTATATCCAGGGCAAGGGCAGGCCGCTGCTGTCGCTGCCGATCACGGGCGGGGAGCCGCAGATCCTGTTGATGCCGCAGAATGGCGAGAGCTTCTCGGGCGTGCTGGCCCATCCGGATGGACAGCACCTGCTGGTGCAGCGCTGGATGGCGAAGGACAAGGAATACCAGATTGCGCAGATCGATCCCGCCGACCGCACCAAGGACCGGGTGCTGTCACGGGGCCCGTACAGCTTCTACTACATGAGCCTGACGCCCGACGGGCGCTTCGTGAGCTACTTCCGACGCATCGGACAGCCGCCGACGTGGCAGATGATGATCCTGCCGCTCGAGGGCGGGGGTCCCGCGCACCCGATGGGCTTGCGCCTGACCTACATGCTGCTCCCGGCGTTCACACACGACATGAAGCACGTGCTGATTTACGAGAACCAGGGGATGATGCTGCACGATCTGAGCGGCGTGCGCGAGTAGTCGGCGAGGGGAATCGGGCGGACCACGGTCCGCCCCTACGGCGACTCAGTTGTAGGGGCGGACCGTGGTCCGCCCGATGACGCAAAGAAGAAGCCCGGCAGCGATGCCGGGCTTCTTGGTGTTCTTGTAGTCTGCTGACCTAGATCGTGACGGTCATGATCTGCTTGCAGAGCTGCGGGTAGCTGTAGATCAGCCAGAGCTCTTCGCGGGTCAGCGGCGCCTGGTTGTGCAGGTTGGCCAACTGGCAGAGGTTCAGCGTCTCGCGCTTGTGGTCCTCATCGCGGAAGCCGAGGTCGAGTTGGTTGTAGACATACTCGAGGCCCGAGGCGCCGCCGTGGGCGCCGGTCGTGATGACACGGCCGGTCTGGATCTCGATCTTCTCGCCGCGGCCGAGGGTCTCGAAGTCATACAACTCGTAGTTGTGGCGGTCCTTGAGGGCCCCGTCGGCATGGATTCCGGACTCATGGGCGAAGGCGTTGGCTCCGACGCCCGGCTGGTTGATGGGAATCGGCACCTGGAAGGCATCGGCGACGTAATTGGCGATGCGCCAGGACTTGGCGAGGTCGACGGTGTCGTTGCCGAAGCCGCAGTTGCGCCAGTTGGCGGCATAGCGCAGGGCCAGGACGCAGGAGACGAGGTCGGCGTTGCCCGCCCGCTCGCCCACGCCGTTAACGGTGGTGTTGATGAAGGCATCCACACCGTTTTCGCAGGCGGCGACGGCGCCGGCGCAGGAGTTGGCCACTGCCAGACCAAGGTCGTTGTGGCAGTGCAGTTCCACGGGGATCTGGACTTCGCGGGCAATCGTGCCGATGCGCTCACCGATTGAGACGGGATCATCATGGCCGAGGGTGTCGCAGTAGCGGAAGCGGTCGGCGCCCGCTGCCTTGCCGGCTGCGGCGAATTCGATCAAGAAACCGAGATCGGTGCGTGAGGCATCCTCGGCGTTAACGCCGGCAGTCTTCGCCCCGCCTTCCTTGGCGGCTACCACGGAGTCCACCATCATCTTGATGATGTCATCACGGGAGAACTTGCCACGGAACTTCCACTGCAGCATCTGCTCGGAAGTCGAGATGGACAGGTTGAAGTGCTCGATGCCGGTCTGAGCCTGGGCCTTCTGTACGTCGCCGGCGACGGCGCGGGACCAGCCGCTGAGTTGGATCCTCTTCATCAGCGGCCCGTTTTCGACTTCGGGCTTGGTCAGCGCCACGTTGGCGTTGATGTAGTTGCGCTCATGGGGGCTGAGCGGGAAGCCCATCTCGGACTGGTACACACCCATGTCGTCCAGAAGCCAGTTGATTACGGTCTTCTGGAGCTTGGACAGGGAGATGCGGGCAGTCTGTTCGCCATCGCGATTGGTTACGTCTATGAACTCAATTTTGGGCATTGTTATCACCTTGCTGTGCAGGTCAGGGTTGGAGCAGTTGAGCGGGGCAGGCCGTGGTCAGTGAACGCGAGGGCATCCGGCCACGGCGCGAGTAGGGATTGGGCCTGCATCAGGCCTCCCTCCGCGCCGGCGCCTGCCGGGAACAGACTGGTTAAGGCTCAAAAAGCGTGGTTTCATCATCTGCCAAATGGTGACAAAAAGCCCTCGCTAGGTAGCGCGGGCCATTGGAAAATGGGCGTGTGGCACCCTGATGATACCGGATTTGGGTTGTCTTGACAAGGCAATTGAGAAACATCTACCCATCAATAGGAACGCCAGCCGCTGTCAGAGGTTCCCTCCGGGGGAGACAATGGCTGAGGTCCCGGCGGCGGAGGCAGCGGGGCAGCGGTTTGCCGCCGCAGGTCGCGCCGCATATGAGTGAGGCTCATAGTGGCCGCAGCGCAGGCCGTCCAGATGACCAGCGTCACGACCGGGAGCCACTCGATAACAGCCGAATCCGGCAGCGCGCGCGTCAAGACCACGTCCACCAGCAGCGTGAGAGCCAGGATGATGAGGATGTTATCGGCCACGGGCCGGACGGGCGATTCCTCAGGCTGCATGGCGCTGCCAATGATCTGGACCGCCAGGAGCAGGCCGAGCACCAGGCCGGCCAGCGCGCCAATCAAGTCAAAGTACATGGGCAGACCCCGCACGGGCCCTGTGAGGGCTACGAGGTCGCGTAGATACGCTCCCACCCAGCGCAGGCTGTAGGCGCCCAGGAGCGGGAAGCAGACGAGGCCGAGAAACAGGCGTGCGAGGCGTCCAAACATGTCTTTTTACTACCAGAGTATGGTCTGCTACACAGTAGCGCGGGCGGCTCGCCGCGCGGGCAGGCGAGCCGCCTTCCCTACTGACTTTTGGATAGTCCTGAGAATCGACCCGTTAGCGAATGACCGGCGCGGGCGCATTCTCGGCAGCCGACCGCCAGGTCGCTTCGGAGAGCTGAATGACCTTCAGTGCGTCCTCGGCGGTCGCCTGGGGCGTCTCCTCGCCGCGGATGGACTTGATGAAGTTCTGGTCGGGATCAGAGCTGGCGCCGAGAGCCTCGCCGCTGATGACTTCCTTGGTCTCGTTGGCCCAGCGCCACACATCATTGCCCCGAATGGCGAGGGTCAGCTTGTCGCCCCACATTGTGATCTCTTCAAAGAAGTTCACGGCGTGGCCGACGATGGACATATTGCACATGGCGCCGCCGTCGAACTTTACGCTCATGGCGGTCAGGATGTCAACCTCGGCCTCCAGGTTGTCCTGATAGGCCATGACCTCAGCGGGCTGCAGGCCGCTCATCCAGAGGATGACGTCAATCAGATGGCTGCCGGAGTCGTTGAGCTGCCCGCCGCCGGAGAGGGCCATCTTGCCGCGCCAGTCCTTGCGCTCCATGCGGCCCCGGTACCAGTTCTGGGACTGCAGGGCACTGATGAAGTAGACGTTGCCCGCCTCACCGGAGGCGATCAGGTCGCGGCAGTAGCGATACGGCGCCATGGTGTGGCGCTGGTAGGAGACACCGAACGTCAGTCCCGTCTCTTTGACCTTCTCAACTACCTGGTGCGCATGGTCAACCTGACAGACCATCGGCTTTTCGCACAGCACGTGCTTGCCGGCGTCGAGACAGGCTATGATCTGGTCGAAGTGGCAGGTGTGAGGGGTCGAAATCTCGACAGCATCGCAGTCGACCTTCGCCAAAAGCTCCTTGTAGTCGCTGTAGACAGGACAGGCGGCTATGGAGGCGTCAAGTTTGCATGCCTCGGTAATGGGGCCGTCTGCCGTGTCGGCCAGGCCGACGATCCGCGCGCCATCGATCTTCAGCAAGCGGCTCATATGTCCGCGAGCATTGCCGCCACAGCCGATCATTGCTACTTTGATTTCCTTGCCAGACATTAGGTGTCACCTCTGAGGCAGTGTGAGTGGGTGGGAAGGATTTCGGCGGTCTTTGCGGAATACCTTCACCACGTTCATGCCTGATCCGAAACCGCCCTCCGAACCCTTTTCCCTGACGCGCGCGGCAGCCTTTGCCGTCTCCGCCGTCACCAGCCCCTTTGTCGTCACCGCCGTCACGGTCACACTCGTGGTGTTGCTGCTGCGGCCTACGCTGCCGCAACTACTGCTGTGGACGGGGATCGCCGTGCTCTTTGGCGCGGTACTGCCCTTCTGCTTCGTATTCTACATGTGGCGGATGGGGCGAGTGACCGACTGCCACGTGGGGGTGCGCGAGCAGCGAGCCTGGCCCTTCGTGGTGGCGATTGCCAGTGGCGCTATCGGAGTGGGCCTGCTATATGCGACAGGGGCGCCGCCGCCGCTGGTGGCGCTGGGGGTGGTATACCTGGTCGTGGGGCTGTCGCTCGCGGTAGTCTCCCTGCAGTGGAAGATCAGCGTCCACAGCGGCGTACTGACAGCGGCGATCATCTCGCTTACTGTGGTTGGGTACCACCAGGCGATCTATGCGCTGGCGCTCGTGCCGCTGGTGATGTGGGCCCGCAGATACCGTGGGAAACACACCCTGGCGCAGGGCCTGGTCCCGCTGGTCATGGTCGCAATTCTGACGCCGTTGGCCTACTACGGGACGCTGATGCTGATGCGTTGAGGCGATAGCCCCAAGCCGCTTCCGTGCCGTGCCCCGGCGGCACTCTTCCCCCGTCTTACCACGGTCTCCCCCCGCATTCTGGCGCTCGACTTGAGGGTTTTTCAGGTGTCGGATCAAGGTGTAATGAATTGTTCAAGAATGGCCGTCCATACTTGGACAATGGGGCTTGATTGGCTGCCATTTTCGGGTCCTGAAAGGGGCTGGCTGGCTTGACTTTTTAGGGCTTTTTCGAGTATAATCTAATCGTATTCAGCAGAACCAGATTACCCTCGTCGAATGCAGCCATCGTGGGCCCCGCAAGGGCGGATTCTGCTCTCGATAACCATACCCAACATTCCCTCATTTAGCTCTCACCAGAAGGGATTGTGCCGGATCACACAGTGTCCTGCAGGCTGCAGGTGTGCCTCCTGCGGATTGCAGGTATGCAGGTCACTTGGGTCGCTTATTGTGGTCCGAAAAAGGAGTCACCGGCCGATGTCGCAAGACTACAACGCTTCACAGATTACCGTACTGAAGGGGTTGGAAGGTGTCCGCCACCGCCCCGCGATGTACGTTGGGTCAACCGGCAGCCGGGGGCTGCACCACATACTCACCGAGGTCATAGACAACAGCATTGACGAGGTCTTTGCCGGCGTCTGCACCGAGGTTCAGGTAACCCTCTTGCCCGATAACGTCGCCGAGGTCATAGACAATGGCCGCGGTATCCCCGTAGACAAGCACCCCACTGAGAAGCGCTCGGCACTTGAAGTCGTCATGACCACGCTGCACGCCGGCGGAAAGTTCGACGGCAACGCGTACAAGGTCTCCGGCGGTCTGCATGGCGTGGGCGTGTCCTGTACGAACGCCCTGTCGGAGTGGACTGAAGTCGAGGTCCTGAACGAAGGCAAGAAGTACTATCAGCGCTATCACCGCGGCATCCCTCAGGAGGCGGTTAAGGTCATTGGCTCGGGCAAGGGCACCGGCACGACCACGCGCTTCAAGCCAGACCCTGAGATCTTTGGGACCTACGAATTCGACTTCGAGACCATCGCCAGCCGCCTGCGCGAGCTGGCCTACCTGACCGCGGGCGTCAGGATCGTCCTCACCGACAAGCGCCCCGGCCGGGAGCGTCAGGAGATCTACCACGAGAAGGGTGGCATCCGGGCCTACGCCGAGAAGCTGAACGATGGCAAAGAGGTACTCCACAAGCCGATCTACTTCCAGCGCAGCCGCGAAGATGTGGATGTGGAGATCGCAATCCAGTACAACGACGGCATCCACGAGAACATCGTGTCCTATGCCAACGCCATTCACACCATAGAGGGCGGGACGCACCTGTCGGGCTTCAAGACCGCTGTCACGCGTGTCATGAATGCCTACGCTTTCGCAAACAGCCTGCGCAAGGAGAAAGACCGCAACTTCACCGGTGACGAAGTCCGCGAGGGCATGACCGCGGTCATCAACCTCAAGATACTTGATCCGCAGTTTGAGGGTCAGACGAAGACCAAGCTGGGCAACAGCGAGGTTGAGGGTCTGGTCAACTCGATCGTCGGCGAAGGGCTCTCCGAGTTCCTGGCCGAGAACCCCAAGGTTGCCAAGCGGATCATCACCAAGGCCGAGACGGCCGCCCGCGCACGCGACGCCGCCCGCAAAGCCGCAGAGGCCACCCGCAAGACTGCCCTCTCAAGCGGCGGGATGCCCGGAGACCTCGCCGACTGCGCCAGCCGCAACGCTGCTGAGAGCGAACTGTTCCTCGTTGAGGGTATATCGGCCGGCGGCAATGCCAAGCAGGCGCGCGACAGCAAGTACCAGGCGATCCTCCCCCTGCGCGGTGTGGGTCTCAACGTTGAGAAGGTCCGCCTGGACAGGGTCCTCGACAACAGGGAGATCCGGTCGCTCATCACCGCGCTCGGCACTGGCATCCACATCACCGGGAATGGGAACGGCAACGGGGAGGACCAGAATGAGGGGTCTGAGGCCTCCAGTAGCTTTGATCTCGACAAGCTGCGCTACCACAAGATCATCATCATGGCTGATGCTGACGTGGACGGCTCACACATCCGCTCGCTGCTCCTGACCTTCTTCTTCCGCTACATGCAGCCTGTGCTGCGCGATGGCTACATCTACATCGCCCAGCCGCCGCTGTACCGCGTGAAGGTCGGCAGCGAGACGTTCTACGCGCTGAACGACGACGAACTCGTGGCCCTGCAGGAGCGCTTCAAGAACCGCAAGACGGTAGTCTCGCGCTTCAAGGGTCTCTCGGAGATGGACGCCGTGGACTTGGCCGACACCACCATGGCCCCTGAAAAGCGCGTACTGCTGCAAGTGACGGTGGATGCGGCGCAGGAAGCCGACAGGATCATCACGATCCTGCTGGGCAACAACGTCCCCTCCCGCCGTGAGTACCTCGTCGAGCACGCGAAGGAGACGCAGGACCTGGACCTTTGGGCCTAGCCTTCTACAGGCGACCTGTCGTTTGGGATCCAGTCGGGGCCAAGGAGCCGCTATGAAGCGTATTCCCCTCCTCACACCGCTGGCGCTGCTGGTGCTCATCTGCCCCGCCGTGTGGGGGCAGGACTTCCTGAGGATGCCTGACAGCCTTCAGGTGCGCTGGCGCTGCAGCACCGCCGCCGGGAGTGGCTGGAACCAAGCCGGCTACAACGCCAGCGGCTGGACGAAGCCGGTCTTTGGCATTCCCGGGCGATACCCGCAATGGGCGGCCCCAGAGGATCAGACTCTGCACCTTTTCATGTGGCACCCTCGCGGTGCCAACACCGGCAGGCCCGTCTACTTCCGCCGGAACGTGTATCTGCCGGGGCAGGTCACGGAGGCGACGGTCAATGTCTGCGCTGATGACCAGTTCATGCTGTACGTCAACGGCCGCAGCTTGATGCAAAGCCAGGCAGCCCACCAGGACCGCAGCATTGACCTCACCGGCCAACTCCAACCCGGCGCCAATGTGATCGCGGTGCAGGCGAAGGACGTTCAACCGCCTGGCTACGGCCTGCTCGTCACGCCGATGATCACGCAGGCGTTCCGCATGGACGATGGCAGTTGGCAGTACAGCGCCAACGGGAGGACCGGCTGGCAGAAGGCTGCCGCTGACAAGACCGCCCCGATCAAGGTCGAGGGCATTGAGCGGGGCTTCAGCTGCCTGACGGCTCCCGGTGGCATGAAAGACTTTTCGACGGCGTATTTCCGTCGCACGATCCAACTGGATGGCCTCCCTCTGGAGGCGCCGACCGTGATCCTTGGCGATGATAGTTACGAACTGAAGATCAACGGCAAGCTGGTGACGCTGGAGAAGCGTCTGGAGCGCGCGTGGATGCCTCGCAAGGTGGATATCGCGCCGTTCCTGAGGCCGGGGGCGAACACAGTCATGGTGAAGGTCACCAATGACTGGGGGCCCGGACGCTTCTACTGCGTGCCGGAAGTGACAATGACATTCTAGGCGGGTTGTGCGCGGCCACTGGCCGCACTCTGCTCCCGGCCGAAGTCGCGCCCAGTGGGCGCTCGTACGGCAGCCGGAGAATATGATACCGAAGGCGACTTATGGCTGACCAATACCACCCAGGACAAATTGAACCTATCGAGCTCGGCGACGAGATGTCTGACTCCTATACGCGTTACGCGATGTCAGTCATCATGGCGCGCGCGCTGCCGGATGTGCGAGACGGCCTAAAGCCCTCCCAGCGCCGCATCCTGCAGGCGATGAACGCTGACAGCCTCTACCCCGAGCGCGCTCATGTTAAGTGCGTTGCCATCGTCGGTGAGACGATGAAGACGTATCACCCACATGGCGACGCAGCGATCTACGACACGCTCGTGCGCATGGGGCAGGATTTCAACGCCCGCTACCCCGAGGTCGACCCGCAGGGCAACTTTGGCTCAGTCGATGGCGACCCCGCCGGCGCCCCGCGTTACACCGAGGCGCGCATGTCAAAGGTCGCGATGGCGATGCTTGCCGACCTCGACATGGACACGGTGGACTGGCAGCCCAACTTCGACGAAAGCAGACAAGAGGCCCAGGTTCTCCCCGGCAAGTTCCCGCGGCTGGCCTGCAATGGCGCTTCCGGTATCGCTGTCGCCTATGCCACCGAGATTCCCCCGCATAACCTCAATGAGATTGTGGACGGGCTAATCGCGCTGATCGAGAACCCGGACATTGACGCCAATGGCCTGATGCGGCACATCAAGGGGCCAGACTTCCCGACGGCTGGCCTGATCCTCGGCTCCAGGGGCATCCGCGATTATTTCGCCACCGGCCGCGGCAGTGTCGTAATGCAGGCCCGCGCGGTCATCGAGCCACTCGACCGCAACCGCTACGCGATCATCGTCACGGAACTGCCCTACCAGGTCCAGAAGTCTGCGCTCATGAAGCAGATCGCCCAGCTCGTCGAGGCCAAGAAGATCGAGGGCATCAGCGACTTGCGCGACGAGTCCGACCGCAAGGGCATGCGTATGGTAATCGAGCTCAAGCGCGAGGCCAACGCCAACGTCGTCCTGAACCATCTCTACAAGCGGACCGCCCTGCGGACAAACTTCAGCGCCAACATGATGGCCCTTGTGCCAGCCGGCAAGGCGCTCGTGCCCCGGCTGTGCACGATGAAGGAGATCCTGCAGCACTACCTGGCCCACCGCCTCCAGGTCATCACGCGCCGCACGCTCTTCCTGCTGCACAAGGCCCAGGCGCGCGATCACATCGTCACCGGCTTGCTCAAAGCGATCAACGTCATTGACGAGATCATCGCCATCGTCCGCGGCAGCGACAACCGCAGCGCTGCTCGCGATGCTCTCATGGCGACATTCGAGTTCACCGAACTGCAGGCCGAGGCGATCCTCACGATGCAGCTTGGCCAGCTCACCCGCCTGTCGCGGATCGACCTGGAGAAGGAAGAGGCACAACTCGCGGCCCAGATCGCCGAGTATGAGGGGATTCTGGCTTCCGAGGAGCGCAAGTACGAGGTCATCAAGGAAGAGCTGCGGACCATGGCCAAGGAGCTTGGCGATGACCGCCGCACCAAGATCATCCTGGACGAAGCCGAGGACATCAACACCGAGGATCTGATCGCTCGTGAGGACATGGCGATCACGATCACGCGGGATGGCTATATCAAGCGGATGCCGCTGGACACGTACCGCCTGCAGCACCGCGGCGGACGCGGAGTAGTGGCGCTATCCAAGAAGGAAGAAGATAGCGTCCGCGACATCTTCGTCGCGACGACGCACCACCTGATCATGGTCTTTACCAATCAGGGCCGCGTCTATCACCTGCGGGCCTACCAGGTGCCGATGGCGAGCCGCACGTCCCGCGGGACGCCGATCATCAACCTCATCCCGCTGGAAAGTGGCGAGCATGTAACGGCCTGGGTGCCGGTGCGCAACTTCGAGCAGGGCGGCTATCTGGTGATGGTCACCCGGCAGGGCATGATCAAGAAGACGGCCCTCACGCAATATGACACCAACCTCAAGTCCAAGGGTATTATCGCCATCAACCTCAAGGCCGGGGATCGGCTGGAATGGGTGATGTGGACCGACGGCAAGAAGGATATTCTGCTCGCGACCAAGATGGGCAAGGCCCTGCGCTTTGCTGAGAAGGGCGTACGGCCCACCGGACGAGCGGCCTCTGGCGTCAACGCCATGAAGCTGCAGAAGAACGATGAGATCGTCGCCACCGAGGTACTCGACAAGGACGATCCCCGCGACCTGCTGGTGGTCTCCGAACTCGGTCTGGGCAAGCGCACCGCGGTAGGCGAATACCGCTGCCAGGGCCGCAACACTCAGGGCGTCATGACCCTGAAGATCACCCCCAAGAATGGCCCTGTGGTCGGCGTATGCGTCGTCGACAACGATGATGAAGTCATGTGCATCTCCTCGGGCGGGGTCCTGATCCGCGTGCCCGTCGCCAACATCCGCCAGACTGGTCGGAACGCGCAGGGCGTAAAGATCGTCACCCCAGATGAGGGCACAGTGGTACGAGCGATTGCCAAGGTCGTGAAGACGGCACAGGAGAGCCCCAAGGGGCAGGTGCCGACGGATGACGAGGGCCTGACGGACGACGTGGATGTGGAGGAGTACGAGGAGGAAGAAGAGGAGCCGCTGGATGAGGATGAGGAACTGGAGGGCCCAAACGAGTTCGACGAGGACGAGCAGTAGTGCCGGAACCGACTTCGGAGAGCAGGCTCAAAAGCTCCTTGACTCCCCCCTATATGGGATTTATAGTGTAATCCCGTATAGGTTCAGCCTGTAAAACTTGAACAAATCACAGCACGGGCCAATCCTCAACGGGGTTGGCCCGTTTCGCCCCTGACTAGCTGCTAGAGGAGAATAGGAATGGCGTTCAGTGCCGGTAGTCTCAACCTGTCAGATAGTGCAATCAAGGTGCTCGAGCGCCGTTACCTCAAGAAGGACGCTCACGGTAAGGTCGCCGAGACCCCCGCGGACATGTTCCGCCGCGTGGCGAACAACATCGCCGAGGCCGAGGCCCTGTATGGCGCCTCGGAGCAGCAGGTAAGCGAGCAGGCCAAGATCTTCAACGATATGATGGTCAGCCGGCTGTTCATGCCTAACTCCCCCACCTTGATGAACGCGGGCAGAGAGTTCCAGCAGTTGTCGGCGTGCTTCGTACTGCCTATCGAGGACTCGATGGAGAGCATCTTCGAGGCGGTCAAGAACACCGCACTGATTCACAAGAGCGGAGGCGGCACAGGCTTCTCCTTCTCACGCCTCCGCCCCGCCGAGGACATCGTCAGTTCAACCTCGGGCGTGTCAAGCGGCCCGGTCTCCTTCATGAACGTGTTTGACTCGGCCACCGAGGCAATCAAGCAGGGCGGGACACGCCGGGGCGCCAACATGGCGATCCTGCGAGTGGACCACCCGGACATTCTCAGGTTCATCGAGGCCAAGCAGGACAAGAGCAAGCTCCAGAACTTCAACCTGTCGGTCGGAGTGACCGAGGAGTTCATGCAGGCGCTGCGCAACGGCTCCGACTACGATCTGATCAACCCGCGCACCCGAGAGGCCGTACGCAAACTCAGCGCACGCGAGGTCTGGGACCGCCTGGTGCAACTGGCGTGGGAGGGCGGCGACCCCGGGTTGATCTTCCTGGACCGCATGAATGCCACCAACCCCACACCGAAACTAGGCGAGATCGAGAGCACCAACCCCTGCGGCGAGCAGCCGCTGCTTCCGTACGAATCGTGCAATCTCGGCTCGATCAACCTCGCGGAGATGATACGCGGGCCGCTCCTGGAGGCAGAGGTCGACTGGGACCTGCTCGGCCAGACGGTGCATAGCGCCGTGCGCTTCCTCGACAATGTCATCGACATGAACAAGTTCCCGTTGCCCCAGATCGAGGAAATGACCAGGGGCAACCGCAAGATCGGCCTGGGTGTGATGGGCTTTGCGGACATGCTGATCCAGATGGGCATCCCGTACAACACCGCGGAAGCCGTCGGACTGGCCGAGACCCTCATGGGCTTCATCCACGAGCAGGCGCTGCTCGCCTCAGAGCAACTGGCCGAACAGCGTGGTGTCTTCCCCAACTGGGAGGACAGCATCTACAACACCGACGCGGAACCGCGGCGGCTGCGCAATGCCACCGTAACGACCATCGCTCCGACCGGCACGATCAGCATCATCGCCGGCGCCTCCAGCGGCATCGAGCCCCTGTTCGCGATCGCCTTCACCCGTACCGTCATGGACGGGACGAAGATGGTGGAGGTCAACCCGCTGTTTGAGGAGATAGCTCGCCAGCGGGGCTTCTACACGCCCGAGCTGATGCGCGAGGTCGCGGAGAGCGGTTCATTGCATGACGTCAAGGGCGTTCCTGAAGACGTGCGACGCATGTTTGTCACCGCGCATGACGTGACGCCGGAGTGGCATGTGCGCATCCAGGCGGCCTTCCAGAAGTCTACGGATAACGCGGTGTCTAAGACCGTGAACTTCCCGAACGAGGCAACGGTCGAGGAAGTGGCATGGGTGTATAACCTCGCCTATGACCTTGGGTGCAAGGGCATAACGATCTACCGGGACGGCTCGCGTCAGAACCAGGTGCTCACGACTTCGAAGACTTACCAGGAAAAGCCCCAGCAGCCGGCAGTCGTGAACCCTGAGCCCCGGGACCGCCCTGGCGACGTACATGGCGTGACGAGAGGCATGACGACCGGCTGCGGGCGTCTATATATCACGATCAACAACGATGACCTGGGACCGTTCGAGGTCTTCGGCAACATGGGGAAGGCAGGCGGCTGCGCTTCCTCGCAGACGGAGGCCCTGGCGCGGCTCGTGTCGCTGTGTTTCCGCTGTGGCATTCAGCCCGAGCACATCATCAAGCAACTCAAGGGCATCAGTTGCCACATGCCGGCGTGGGAGAAGGGCGGCGGGAAGGTACTATCGTGTGCTGACGCCTTCGCGCAGGCAATCGAGCGCGAGGTCATGCCCAAAGATGCACAGCTCTCCATCGATTTCAGTGGCAAGAGCTTTGGCCACGTGGGCGCCTGCCCTGAGTGTGGCGGCGTGTTGGTGCATGAAGAGGGCTGCAAGAAGTGCCACACCTGCGGTTACTCGCAGTGTTCATAATCCTGATTGCCGCATGACAGCGGCCTCAGGTACCAAATGCAGGGGGGCCTGACCATGAGCAAGATGCCGGGCATAGGACCACATTTCCACGAGGTCACCAAGTACTCGCGGCACAACATGGGCGGACTGACAACGTGGGCGCGACAGGTGCCCAAGTACAAGCAGTATGAGGCGCCGCTGGAGACGCTGACGCTACCGCCGCCGCAGGTTCAGGAGGGGCCGCCACTTTGGCATGTGATCCAGAGCCGCCGCTCCTGGCGCAATTTCAGCGACACCCCGTTGCCCCTGCAGCACCTCTCACAGATCCTGTGGGCAATTCAGGGCGTTACAGACCAGAGTGAGCACGAACTACGGGCCACCGCTTCTGCCGGCGCCCTGTACCCCAACGAAACCTATGTTTTCGCCAACAACGTGTCGGATTGCCTACAGGGCATCTGGCACTATGAGGTACGCCAGCATCGCCTGGTGATGCTGGCCGAGGGCAACTTCGGGCCATCGCTGGCCGAGGCCTGTCTTGGACAGCGCTACTGTGCGGCCGCACCAGTGGTATTCGCCTTCGGAGCGGTGGTGGATCGCTGCGCCTGGAAGTACGGAGACAGGGCCTACCGCTACATCTACACCGACGCCGGACACCTTGGCGGGCAGTTGCAGCTTGCTGCCACCGCGCTGGGCCTGGGCAGCGTCAACATGGGCGCTTTCTTCGACGATGAGGTGAACAGCCTGCTAGGCTTGGACGGCACGCACGAGACCGCGGTGTACCTGGCGGCGGTCGGTCTGCCTTTGTAGGCTGATGAACCCACTCCCCTGGCCGCAACGGTTGGTGTGCCGGCTCGTCCCGCAACTGCGCTCCCCGCTGTGGCGCGTCATCATGCTCGCCAATCTGGCGCTGCACCTCGGGTACTTGCTGCCGCTATGCCTGGGCCGGCACTTCCAGATGGCCGATGTGGATGTGTACGCGCTCGCGGCCGAGCATGTTGTGACCGGACAACAGCTCTATCCCCTCTTCCCCACCGGCGACCCACCTACTCCTGATGGCGGGTTTTTGCCTTTCCTGTACCCCCCGCCCTTCGCCGCAGCGCTGGCTCCATTAGGGTACCTGCCCCACCAGGCCATCGTGCGCCTGCTGTATCTCATCACTTTCCTGGCCTTCTGGGCCTACGCGCTCTGTCTGGGCAGGCTCACGACTGGGCGGTGGGGCCTCTGGCCAACACTCGGAGCCAGCCTCATCCTTACCGCCTTCCCCGGGGCGTATTTCAGCCTCGTCTCTGGACAGGTCGAGCCGCTGCTGTGGCTGGCGTTCTCCCTGGCCCTGCTTACACCGGCCCGGGGGGCGCTTTTGGCTGTGTCGTGCCTGGTCAAGCCCTTTGCCGTATGGCCGCTCGCACTGGCCGCGTGGCGTGAACGACGGCGCGTCTTGTGGCAGG
>JBDKRC010000010.1:0-66772 GCA_039683575.1 Armatimonadia bacterium | reverse complement strand
CCACTCGACCTCCATGAGTTGCAGACCGATTCTGACCCGCTGATCAGGCGGGCCGTTCTTGAGCGCGAGTTTCAGCTAACGTCCGCCCAAGAGCAAACACCCCGAAACGAGGACGTTCCGGGGTGCTGGCGGAGCAGGCGTTAGCCGAACCGGTTTGCTACTTCACTAACCGTGTCTCCTTCGTGTCCACCACCTGGTTTGTTACACTCAACTGCTCAGCCCTGATGGTGTACTCATCCGCTTTGCCCAGCGGAATGATATCGGAGCCGATTTCCCGCGTCTCCCACCTTCCCACGGCGTTAGCGGAGACGAGGCCCCGCCACAACTGCCCTCCGAGAGTCCTCATGCCGGAGTACGTGACAGTCACGCGCACGCGTGCACCCGGCGGAGCTTCTCCTCGCACTATGATCGTGTCGCCCACTCTGCCGCCATTGGCCGGAGCCTTGATGGCCAGAGCGGTGGGCAGGGTGGTATCGATGGTCACGCGACCGGCGAGGCCCATGCTCGTCTCAACACCGTCCGGATCACGATAGTGGACCGTGATGATCCCCTTGGCGAGGTTATCCCCGGGTTGCACGACGTACTCGCCCCGATAGGCGTCGCTGGTTCCGACCCTGGGCATGGGGAGGCCAGGCTCCAGGCCATCGAGGTCGAAGGTGGCGACGCCGCCGGGCTTGCGTACCCGCATGGAGACGGTGAGAAGGCTGCCGACCGTGAGGGTATCGCGCCCGTCATGTCGCACGTTGAAGAGTGCCCGGCCCGCGGTGCTCACCGTGAAGGTCCAGGAGCGCGTGGCGCGGTTACCCGCCATGTCCTCGACGCTGATCTCGGCACGGATCTGGCCCTGAGGCAGGTCCTGGGCCTGGTACCCGATCCTGTCGGCGGTGACGGTAGCGTTGGGAACACGGGCGCCATTCAGCGACAGGACGGCGGAGGCCGGGTTGATCCGTGTCCCTGCTCCGGCATCGAACGCGGCTTCTATGACCGTATCGGCGGTTGATACCGACCGCCCGTCAGGGGGGGAGACTTCCGTGATGGCGGGCGGAGCCGTGTCAATGGTGATGCCTGTCGACACCCCTAGCGGCCGCGCCTGGACACCGTTCACCACCAGATTGCCTACCAGTGGCAGGTTACGTTCGTTGGTGTTGGCGCGAACCGTAAACTCTCCCGCGTAGACGCCGGCTTTGACCTCCGGCAGCGGCAAATCGCGGAAAACCTCCCCTAAGGTCGCCGTCGCGGTGCCGCCCGGTGTGCCTTCTAGCGCCACTTTCAGGACATCGCCCGCCTTGAACAGCCGACTCTGAGTGTTGAGCCCAATGAGCATGATGCTCGGCTTGGTGGCAGAAGGTGGTGGCTGGGGGGCCGGCATCAGCCGCACCTCGAAAACCGTGCGTGAGTGCGGCTGGTAGCGCAGCTTCACGGGGACGTTCGGTTGCACGTCCCACAGGGCAATCTGCCTGCTCGCCTGATCCAGGACCGTCACATTCGGACTGACGGTGTAGACCGTGTTGTCCTTGAGCAGGATGCTGTTTTGGGAGATACCGGCGACCGTACCCTCGGCCTCGCCGTACGTGAAGTCGATACTCTGGGCCGTGCCATCAGGCCCAACTATCACGATGGCATACTCGCCTGGCACGGCCTCGGCCAGCTGGGCGGACCGCGCGCTCTGGCCCTCCACATGACGGTGCACGGTGGTGTTGGGGCCGAGCGTCACGGCCTGGGCTACCCCGCTGCCGGTGACCGAAATCACAATGCTTTCGGGTATCGAGATGACCTGCAGGAGCGTGCCCTCGACCCTTGTCGCCTCTCCCACTGGCGGCACGGCAGGCGGCGCTGGTTTGGGTGAGGGCGGCGGTTGCGGCGGCTGGGACGGTTGCGCCAACTGCCCCGGCGGCGCGGACCTGCTCGGCGGTGAGATCGTGATCACGGCCGTACGCGTTGCCGCGCGCCACTCGACGGTGCCGCCAAAGGCTTCAGCGGGAAAGCGCAGGGGGACATAGGTGCTGTCGCCAATGAGCTTGGGGGCTGCCGCCAGGCCAATGGCCCGCCCGTTCAATCTGGCGATGGCGGAGCCTATCCGCAAATCGATCCTCGTGTCGCCGCGAGTAGCCGTAATCGTCTGCTGCGCTGGCACCCACTTGACCTCGCACTGCAGGGCCTCAAACACATCCCGCATGGGCAACAGTATCTTCCCGGCGATGATCACAGGCTTGTGCGTCATCGTCAGCGGGATACCGTTGACGACTACGGACTGCCCCAGCACGGCGCTCTGCGCGAGTAACAGGAGACCGATCCATCTTGGCGCGAACACACTCTTGCCCGCAACTGCTGCTCGCATCATGGCACAGATCCTCAGGACGGCATGAAATTCCACGTGGCGAGTCTCGCACGCGTGGGATGGTCACCAATGGCCCTGGTATCTTGTAGCCTAAGCAGCAGTAGCCCAAACCCACCCGCCGTGATCTTGAGCATATTCTGCGCTCACGAGGGGCAGCATGGGTGAGACCGGCACCCCTTTAGCGATCTGCCGGCAACTCGTAGCCCACGCTCAGGTCGCGCAGCCGCACGCTCTTGTCTGGCACCTCGATTGGGTCGGTCAAGTGTACGACCTTGTCGCGAAGCTCAACCATGACGCGCGTTAGCTTGATCGGATAATCCACGATACCGTCACCGCCGGTGGCGGTCCACTCCGACTGGGGCGGACCGTAGAAGCCGCTCTCGTACTTGAAGGGCAGCGGCTCTCGCAGGTAATTCCAGCCGTCGAAGCTCAGGAAGGTCTGGCAACGCCAGTCGCCCACGCTCCAGCCGCCACAAGGCGCGCCGATGCTCAGGAAGCGCTCACCCCTGGCGTCCTCGAACTCCCAGAAGACCCGCCCCCAGGACGAGTTGCCCTTCACCCACATGCCCACCGATGTCGGGCGGCCCGGCACCGGCGCCGGCGTCTTGTCCCGCAGCACCACGTATCTCGCCACCGGCCAGGGCATGTCCGGCTCGGGCTTTAGGGCCAACTGCAGCGCCTGCTTCTTCTGCGCGTCCGGTGTCACCGAAACCGTGACTGCGCCGAGCTTTCGCGGGAAGTCAAAGTGTGCCCCCTCCAGCGCCTTCTCCGGCGCCGTCGCCACCTCCCACTGATCAAGCGCGACGAGCGAATCGATGACCGTCGGCTTCGACGGCGGGGGCTCGCAGACGGTGGGCCCGGCGGGGCTGATGCTGAGCGGAGTACTGGTGGCGAGGTAGCGCGGGGAGGCCGAGATGTTGATGGTGGCCTTTCCCTTAGGCGCCCGCAGCTTCTGCATGTTCCCGTTCATGTCCGTCAATGAGAAGCTGGTGTCGCGACCAAAGTCGAGGTTAACCCGCCGTTCTCCCCGCGGTAGCCACAGGGCGTATACCATGCCGCCGGGATTGCTGAACTCCTCGGCGTAGACGCTGGGGGAGCCGGTGTCGAGATAGCGGCGGAACTTGGCCTGATCCAACTCGCGGGTAAGAGTTGAGAGAGCCACGTAGCTGATCTTCGGGGCACACATGGGATAGCGGTGACACACGCCACCCGAGCCCCAGCGGCTGTAGAAATATGCGTCGCCGACGTCATGCAGGAGCCCAGCGTTGATGTGCGGCATGTTGTACGCGAGACACTGCAGCAGGTCGCGGCTGTAAAGTTGCGCCTGCTCCAACTCGCTGAGATTGGCGGGATTGGTGCCGCGCCCCCGCCATTCGTACGTGGTGGTGATGGGGACATCATATTTGTACAGTTTCGCGTACTGGCGCATCCAGAAGATGGACTTGAAGGCCTGCGGTGGAGCCTCGGGCGGGTACTGCTGGCCGAGGTCCTCGTCACCGAAGGCATCCACGTATTCCCGCGGAAACCCCTGGCGCATAAACTCGACGGCAAAGGGTAAGGAGCCGTTGCCTAGGATCAGCTTCACGTGGGGGTACTTCGCGCGCACGTACTTCGCATACTCTACTGCCTGTTCGTACATTTCCTTGAACTTCTGCTGCTGGGCCTCGGTCAGCTTCGGCGCGGGCTTGCCCAGGAATTCCGGCGGAAACTCGATGTTCTCGCCGAAGCCATTCTCGTGGAAAACAATGTCCCAGCCGACTTTCGGATTGGCGGCGACAGCTTCATATAGCGACTTCAGCCCCGCCTCTTTGCGGGTGATGTAGTTGCCGAACATACTCAGACTCAAGCCATATTTGGCCAAGTCCTCGCCCTGTCCGGGGTAGGAGCCACGGGGGCAGATATGCCGGTAGCCGAGGCGCTGCAGGAGCGGCGCCATCTGCTCGAGGCTATCGGTCCCAACGTGGTTCTTGCCGAACCACCAGATGCCATACGGCGAGTCCGAACCCGCTTTCCGAGTATCGGGCGGTAGAATCGCAAAAGTAGTAACGGTGTCCCAGACGGGACGGCCGGCGCCGTCGCGGAGCTCCAGGGCTGCCTCAAACCACCCGTACCGCGGCTGTTGCAGGTCTACCGGAAGCTTCATCGGGTGGGCGGCGGCTGGAATGCTGACAGTCCGTTCTCCGGAGGTGCTCTTCCCTTCGGCGTCAGTGATCCGCCAGGAGAGCTTGCCGGAGAAGCCGGCCTCCTGCAGGCTCCGCATCTCCAGGTCCACCGCGGGGCGCTCATCGCGGTAGAACACGTTCCCAATCCGGCGGGACCGCAGGCGCACCTGAACCGGGGCGCGCTGCAAAGTAAGAGCGTAGAGTTGCACTCCACTCGGCTTGCCCAGCGGCTTGGTGGAGTAGGCCCCGTGGTTGGCGGTCTCTACGTCGTGTATCTCCTTGGTCAACTCCAACTCGAGGTAGCCGGTGCCGCGCCCGATGAACAGCCCCTTCTCCTCCAGCACATCCTGAATCCGGCCCCCGTGTAGCGGCAGGCTGACCTGCAGCAGCGGTACCCGGCGCAGGCCGGCAGCGGTCTGCACCTGTACCATCCCCACTTCCCGGCAGCCCGCGGGCCACTTCCCGGCGGTCTTCTCCAGCTTGATCGTGGAGTCCGCGATACCATCCCCACGACCGCCGGAGTCGTAATAGTCCTTGAGATAGCGGGTGAGGCGGAGGGTCACAACGGGGGTTTTGGCCGGGTCGGGATCCACCGTGCACAGGAAGTGGGCGGAGGAGTAGTCGTCGCTCGGCACGGCCAACAGAATGTCCTCAGGGCGGCTATCGAAGGCGCTGCGGGTGTAGTAGTTATCGGTGTATTCCTCAGGCCCCTTCTCCTCGGCGAGCCAGCGCGAGACGCCGACGTCAATCTCGTCGCCGCGTCCGCCAACGTGGAAGGGAATGCCGTTTGCCTCAATATCGCCACGCTGAACGGGCAGTTCAGTTTCCGCCCCCGCAACCGGTCGGCGGTAGCCGAGCAGGTTCAGGGGCAGATAGGCGGCATTGGCCGGCAAGGTGCGCACCGTCGCGTCCTTCAGCGCCACGCCTGCCGGCAGCGCGAAGGTGAGGCCGGCTGGCCGGTCGAGCATCGCACCGCCGAGGCAGCGACCATCAACCCAGACACGCACGAGATTGCCCCGCGTCTCAAGGCCCAGCACGACCTCATGGGTGGAGGCCGGGGGCAACTGCGCCCAGCCGTCCAGCACGCGCTTGCGATCGGCGCCCTCGTACCAATGCGGGTAAGGGCGGACGTAGTAGCGGTCCCTGAAGATTTCATTGCCCGGCTGGTTGAGACGCAACTCCAGGCAGGAATCGGGAAGCGGGATGACTTCCTTGCCGATGATGCCCACCCGGTATTCATCGTCGCGCGCCGTTAGCTCCAGATGCAGCGATGGCCCGGCCGCACCGGCGGCGTCGCAGGTCACTTTGCGGTCTATTGCGCCGCAACGCAGCGTGACCTGCGTCATGGTATCGCCGGCCAGGGGGACGGTGAGCTTAGCCGGCGCGGCAGCAATCAGCCAGCCATCTTTCTCCTCGCTCTGACCTGCCAGCGTCCAGTTTTCGGGCAGGCTACCCCAGGCGAGGCCGCTGAAAAACCACAGCAAAGCAAATACTGATACCGTTTTCATCCCGACAGCCTCTCTTGCGCATGGTAAAACGCGTCCCGAGCCTGACGGATCGGGACGCGTGGCTACGGCGATTGTCATCACGATGCGATCCGCATCACTTGTACACGTTCCACCATCGCTGCTCGGCTGTTTCGGACACGCCGGCGGCCTGGTTCAGCCACTTGGCGTGGCCGTCCACGTAGCAGTAGTTGTTGCCGGCGTTGTGCGCCCCCTCGCCCATGTTGGTATCGCTAACTACACCGTATGGCGCGCGATTCTGGCAAGTAGCGTTGCTCTTCCAGGCGTGTATGCAGATATTGCCGGCGCCAGTGCCGAAGAGCGGGCGGCCCCAGGCATCGGCGAACAACACAGTACTCGCGGGCATCGTGACCGCTCCGAGGCTGGCAGTATTGTTGCGGCGGTAGAGATCCCCGAGGTGCATGTTGTAACCATACCCGACCTGATTGGTGTTGCGGGAGGGGCAAACAAACATCTGCTGGTTCTTGCAGTATGGCACCAGCAGGTTGTCGAAGCACTTGTCGTCGGCCGTGCCGGCTCCCAAGATGTCGACCGCAAAACAGAACTTCTCATCATAGTCCTGCACGTAGCTCAGCATGGCCAGGCCCATCTGCTTGATGTTTGAGAGGCAAGAAGCCTGTCGGGCCTTCTCGCGGGCCTTGGCGAAAACCGGAAACAAGATGGCCGCGAGAATGGCGATAATGGCGATCACGACCAAGAGCTCAATCAGGGTGAAACCTCTGCGCATGGCATACCTCCACTTATTGTGCCGAATTCCTTAACAGAACCTTACTAGAGTATTCGGCAAGATCGGGGCAAGCACCTTCTTTGGTCCTCAGCCCTGACATACCGCTGCGGTCTGGGCGTGGTCTGTTGGGCCAAGATCGCCAACCCCAATCAGGTGCCAGTTACCGAAATGCCAGAGCGCAATCGGTCTCACGGGGCGGCGTCGGCCGGGATCACGCGGAAATGGACAAGGGAGTTCCACTGATTGACGGTGTTGCCATACCCGTGGAAGCGCACGTATTGAACTTCGTGTGGATCGAAGGCGTAAGTCTCCAGCCCCTCCGACTTGCCGGAGCTAACGCCTTCGAACACTTTCTTCCACGTAGCCCCGTCGGTGCTCGTTTCCAGCGCGAACTTCGCCTGGCGTGTGGCGCCCTGGTGCCACTGAATGCCAATTCCTTTGACTGTTGCCCGGCGCGCGAGGGTCACCTCAAACTGAACATCGCGCCCCTCGGCGGCCCAATACTCCCGGCGCCCAGGAATGTCCGCCACCATGGCACGCAAGGCCTGCAGGTCGGAGTCCTTGTTCGCTTCGACCCACAGCACTGCAGTCTGAGGGGGAATGCGGCTCCGGGTGAGCAGCACGCTGGCGGACGCCTCGTCTCGCACGAGGTCGAGACCGGTCACCGCGGCGAGCACGCTATCGGGGAGAAACCACTCCTTCTGCTCGCGTACCGCCGACACGGGCATGTTGAGGACGTGGCCGTTCAGGCTGAAGTCATCGGCGGCCGCGCGGAAGAGCGAAATCCGGTCCCCGGCTGTGACGCGCAAGGCTCCGTCCGCCTCGACTGCTTTGATGCCGAGGGTCTTGAAGATCGCGGTCGCGGGTAGCAGCAGGCACGTGCCTGCGGTCTTCGTGGGCGGAACAGGAATAAGCTGCCCATCGAGAAATACCCGATTGGCAAGCGGCGGCGCTACTGGCGGCATGCAGTCCGCCGGGGCATGGAACTCGGGGGCGCCAGGCAATGCTCCCGGCTGTACCATGAAGTCGCCCCCCGGCACGATGAAGAAGGCCGTATTCTTTTCCGCCTCGACGCGGGCATTGAACCTGGTCTTGTCGTCCGTGGAGCGGATGCTCCAAGCCCCCGGAGCGAGACCGGCGAGCAGCAACTGGTACTGCTTGCCCGTCGGCACATGAACTTGGAACGGCCCATCGAGTAGTTTGCCATTCTTGCTCAGAACGACCACCCGGTCGGCCAGCGTAAGCGCGAAGGTTGTCGGGGTCTCCGCCAGGCTCACTGGAAGCTCCGGCGCTTTCTCGTCCGACATCGGCATTACCGTCAGGAAGACGTCGCTGGCCTGCGCCGTCTTTGGCGAGAACATAACCCGGCAGCCATGCCCTTCCGGCTTGGCCGGGTCCGGCGGCGTGAAGGGCTTTCCGGACACGCTGTAGGCGTCTTCGCCCTTCAGAATCTCCAACTCGCGCTTCTCCGGCTCCGGGCGCAGCATCCGCACGTCTACCTTGCCGGCCAATCCCAGGGCGCTGTTTCTGAGGACCACGCCGTCGGCGGTCTGTTCAGGCGGGTTCAGCGTGTTCAACTGCCAGTACTTGCGGAACTCGGGCTTCGCGGCCGTGACGTTGTCGAGGACGATGAGCGCCGCCGGTGTCTGCTCATTGCCGAGGTTGAGGAAGCAGAAAGTGCGCACATACTCCTTGATCTTCTCACTGTAGGCAGACTTCATATCCACCGAGAAGTAACTGAAGAAGGGCCGCTGCGACACGGGGCCGAAGCTGGCCGATATCTTCTTGCCGTTGGCGAATGCCGGGTTGTTGATCGTGTCCTCGGGAGTGGTGGGACAGGCGCGATTGAAGCGGGTGCCGCCATCGTTCGAACTCGTGCCGGGGAGCTTCTCCTCCGGGTCCACTACCAGCAGCATGCTGTGCGCGACCGAGCGTTTGCAGAAGTTGCTGTCATAGGGCGTGCCGTAGAACTTGTACTGGCCAAGATCGACCGCCTGCAGCCCGCGATAGTAGATTTGAAAGCTGCCCGCATCGGAGTGCTGGTGGTTGCCGAAATGGTAACCGCCGCCCTTCATCTCAACCACCACGTCGGAGGTGTTTGCACCCATGTTCCAGCCCGTCCGGGCCACCATGGACCCGAGAACCGGGCCGAAGTCAATGGTCAACGGAAGGGCGTCAAGGCTCTTCTGTGGAGCCAGGTTGGGGTCATTGAGCATCAGG
The DNA here is from genome assembly GCA_039683575.1 of Armatimonadia bacterium. GTDB lineage: Bacteria > Armatimonadota > Zipacnadia > Zipacnadales > UBA11051 > JAJFUB01. The sequence goes on along the minus strand of JBDKRC010000010.1, from coordinate 57,799 downwards.
AACATAATCGGATCGCTGGCCGTGCCCCCCTGGCGCTGGAAGTCGCCCTTGATCATCGGGTCGTCGGCGTAGGCGTAGGCGAGCAGTGGCGTCAGTCCGAGGTTCACCTGCTGGCCGTCGGAGAAACCATCGCCATCGCGGAGCATCTGCCCGATGGGCAGGCGCATGTAGAGCCAGAACTTGTAGACCTCGCCGATGTTGTCGTCGAAGACCGGCTTGCCGGTCATACGGCGGAAGAGCCACGCGGCGTGCATATCCCAGCCGAACCGGAAGGGGCCGTAGCTGATGCCCTGGTTGTGGCGCGGCGACTGGTACTCGAAGCGGCGCATCGGCACCAGTTCCTCGAGGATGCGGTAGCTGCAGTAGCGGTAGGGTTGGGGATCCTCGTCATAGATAGCGATGGCCATGCACAGCAGGTCGCGGTTCACCTGCCCCTCATTGCCATGGCCGTTGACGATCGTCTGCAGGAACGGGGGCCAGCCGATCTCCATGTCATCGGCCAGGCGCATCAGGTCCTTGCGGATGCTGTCCCGGTCTGCCGGCTCCATCACGTCGTAGCACCAGTCATAGACCAGCGCGCCCGAGTAGATGGCCCGGCCGATCTCGCGGGTGATGTCGAGCAGGTTGTCGAACTGGACTGCCGCCAGATAGGTGCGCATCAGGGCCACGGCTTCGACTCCGCGCTCCCTGTCACCGGCCATCAGGTGGACGAACGCCTTGTTCACAGCGGCCTGCTCCAGCGCAGCGTTGTAGGTTACCTCCGTGTTGGGGGCGACACTGAACGCGAACGGCTTTGCTGCCTGCTCTTTGACCCGCGCCCACACCGGGGCATTCTCGCCCTTGTCCAGGTTGGCCCGCACTTGCGGCAGCGACGCTTCGTTCACCCACAGGCGCGGCCGGGACTTGGGCGGCACGATGGTCGGCTGATACGCGGCCGCCGCGGCCGGCACTTTCGGGGGCGAGTAGGGAGCGATCTGCAGGTAGTCGAGTCGCATGCCTTCGGGTAGCCAGACCCTGATCTCCTGCTCCTGGCCGCTGAAATCGAACTTGCCGGTGGACTGGATGCAACTGCCCGGCGGGCTCCAGGGCACGAATACGACGCGCTTGGTCGGGCGACTACCGTCAACGGAGATCATCAACCGTAGCGAGGCACCCTTCCCCGAGGCCACTCGCATCGCTTCGGTGCCCTTTGCATCCGTGGCCGCGTTGGTGCGGATCCAGTAGCGACCGGCCTCTGCCACCTTCACCCTGAACACCAGGTCAGGCGCGGTGTCGGGCAGGCCAACGTTGCTGACCACATTCTCTCTCAGCGACACGCCCTGCTTGCTCGGGAAGGTGTCTTGCGCCACCACTTCCGCCCGATCCGCGGTGATCTGCGCGGCTTCGGCTTCGAGTGTGATCGGGGCGCCAGGCGCCGCTGCTGCCCCCCCGGCCAAGGCGGCCATCAGGATCAGGCAACCGATCCCCACCACCAATCTCGCAATTAGCATGATCGCCGCGCTCCTTCTTCTGGATGTCGTATTCCCTGCAAGCGCAGGGCTGTTGTGCCTATCAAACTAGTAACGCCTGTGGCTGTAGGGGGTTCCGGCCATGGCAGGATCAAGTTCGGGTGGTAAGGCAAACCCACCATCCAACCCGATCTCCTCACCGTTGGGATGGCCTTCCACCTTGACGACCACCCTTCGCTCCTGCCCCGCCGTGCTCCTGCTTCCCCTGCACATCCCCATTCCGCTGCCGTGGGATGCTCCCTCGATGGCGTGAGCCTAACAGCCACATACAAAAAGCCCTTCCGTTGGTTAACGGAAGGGCCTCTGAGTAGCGTGTGGCGGGGCTTACGCGACGACTTTATGAACTTCTTCCGCAGCCAGGAACTGAGAGAGGCTGCGGAGCGTATCGCCTAAGGTGTCTGGCTGTCCACTTTGGCTCCCCCTATTGCACGACCTTCGCAACTGGATGAGCAGCGAGGAGTGCCGGGAGATGGCAGAGGCAGTATAGGCTGGGCGACTGAAGCAGGCGCCGCGCTCAGCCTGTCTCCTCCTGTGCAGCGTCTTCGGGAGAAGACGCGTCATCCGAACGCTCAAGGTGCGGCACCTGCACGATCTCCCACAGGCCCTCTGCCGGGTAGTGGCGCCTTGCGTAGTCCAACGTCTGGACTATCCCGACCCTGTTCTTCGGTGTCCATCCGTTGACCCATTGCAGAAAGCGCTCCAGCGCCCCGCGATCAGCTACAACGTTCAGTTCGCCTCTCCCAATTGCGTTGCACACGCGTCGCACCGTGCTATGATGCTGCAGGAAGGCAGTGGCGACCACCGGCCCGTATGAGTGCGGGAAACGAAGCCAGCGGACCAGGAGTGCGTCGACCCGATGGGCGAGAGGACCATTCCGGAGTGCTCTATTCCCAATCAACCAATTCAGCGCCGCCATCGCTTGTTCGTTGTCAAGAGCGGCGGGTACCTCGCTCCTGTCAATGATCGCTCCGAGTAGCGTCTCAGCAGTAGTTACGACATCATCCGCCAACTCCGGGCGCCAGAGATGCTTCCTGAGGCGGGTGAAACGGGTTATGACATCTTCTTGGTCAGCGAAGATGCGGCACCACTCCAGAATGTCTCTGACGCACTGTTCGGGAAGCTCGTCTTCCCGTGCGAGGTACTTCACGACGTATGAGGCTACTGCCTCAGTCTTGTGCCTCGCCAGCCAAACGATGGCAAACTCCTTCAGCTCTGCCCATTCGCCCAGGCGGCGTGCCCAAGAACTCAGCACGTAGTCAGCTTCGAGTTCGAGCCCGTGCGCGCGCAGCCATGCCCTCACCGAATCTCGCACCAAGTTGGGATCGCCTCCACTATTTAGCCAGGCCCTATAGACAAACCGCGCCTCCAGCGCCGTCTCGTGCTCCCCCAGCCACATCTCAATGTGATCCCGGACGAAGACCGTGTCCTCCGTGGCCTCCAGCCAGGCCTTGTAGACGAACGACGCTTCCTCCAGCGCCCTCTGATGCAGCGGCAGCCACTGCTCGATGTGCTCCTGGACGAACGCCGTGTCCCCTCCGGCGTCCAGCCAGCCCTGGTAGACGAACGAAGCCCCCAGCGCCGTCTCGTGCTCTGCCAGCCACTTCTCCATGTGCTTCTGGACGGCGACCTTGTCCCCTCCGGCGTTCAGCCAGCCCGCGTAGACGAACGAAGCCCGATTTGCCGTCGCGAAGCTGCCCAGCCAGGCTGAGACAGCACCTTGGATCTCCTCCGGCGGAAGCTCTGTCCTCAGCCACGTCGCGATGGGGAAGTGGGTCTGGTGTTGGTCGGGATGCTTGGTTATTGCATCGAGAACCCACGGACGCAACTCCTGAGGGGCCAGTCGCAACCCCCAGTTGAGCATGAAGTTGCAGGCAGTGCAGTAGGGGGCCGCACGGGCGATCCAAGCCTTGAGGACTGCCTGCTGCTCCTCGGTCACTACATCCGGATCGTCGCGCGTGGCGATCCGAGCGAACCATCCCAGACGGTTCTGGAAATCAGTATCGGCTTCCGCCCCTTCCCACAGGCGAGGGAACTTGTCGAGAAGTGACAGGGCCTCACCCACGGAGAGCAGTGAGGTCCATGTGAGCAGGTTGCGCACCGTCTGCCATTGCTCGAAGGCACGCGAGATTCTCTCCTCGATCAGCGCAGACCACCTGACCGGTCCAGGAAGCAGTGACGCAATGCGCTGCAACGACACGAGAGCAGAAGGTAGCGTCCCCAAGCTCTCAGCGGTCTGGAGGACATCCCGCACCCATTCCTCCAGTGTGTGCGGTATGCCGCTGATGTAGCTGAGTACGGCCTGGTCCGCCAGTACGTCGTGCGCCACCTCCCACACGTCCGCCGCCGCGGCATCCCCAGCAGTCATCTTCTCCACCCAGCCGTCCGTGGCGAGGTGGTCCAGCACGTCACGTTGGTCTGCGCTCAGCCTCATCCCAATAGAGTCTGAGAGTGGAAACTGAGGCAGCAGCAGCGCAAGCTCTCTCTCAAGACGCCGTCCGGGGAATGTCATTTCGAGGCGGCGGAGAACCCATCTGCCGAAGTCCTCCTCCGCCAACAGCTGCTGAAAGGCCTCCGTTCGCTTGCTCTTAAGCAAATAGGCCAGGAACACAGCCAGGATAGGCACATCGCGGCACAGCCGCAACTCATGATCGCCGAGTGGAACGCCAGTCGCAGTCAGGATGTGCCGAACAGCGTGATGCTGGTAATCCTCCTCCCAGGCCGCCCACCCAGGCGAGCCCACAGGAGAAAGCGGGACTTCCAGCTGTCCGTCGAGGCTCTGGATCTTGGAGTAGTAGGTCTTGCGACAGCTGGCAACAAAGCGCAGTTGGAACTCAAGGGCGTCGTTGAGCTCACTCATCCGCTGGACGCACTGCGCAAACTCGGATTGCGTCTCCACGTAATCGAGCAAGACAAGCACGCGAGTTCCGACAAGGGGGGTTTCGCCGAGGTACGTTATGTCTTCATAGCGCAGTTGGTGGGGAGCGAATAGGACCAGCCAGCCCTCCCCGTGCGCCTGGAGGGCGAGTTCAAGCGCGAGACGGGTCTTGCCGATCCCGCCAGCCCCTGTCACGATCAGCCCCGTGAGGTCATCGGATGCGAGACGGTCGATGAGTGCTCGCTCCTGCGGGATCGTGATCCCCTGGGGCGGCGGATAGGCCCGCGCATGGGCGGATCGGCTGTAGTAGGGTAGCTTCGCGTCCTCAAGATAGGAGCGGAAGGTCCCCACGGTCTTGTGTGCCTCTATCGGCACGAGGCTGCGCGGACGTGTCTCAGGGAAGAAGCGGAAGAGCAGGTCAGGGCGGCGTTCAAGGCGGGCCGTGAGGTCGGCCCAATCGTCTACCACGACCTCAACGGCGCCCAGATGCGCAAGATGAGGGTGCTCGGTCGCCAGGTTGACGAAGAACGCCTCAATCGTGTCCCTGATCTCGTCTGTCTGGTCCCTGTTCTTCGCTATGGAACTGACGCAGAGGCGGTATTGCCTGACGGGGTTCTTGGTGTCATACCACGGCCCGTATTGTGCCTGTCCTTTGGTCGGGCCATCCGGGTCTGCAATATGGGTGCCCAGACGCTCAGCATCCTTGCCCCATGCCGCCAGCGCTGCCTTTGCCCCGTTCTCGCCAAGATGCTTGCACTGCACAAAGACCTGTCCACCATTGTCGAAGACGCCGCAGAGATCAATGCCGCCGTCCTTTCCGCCAGCGGGATATGCATGTAGACTGGGGAAGTCCTCCCTGAGCAGGGAGGCAGCCAGCTCCTGGAAGGCTTCGTCCACGCCACGCTCCAGCCACTCCTTCGCCAAAGACTGCTCTGAGAATCCCGGAATTGTCATGGACACACTCTCCACGCGGCTCGGTGGCGGCAGCGGCTCTTGTCCTACCGCGCGACACTGTGGTCGCGTCCAGAGCCGGTGTAGTACTTTTCCAGCACCTTCGGCAAGGCAGCAGTCTCCTTGCAGACGACAAACGCCCACCTACCCCAGCGCCCGGCGTTGTTGACGGCTGCCACCCACCGACCCGCCGCCGTGTGCTTCTGGCGATCCTGCTCGGTCTCGTAGCCCTTGATCTCCACGATCAGCGTCAGGCTATTCGCCAGCTTCACCAGGAAGTCAGGCGTGTACTAGTGAGCCTTGTCATCGCTTGACCAACCTGTAGCGCCAGACCATGAAGCCGGACCTGCCTCTCTCCTGCCAGTACTCCTGCACCTCGAACAAACCATCATAGCGGTAGCCTCTGGCAGGTGCGAACAGGGAGTTGTGTCCTGACCCTCTTATGACCCTGACAGGGGTGCCATCCATCGCGTTCCGGGCGAGGGCCAGGTTCTGCCGGGTGAGCTCCTGATCGGCTATCTGCTGGCCGGTCTCGGTGTCGTTGCCGCCATGCCCCGTGTAGATGATGACGTCCCCATGGTCTTCGTCATCTTCGTATCCCCCAGACATCACGATCGACTCCGCGCCCTCTGCGGCGGAGCCACAGATGCCCGCCTGAAGGGGCCGGTGGACGCCGGCCTCATGTAGCGCCCGTCGGTCCTCAAACCACGTGCCCGGATCAACTCCCTGTATGCTCCCGTAGACGCGCATCGTGTGCCTCCCCGGCAATCCCTGTCAGAGTGCGTGTCCGTGTCGGTCGTCTATCGGCTTCGCGACCGGGAGGCTACTTGCCCTGCGCTCGCGGCCTTGCCGCCCAGGCCAGCTCAAGCCGCCGTGAAGTCTCCAGAGTTAGGGTGCGCATGGCCTGCAGCTGATGCCAAACCACCTCACCCTCAACGATAGTCAGGCGAGGCGACTTATTGCTCTTGAAGCGCAGTTCGGGGGCCAGTTGGGTGATGTCGAGAGGCTGCCATCGAACACGGCTCTCTCTCGTGGCGATCACGTGGTACTTGGCCTCCCAGAGGTCAGTGGTACCCAGACGCTTCTCCGCAGCTCTCTGTCCCACGATCAGCTCCGCAACCATTAGCCTGCCCAACAGATAGAGCCTGGCCTGATCGACCGTGACTGCCCAGATGACGTCGCCCGTATGGACCTCCTTCGGGCTCAGCTGGTTGCTGGCGAGATGGTTCAATGGTTCTTCGGGCAGCTGTTCGAGCCAGTCATTTCTCCAGTACAGCATGTAGCTCTCGCAGTCTGACATCCGTCTCGACCTCCCGTGTAGTCTCGCGCCCGCGTCCGCCTTCATCCTGCGAACTCCGGCCTACCCCGCCCACTCTCGGCACAGCTGCTCCGCCTGCTCCAGCACTGTCTGCGTCGCCTTCTCCTGCTTGTCCGGCGGGTACCCAAACCGCTTGAGCGTCCGCCTCACGATCACCCGCAGCTTTGCGCGAGTGCTCTCACGTACCGTCCAGTCGATCGACGCGTTCTTCCTGACGGCCTCCACGAGCTCGCGAGCGATGGCGCGCAAGGTATCGTCACCGAGCACCGCCACCGCGCTGTCATTGGTCTCCAGCGCGTCGTAGAAGGCGACTTCCTCCTCGCTCAGCCCCAGGCTCTCCCCTCTCTTCTGGGCGTCCCTCATGTCTTTAGCGAGCTGGATCAGCGCCTCAATGACCGCTGCGGCCTCGATCGTCCGGTTCTGGTAGCGCTTGATCGTGTCCACCAGGATCTCCGAGAACTTCCGCGACTCCACCACGTTCGTTCGCCCGCGCGTCTTGATGGTGTCTTCAATCAGGCGCCGCAGGGCTTCGACCGCCAGGTTCTTCTGCTTAATGCCGCGGACTTCTTCAAGGAACTCCTCTGAGAGCACGGAGATGTCTGGCTTGTCCAGCCCCGCGATGGAGAAGATGTCCACAACCTGATCGGCGGATACAGCCTGCGATACGATCTGACGAACAGCTAACTCCACGTCTTCAGGGCTGGCTTGCCTTTCCCCGCCGTCGCCATTCTCGTCATCTTCGCCCTTGGCCAGCCCCGCACGAATGGCCTGAAACAGCCCCACCTCGTCCCGAATGGACAGGGCGTAGTCGTGAGGCACCGCCAGCGCGAAGGCCCGCGACAGCGCCGTCACCGCCTCCAAGTACCGCTTTTTCCCATCCTCCAGCTGCAGGATGTGCTCCAAGGCCCCTGGCAGGGCCTCCAACCTGATCTGTCCCGTCCCGCTGAGGCAGTCCGAATAGTCGAAGCCGTGCCACATGTCCACTACCACTTCGTACTTCTCCCGGAGCACTCTCGCCGCGAGGTCCAAGTCCACGCCAGCTTCCTGACGGTCACTGTCGCTGTAGGCCGCCAGCGCCTTCTTCAACTGCGCCGCCAGCCCCAGATAGTCCACCACGAGCCCGCCTTGTTTGTCTCGGAAGACCCGGTTAACCCGAGCGATGGCCTGCATCAGCGCGTGCCCCTGCATCGGCTTGTCCACATACATCGTGTGCAGCGACGGACAGTCAAAGCCCGTGAGCCACATGTCCCGCACGATCACCAGCTTGAACGGGTCCTTCGGGTCCTTGAAGCGCCGCGCCAAAGCCTCACGCCGCGGCTTGTTCCGAATGTGCTGCTGCCACGCCAGCTCTTCCGAGGGGTTGCCGGTCATGACGACCTTGAGGGTGCCCGCCTCGTCCTCCTCGGATCCCCACTCCGGGCGAAGTTCGACCAAGTACTTGTAGAGGTCGACGCAGATCCGCCGACTCATGCAGACGATCATCCCTTTGCCGTCGATTGCCCCCAGCCGGTTCTCGAAGTGCTCTACGATGTCCGCGGCAATCAGGCGCAGGCGCTTCTCGGTGCCAACGACCGCCTCCAGCTGCTTCCACTTCGTCTTCAGGCGCTCGCGTTCGGTCTCCTCTTGGTCCTCGGTAACCTCCTCAAAGTCCTCGTCGACCTTGGGACGCTCATTCTCAGGCAGTTCGATCTTCGCCAGGCGGGCCTCGTAGTAGATGGGGACCGTCGCACCATCTTCGACAGCGCGGGCTACGTCATAGATGTCGATGTAGCTACCAAAGACTGCGGGGGTACTCTTGTCAGCAAGTTCAATGGGGGTGCCTGTGAAGCCGATGAATGACGCATACGGCAAAGCCTGGCGCATATGCTTTGCCAAGCCCCGTATGAAGTCGTACTGGCTGCGGTGTGCCTCGTCCGCGATGACCACGATGTTGCGCCGGTCGGATAGCTGCGGGTGCTGCTCCCCTTTCCCCGCGAAAAACTTCTGGATAGTTGTGAAGACTACGCCGCCCGAGCCGACCTTGAGCAACTCCCGCAGGTGGTCGCGGCTCTGGGCCTGTGTTGGCGCCTGGCGCAACAGCCCCTGACACGCCGAGAAGGTGCCGAACAGCTGGTCGTCCAGGTCGTTGCGGTCGGTCAGCACCACGATCGTCGGGTTCTCCATCGCCGGATGCTGCACCATCTTCCCGGCATAGAAGGCCATCGACAGGCTCTTCCCACTCCCCTGCGTGTGCCACACGACGCCAGCTCGCCGATCACCTTCGGGCCGGGAGGCCTTCACCGTGCACTCGACGGCCTTGTTCACCGCACCAAACTGGTGATAGGCGGCGATCTTCTTCACAGCCGCGGCTCCGCTGGTGTCGAAGACCACGAAGTACCGGATCAGGTCCAGCAAGCGCGACTTGTCGAAGGCGCCCTGCACCAGCGTCCTTAGCTGCAGCTCCGTCTTCGGCGCAACTGTCTCCCCGTCAGCCGTGCGCCAAGGCAGGAACCACTCCCAGTTGGCGGTCAGGGAGCCGACCTTGGTGGTCAGGCCATCGGAGACGATCAGCAGCTCGTTGAACTGAAATAGGGTGGGGATCTGCTTCTTGTAGGTCTGTAGCTGCTTGAAGGCGCTCTTCGCCGTCGCCTTCTCATCCGCGGGGTTCTTCATCTCGAAGACGGCCACAGGAAGGCCGTTGAGGAAGATCACGATGTCGGGACGGCGATGGTGCTTGTCCTCCAAGACGGTGAACTGGTTGACCGCCAGGAAGTCGTTGGCCTTCGGGTCGTCGTGGTCGAGCAGCCTGAGCTGCTGGTAGCCCTGCGTTCCGTCGGCCTTGCGGCAGGGCACTGAGACCCCGTCCGTGACCATCCGATGGAAGCTGTGGTTGTTCTCCACCAGGCTCGGGCTGTCGACGCGCAGGATCTGGCGCATGGCGTCGTCGAGCGCTTCCCCGTCGGCCTGTGGGTTGAGCTTGCCCAGGGCGCTTCTGAGCCGCCACGCCAGGACGACCTGACCGAAATCTTGCCGCTCCTGTGCCGGCTTCTCAGGGTCGATGTCTTGGCCGTACAGCACCTCGTAGCCGAGGTCGCTCAGGTAGCCGAGGGCGGACCTCTCAACTTCCGACTCGGTGATGAACGCGGGCATGGTTGCTCCCCCAGCTGTTTACAGTACCGGCCAGATGCTTGCCAGCTGATCGGCCAGGTGGTCCGTCCGCGCGTCGATCGCCGCCGCGTCCCACGTGTCCTGGCCGGCGAAGTACTTGTTGATCTCCAGATGGCTGTTCTTCAGTTCCTCGCGCTTCGTCTCGTAGGGTTCGTTCGAGAGCTCCCGGTTGTAGCCACTCAGCGTCAGGTTCCCCAGGGTGTGCATGAGATTGGTCTGGACCTTCTCCCAATCGGGCCCCAAGACCGCCTTCCAAGCTTCGCCCTTGGCGTCGTCCACTATGCCCTGCGGCATTACGTGTTCAACAGTCAGCTTCTCCTCGGTCACCCCAGCGTCTACGTCAACCGGCTCCTTGTGCTGACAGCAGTCCTCCAGCGCGATCAACATCAAGCGGGTCATGTCGAACTCGCGCCGATACAGCTGGAAGCTCTTGAGCTCTGCCCTGAACTGCTCATCCGCCGGCCATACGCGCTTCTTGAAGTAGCCGATCAGCCCCTCCAGAACAGCTCCGTCCTTGCACTCGCTGATAGCTCCGGGAAACCAGCGGCCATACGCGCGCGTGGACTCACCGCCGATGGAGCGCCGGATGACGAAGCTCTGGAGAGCTCGAAGGCACTCCAGCAGTTCGGCCTTGGCGAGCGTGCCGTCCTTGTGCCGGCCAAGCAGGTTGAGTACCAGTGGGTAGGCGGTGCCAGCACTACTCAGCCGCGCAATGTACCGCAACTCCCGCTGAATGTCTTCGTCTTCTATGTAAGTACGCGGTCGGCAGATCTTCGTGTAGAGCTGGGCGTATCCGTCCAGCTTCAGCGCCAACTCCGTAGGTTCAAAGCCGTTCTTGTCGTCCTGCCCATCCATGTGCTTCTTGAAGTCCACATAAGTGTGTCGCTTGACGACATACGTGCCATCGCGCATGAGGTAGTCGCGGTAGTAATCACTGAGCGGGATCAGCTTGTGCTCGCCGTGGGCGGAGAAGCGATCCTCGAATGGTCGCCACAGGTTCTCGTCGAAGTCGTCCTGGTCGGTGAAGGACAGCTTCATGAACACGTAGTTGCGGATGAGGTCCGCCTCTTCCAGCGGCTTGCCGGTGGAGTTGAGCGTCTCGAAGATCTCGAAGGGGTTCTCGTCCGTCAGGGTGATCATGACCAGGGTCAGGCGCTTCGCCACGGCAGCGAAGATCGTCTCCAGGGCCTTGCCCTCAGCCATCGCCTGCCTAATCTGCTTCACGTAGTAGTTGTAGCACTCCAGCGGGCGCCCGGCGCTCTCGTCGACCTTACCCTCCATCAGCTTCATGACCCCGGCGCGGTCGCGCTGGCGCGGGATGACCTTGTACTGATCCATCCCCGTCTTGTACTGGTCGAGCAGGAACTGATCCTGTATTTGCCCCCTGATCTTCTCCAGCTCGTGTTCGGCGGCCAAGTCCCGAATGGCGCAGAGCAGCAGCACGATCGTCGTCAGTCGCTGCTGGCCGTCGATCATGAGGTACTGCGGCACCGAGCCAGGTGTGGGATTGTGGGCGACAGCCACCATCGGCCCCATAAAGTGCTCTGCCTTGGCGTCTTCCTCCAACAGGGCAGTGATGTCGTCCCACAGGCGCTGCCACTCATCGGACGTCCATTCGTAGTAGCGCTGGAAGACCGGGATCAGGTACTGATCCGTGCCGTGCAACATCTTCTCGATGAACAGCTCGTCCGCTTTCATCTCTCCTGCACCTCTTCGGGGGCGCCGGCCTGGGCGTGGGGCAGGAAGGCTTCGGGGTCGTCAATGCGGAGCTCACCGGACAGCAGCTTCGGCAGCAGCGCGTCGCGGATGGACGCGAGAGTGCGGGACTGCAGCACGTTGTTGCGGATGGCCTCCAGCATGGGTGACACCACCGCGTTGTAAGCCGCTGCCAACGCCGTCGGCGGCAACACGACCTTGTAACCGGCCATCGAGGGCCAGTTGGTCCTGGGCATTTTCGTCCCGGTCGAATGGGCGTCCGCATGGGCCACAAGTGCGTCGCTGAACAGGTGGCCTACCACGAACCCCTGCCATTCAGGCTGTTTGGGCGCAACGACCAGAATGTCTGTTGAGCAAATGCCATCTACGAGTGCAACCCCAACCTTGTGGAAGTAGGGCCGGAGCTTCCCAAACAGCAATTCGCCTTGCAGAAACCCGTACTTGCCGCTGGCAACTTCATCCGCGGTACCCCACGTGGACAACGTAATGCACCTGCGCGGCATGTGCTCAAGGCCAATGTAGGGTGTCTCCGGGGTTGCTTCTTCAGGGGTCACCACCCTACGCATTTGGTGCGCCACGCCACCCAACGTCCCTGTCTGCCAGCCTCTGGGCGCTTCACCCAGATCCGTGCTTTCAAGTTCATTGGGGAAGAGATCGGCGATGGAAGCGTCCATGCCGGCGGGCTGCCCCCTCTCCGCCTTTGCCCGCACCGGGTCGAAGTCAATGAACCAGGACTTGAAGGCGACCCGCAGGATTTCCTGCAGTGTCTCGTTGATCTGCCGGTTCAGTTCGATCTTGTCGTCCAGCGAACCAAGAATGTGGGCGATAGCCTTCTGCTCACGAAGTGACGGCAATCGGAACCTGAACGCGGCAATACGGCTGGGTGACGTATGCCGAACGGTCGTGCCGGTCGCTCCGGCCAGCACTTCATGCCTGTAATCCGAAGTGCATAGAAGATAGTACAGGAAGCGTTGCAGTAGACGGGTTGGGCTGCCAACGATGACCTTGCCCAATCGTTGGTTGTGCAAGTATCTCTGTCCGGGGGGGGCGCCTGGGACGAAGGCGGGATAACCCAATGTCCGCCCGAGCTTGCTCAGGTCAGTCATCGTTACGAGGAGATCACCCTCAGCCAGGACATACCCATCGGCGACGGGCCCATCGTAGTACTTCAGGGCGTCGCCCTTGAAGCCACCACCTTCCCGGAAATTGCCGGGGGTCAGAAGTACATCCCCAGGTGGGGTGTCCCGGAAGTACTCGCTCTCGAACCGCCATCCGTGCACAATCTGGACTAAGTCGCCGAGACGCACGCTTTCCCAGCAGACTGGGTTACCCATTGTCGGCGCCCGAGTTCTCTACTCGCGTACCTGCTGCGCGCCCACCGGCCTCGCCAAGGTGCTCTGTCGATGGCTGGCTGCGCCCATAGCCCAGGCTGCCCAAACTCCTCGTGATGGTCAAGTCAAGCCGCCCGGCCTCATCCATCCGGTGCCAAAGCTGTGCGGTAAGGTGGGTCATGACCTGCGCGAATGGCTCGGACTGGTCTTCCACTTCCTCAGCGCCCACGTACCGACCTGGCGTCAGCAGAAAGCCATACTGAGCAATCTCTTGGATCGTGGCTGACCTACAGAAGGCGGCCACATCCTCGTATCTGCCCGCCTTGGGCTCCCCTCGCCAAGCGTGGTAGCAGCGCGCGATGGCAGCGACGTCGTCGTCGGTCAACTCCCGGTGCACCCGATCCACCATTGCTCCCATCCTGTGAGCGTCAATGAACAGGGTCTCGCCGCGGCGGTCGCGCTTACCCGAGTTACGCTTGTCCCGCGCCAAGAACCACAGACAAACGGGGATCGGCGTGGTGTAGAAAAGCTGCCCTGGCAGCGACACCATGCAGTCCACCAGATCAGCCTCAATGATCTGGCGACGTATGTCGCCTTCACCCGAGAAGGTGCTCGACATCGAGCCATTCGCGAGAACAAAGCCCGCCGTGCCGTTTGGCGCCAGATGGTGAAGAAAATGCTGCACCCAGGCAAAGTTGGCGTTGTTGGGCGGAGGGGCGCCGTACTTCCAGCGGGGGTCATTCTGCACACGCTCCCCGCCCCAGTCGCTGTCATTGAAAGGGGGATTGGCGAGGATGAAGTCAGCCTTCAAGTCAGGGTGCAGGTCGTGGTGGAAGCTGTCGCCGTGGTGTGGCCCAAGGTTGGCGTCTATCCCGCGGATCGCCAGGTTCATGCGGGCCAGCCGCCAGGTCGTGGGGTTACTTTCCTGCCCGTACACCGCCACGTCGGTGCGCCGCCCGCCGTGGGTCTCGACGAAGCGCTCACTCTGCACGAACATGCCCCCCGACCCGCAGCACGGGTCGTAGATACGCCCGTGGAACGGCTCCAACATCTCGACCAGCAAGCGCACCACACAGGCCGCCGTGTAGAACTCCCCGCCGGCCTTCCCCTCCTGGCTCGCGAACTTCCCGATAAAGTACTCATAGACGCGCCCCAGGACGTCCATACGGCGGCTTTCGGGGTCTCCCAATCCCACAGTGCCAATCAGGTCCAGAACCTCGCCTAAGCGCTCCTTGTTGAGGTCAGGGCTGGCGTAGATCTTGGGTAGCACCCCGCGCAGGGACTGGTTGTCCTTTTCGATGGCAAGCATCGCGTCATCCAGCAGACGGCCAATCTCCGGCGTCTTCGCCTTGGCCTGCAGCTCCGCCCACCGGGCCTTCTGTGGCACCCAAAAGACATTCTCAGCCAGGTACTCGTCCCGGTCCTCCGGGTCGGTGTGCTCGGTCGCGGCAGTCGCGCTCAGCTTGTCGTGCAGTTCCTGGAACGCATCGGAGATGTACTTGAGGAAGATCAGGCCCAGGACGACGTGCTTATACTCACCGGGGTCCATGTGACCGCGCAGCTTATCCGCGGCCTCCCAGAGCTTCTCCTTGAAGTCCAGCGGCCCGCCATTCTTGGCAGGCTTCTTTGAGCCTCGTGCCATATTGCGTATCACGTCCTCGTATGTGGGCAGGCGGGGGAGGGAACAGAGGGTTTCAGCTTGATCCAGCGACACCCCCCGAAGCTCCACGTGCGGCGTTGCTGCCTTTCGCCAGTCAGGCAGCCGGCACCTCCTAAGGATTTGCGGTAGAGTAAGACAGACTGGCCGGTACCCCTGGAAGATGCACAAACAGCCGCTAAGATGATGGTTAGCACCCGCTTAACAACGGGTCCATCATCCCCATGTAGACACCACCATTGTGATGACGAGGCGGCAGAGAATCAGGACTTTGCTGTCTCCTTCTTTCGCCTACCCGGCTTGCCGAGCTTAAGCGAACCCTCTGCGCGCAGGACCTTCCGCCTGCGTTCTGCGGCGCGCCGGGCGGATGCGACGGCAGTGTCGTATTGATCTGTGCCAGGTTGCGGCGGAGGCGGCGGATAGAGGTCTTGGCTTATGGGGTGAAGGCCTTTATCCACCAGCGCTACTGCGATCTCATCCAAGGTATAGTCCTGCAGGCTCAACTCAAGTACCTCCTGCTCACGCGCTCGCTCGTAGTAGCGATATCGACTCATGCGCTGGTAAGGCAGGGCAAACCGTTCCTCGATGCGCTGCCACAGCTCGGGGTCCCGATCCTGAGTGGCACCCAAATTGAAGACCGATGTCACGTACAGTTCATGCTGCATCGCCCGCCACAGCGCCCCTCTGAGCTCGCCGTCATACACGGGTACCATCTTCCAGTAGACGCCGGGAAGACCCGACGGGAATTTGCTCTTCCAACTGTGGCCCCGGCCTTTCAGGTCAGACCTTGAGCGCTTCGCCCCCTGCTCGTGAAGCAGGTCTTGATCGAACTGTAGGTGCTGGAGCCAAGGCCCTACACTCGCATAGAGAAGATCACCTGACGCAAGCCACTCCGCCTCATGTGCGCGGAATGTCTCGGCAAACCAGGCACGCCATTCATCTGCGTACTCTATCTCACGGGAGCTGCCGTCGCTCGCCCCCCCGTTGACATAGTCCATCGTCAGAAACTGACGCAAGTGGCCCACACGTTCGCACATGCTGCCACTGATCTGTCTCAAGGGTCTATCATCAGTGAAGGAATGGTGAAGTAGCTGCGCGCTCAGCCAAAACAGTGGACGCAGAACGCGGTCGCGATCCAGTAACTCGAAGTAGTACCAGTCATACGTCCACTTCCCCATTTCCCCCACCTCTTCATGACGCTCCGTGAGCTCGGCGACCGGCGCAATTGCCCTTTCGATCCAACGACGAGGCTTACTTGCTTTACGAATAGGCAAGTAGAACCTTGGCGCAGAAAAGTCGCACACCACCCGGTCGCGCTCGTGTCTCGGCAGCACTAAGGGATGGGAGACCCCATCCGGCAGTTCGGTGAGAAACCGTCTCATCTGTAGCGCCGTCACCGCACTAAGCAGCTCGTGATCCTCGACGGAACCAGACACCTGTTACCTCCTGCGGAATGGCGACACTTAGCACCGTGTTTGGGACTATTTCTCAATAGCATCCCCTGTCATACTCTGCACCATACTACGCCACGCTGCAACTTGATGCAATGCGTAGCAGGCATCGGAAGAGGTGACGGGTGTGAAGCATGACGAGGCGTTGAGGCCCATCGGCGAGGTACTGCGAGCCCTGGGTATCTCCCGTTCGACGCTCTGGCGATGGGAGCGGACGGGAATCGTCGCGCCATACCGTGACCATCGAGGATACCGCTACTACGACGAGGCGCAAATCGATGCCCTGCGCAGGCGTCTGCAGCCCAAGCAGAGAGTTGAGGCGTAGCTCGTGGCGCATGGACTCTCGCCGGACGTCGTGGAGCAGACCCGCCGCTTCTGGGAGGAGCGGACAGGGAAGCATGTCTCTGAGGAGGACGCACGGGAGGCTATTCGCAACATGAGTGCCTTCTGTGACCTACTCGCAAGCTGGGAGAAACCCACGACCGCGACGCCGACCGAAGCCACTCCAGAGGAAGCCAAATGATAGACCTTCTGCCCAACCTCCCCGCGTGTCTGAAGACCCGCCCGGCCTGGGTGTGCTGGCGGTCAGAGCTGCGCAACAGCAAGCCAACCAAGGTGCCGTACAACCCGACGACGGAGAGGCGCGCCAAGTCGAACGATCCGTCTACTTGGACGGACTTCGCGACGGCCTGCCTGCAGGTGAGGCATTTCGACGGTCTGGGAATCATGTTCGACAATGGGCTGTGTGGAGTTGATTTGGACGACTGCCGGGATCCACGTACGGGGGGAGTGGAGCCGTGGGCGCAGGAGATTGTGGAACTCCTTGCGTCTTACAGCGAGGCAAGTCCGAGCGGAACCGGAATCCATGTTCTCCTCTGGGCAGAGTTGCCGCCTGGCGGTCGGCGTAAGGGAGACATCGAGATGTACGGACCTGGCAGCCCACGGTACTTCACAGTCACAGGCCAACACCTGGCGGGCACTCCCGCGAGCATCGAGCACCGACAGGAGCAGCTTGAGGCGCTTCATCAGCGCGTCTTCGGCAGGAAAGCGGCGGCGGTTCCTGCGCCCCAGCGCAACCTGACCGGCACTACAGACTTAACCGACGTCGAGCTTCTTGGCAAGGCAAGGGCCGCGAAGAACGGCAGGGACTTCTCGCGTCTGTGGGAGGGCGCCTTTCCCGAGGACGACAGTGCCGGCGACCTGTCACTGTGCAACTACCTGGCGTTCTGGACAGGCGGCGATCCAACTCGCGTCGATTCGCTCTTCCGGCAGTCCGGGCGGATGCGCGCGAAGTGGGATGAAATGAGAGGCGATAGCACCTACGGCGAACGCACGATCCGTAAGGCATTGGAGCAGGCAACCGAGTTCTACGCCACGGGTAGCATGTGCACGGCCAACCAACCGCGAGCAAAAGACGGCGGTGGTGGGCGCGTGGAAGGCGAAAGGGCAATCGCTGCTGCGAATGTGGCGACGGCCATACTGGAGACTGAGGCATTCGCGGTTGACGACGGTCTCTCGCTCTATGTCTACGATAGTGGCTATTACCAGCCCAAGGGCGAACGGCGCATTAAGGCTCTCGTGAAGCGCCTGATGCGAGACTGGGGGCTTAGTGAGAAGTGGTCGACGCGCAGACAGGATGAGGTCGTAGAATATATCCGCGTTGACGCACCGCACCTCGTGACCGTTCCCTCTATGAAAGTCATCAACTGCACTAATGGTCTGCTCGATCTCCATACCGGAGAGCTGTCTCCACACTCCCCAGAGCATCTCTCACCGGTCCAGATACCAGTCGCATACGATCCTGAAGCCTCGTGCCCCGCGTGGATCAGGTTTGTCCACCAGACATTTCCAGAAGACACGCAGGACCTGCCATGGGAACTTGCTGCCTGGCTGATGACTCCCGACACCTCGGTCCAAAAGGCCGTGCTGCTACTTGGGGAAGGGGCGAATGGCAAGAGCACTTTCCTGACAGGGCTTACCGCGTTCGTGGGTCATCAGAACTGCGCCAATGTCAGTCTGCACAAGCTGGAGGTGGACCGCTTCGCCGCGGCGAGTCTCGTGGGCAAGGTCGCCAACATCTGCCCCGACCTGCCGTCTGCCCACCTGGCCGGCACGAGCATGTTCAAGGCCATAACCGGCGGCGACCCCATCTACGGAGAACGCAAGTATGGCGAGGGCTTCTCGTTCATCCCCTATTCACGCCTGGTCTTCAGCGCCAACCACCCGCCACAGTCGCCTGACGCCTCCCACGCCTTCTTCAGGCGCTGGCTGTGCGTACCATTCACCCGGACGTTCGACGAGAAGACCGCGAGGAAGCGCGGCGAACTGGACGCTGAATTGGCCGACCCGCACGAGTTGTCGGGCGTCCTGAACATGGCGTTGGCCGCCTTAGCGCGCGTTAGAACGCGCGGGATAGCGGAGACTGTCTCCATGCAAGAGGCCTGGGGGGAGTTCCGTACTATCACTGATCCGCTGGCAGTATGGCTCGATAGAGACACGATTCTTGACCCTGCAGCCGTCACCCCTAAGGAGCACCTCCGCAGGGCTTACAACGCCTTCTGCGAACGCACAGGAAAGCCTCCTGCAATGGACAGACAGTTCGGCAAGGCACTGAAGAGACTCCGTCCCGATCTTCAGCATAGCCAACGAAACGTGGGCGACACGAAGACGTGGGTGTGGCTTGGGATTGGCCTGAGAGCCGACCAACCGGAGAACAGTTAGAACGAACAGAACGGTTTCCGGCTCACTGTAAGTCGGATGAGCTGCCTGATGTGCAAGCGACCCAATACAGTATGCAGTCGGTACTTGATGATGAAGGATACGCAGGAAACCGTTCTGTCCGTTCTGTCCGGTCCTCACAGCAATGCGTGGCCGGGCAACGCTTTTCTGTAGTTTTTGCAGTCAGCGTGGGCATTTTGCGATCGCCCACCAGAAGACGCAATCTGGGAGCCATGTATGTACTCTGAACGCGCGCGCGAACTGCGTCAATGCACAGCCATCAAGGCGAACGGCGAACGGTGTCGCGCGTGGGCAATGTGGAGCGATGCGCTACAGCGCTGCATGGCCCATGCTGGACGACACCACCGGGGACGCATACCAAAAGGCGGTTATCCTCCATGGCGAAAAGGGAAACCGAACGTCCCCCCCTGCACGTGCGAGGCATACCAGTGGCCGCACCGGCCGGGCGGCGGGCATTGCAGGTGGCCCGATCCGCCGGAGCACAGCCTCACGACGCCGGCAGGGACGCACCGCTGGCTAACACGCTACAGACGAAGACGCGGGTGATCCAGCAAGCTCACAACGACGCGCCGCTATTGCGGAGCGGTGCAAATGCAAAGGAGTTACACAACACGTGGCCTGGGAACGACGAAGCAGAGGCGGGCGATACTACACCCGGAGCCGCAGGGTCAACGGGCGAGTTGTTCGCGAGTACCTCGGAGGCGGAAAGGCCGCACATGCCGCGGCTGCGTTCGATGCCCTGGAGCGCACGCAGCGCATGCTTGAGGCGGAAGCGTTTCGCGAGGAACGTGACCGCCTCGATGCGCTGGACCGGTCCGTCGTAGAACTGTGTGAGCTCAGTGATCTGGCGGCGTGTGAAGCTTTGATGGCGGCAGGGTATCACCGGCACAATCGCGGGGAATGGAGGCGGAGACGTGCGCCAAAGCAAACTGCAGAAGAATGATGTAACGGAGAAGAGGAGCGCTTTGAAGGCCAACTCAGAGGGCAAGAAACCAGCCGGTTCTTCCAGCACGGCCCAAGACGAATTCCTCGCCCTCCTGAAGCGCGCTGAAAAGGGCGACGAATCTGCGATGCCCATGATCCGGAAGGTGACGATAGACTTCCCCAATCTCTGGGACACGGTGGGTGACGCAGCGAAAGCCGTGCAGGACGCCATGCTCAAGGTATATGCCGGAGATAACATCTACGTTCGCGAAGCGATTGAACAGCGCCTGTCTAAGCTCAGGAGCGAACTGGCGGGGCCTGACACATCTCCTCTGGAGCGCCTGTTGGCCGAACGGATCGTGGCTTGCTGGCTACAGGTGCAGTACGCTGATGCAATCTACGCTCAGAACATGAAAGAGCTGGGAATTGCCTGGAGTGAGCATCACCAGCGCCGCCAGGACCGAGCACATCGTCGGTTCCTTTCAGCGGTCAAGACTCTCGCGACCGTGCGCAAGCTGGCTCTTCCCGTGCTGCAGGTAAATATCGGCGACAAGCAGGTGAACATCGCTGGCGGGCCGGCAGCAACCCAAGACGCCTGCCGCGTCTCGCAGGAGCCAACAGTGGCAACGCCGAAGGCTCTTCCATAGGAAGATCGAGGCCAGAATCAACAAAGAGCCATTTGCACGTTAAACGCTATTGAACGATTTCGTTTAATGCGCTATACTCCTCCTGTCAACGAAACAAGGAGGAACCCGAAATGGCCCGACCGCGAGGAACCAAAGTGAGCAAGGAACAGCAGGCACGGCTCGCCACCGGGGCGGGGAAGCTCATCGGGTACATCCGCGTGAGCACGACGCAGCAAGGCACGAACGGGCACTCCATGGACGGGCAGCGGACACGCCTCCAGGAAGCAGCAATTCGCGAGGGCTTCACCCTCGTTGACGTGGTGGCTGAAGTCGAAAGCGGTGCCAAGGAGCGCGACGGTCTCGCCGAGGTCCAGGCCCGCGTCCTGGCCGGCGAGGCACAGGGAATCATCTTCCCCAAGGTGGATCGCCTCGGGCGCAGCATGGTTCACCTGCTGAAGGTCGTTGACTGGGCGGTGAAGAGCCGCATAGACCTGCTGAGCGCCGACGAGGGCTGGCAGGTCCGCGATGGGAAGAAGATTGACAAGATGCTGCCCTTCCGCCTGGCGATGGCCGAGGTGGAGCTTGAGCGCATCCGGGAGCGGACCCGCGACGGCCTGAAGGCAGCCAAGCAGAAGGGGGTCCGTCTCGGACGGCCGGCGGAGAACGTAGGGTACTTGGCGAGGCGTGCTACGAAACTGCGGCGACAGGGAAAGACCTGGCAGGAGATCGCCGACCTGTTCAATGCCGAAGGCCTTCGGACGGCGCGCGGCGCCGAGTTCAGGACCACGACGATCTCCCGGATGATTGACCGCACGGACCCGACCGCGAACCCCGAAGGGGGACACCGGGGAAACGCGCTGGCCGCCGTCGCGATGTGAAGCGGCGGCGGGCGGAGGATCACCCCAAAGAATAGCGGACCGGCGCTACACTGCCGCAGAGTTGCGCCAGGATCGCCCACACGGGGCGAGGCAGACGGTGGCAATGCCTGGGGCCGTGCGTGTGCAGTAGACGACGAATAACGCGTACATCGGGGCGCACAGGCGAGGGCATGAACGATCTGAAGGACGGTCAAGAATGAAATCAGCGGTCATCTATGCGCGAGTGTCCAGCAAAGAGCAAGCTGACGAGGGGTTCTCCATTCCGGCGCAACTCAAGCTTCTTCATGAGTATGGACTGGACGAGAGCTTCTCCATCAAGCAAGAGTTCGTGGATGTAGAGACCGCAAAACAGGCCGGGCGAGCCGCTTTCGGCGAGATGGTCGAGTTCCTGCGCCGCAACCGCAAGAACTGTCGCACCGTGCTGGTAGAGAAGACAGACCGTCTCTACCGTAATCTCCGCGACTACGTGACTCTCGACGATCTCGACCTGGAGATTCACTTCGTCAAAGAGAACTTCGTCCTCTCGGACGAATGCCGGTCCACCGAAAAGTTCATGCACGGAATCAAGGTCCTGATGGCGAAGAACTACGTGGACAACCTTTCCGAAGAAGCCAGCAAGGGTATGCGGGAGAAGGCGGCGCAGGGCGTTTGGCCGTCTTCTGCCCCTATCGGCTACATTAACATCCAGGATGGCGATAGGCGCGGGATTGCTCCTGATCCCGTCACAGCACCCCTGGTGCGAAAGGTGTTCGAGTGGTACGCCGCTGGAAACTGCAGCTTCGCGGAGGCTGCGGACAGAATGAAAGCCGAAGGGCTCACGACCCGGTTCGGCAAGGTACCCGGCAAGAGTACCATTGAGCGTATTCTGAAAAACCCTTTCTACATCGGCACCTTCACATGGGGAGGACGCACCTATCAAGGAACACACGAGCCGCTGGTGACGATTGACCTGTTTCAGCGCGCGCAGCAAGCGCTGAACAAGACAAATCATCCGGTACAGGAGGCGAAACGCACCTTTGCGTACACCGGCGCGATCACATGCGCCCATTGTGGCTGTCTCGTGACGGCTGAGATTCATAAGGGCAAGTACGTTTACTACCACTGCACAGGCTCCAAGGGCGGCTGTGCCAAGCCGGCGATCCGCGAGGACAGGCTCGAGGATCTTCTCGGAGAGGTGGTTAAGCGGGTCCAGATCAGCGACGGGGACATCGACTGGATCGTGTCGGCGCTGAAGGCAAGCCACCAAGACGAGAAGACTTACCACGAGGAGCAACTCAAGAAGCTTCAGGCGGAAGTGCGTAGACTTCAGGATCGCATGGACGCCGCATACGAGGACAAGCTCGACGGAACGATTGGGGAAGAGACATGGCGCCGGAAGTCCCACGAATGGCGTTCGCGCCAACTTGAGGCACAGGCGTCCATCGAGAGTCATCTGTCGGCCAGCCAAGTCTACTACGAAGCGGGGGTGAAGCTTCTCAGATTGGCCCAGAATGCGTACACGTTATGGCTAACCCAGCCTCAAACTGAAAAGAGGCAGCTCCTGAATCTGCTACAATCGAACTTATCCTTCGATGGCGTGAGCCTAACAGCCACATACAAAAAGCCCTTCTGCTGGTTGGCAGAAGGGCCTGTGCGTAGCATATGGCGGGGCTGACGGGGCTCGAACCCGCGACTTCCACCTTGACAGGGTGGCACTCTAAACCGACTGAGCTACAGCCCCAAGACGGGGAAAATAACAATGCTCGCCATAGCCTGCGAGCGTGGATTACTTTACCATACCGACCCCGCATTGTCAACACTAATAATGCCATTTCGTTCACCACCGATATCGTCTCTCCACACCACTGTCTACCCCCAAAGACCGCCCTCAATCCTGCTTGACAACCTGCCCTGCCCTGTCTATAATTCGTAACAGTTACTATTATGAACAAAGCATCTACTCGCCTAACCAAGCAGCGTCATGTCATCCTCGACCAACTCTGCGCCATTTGCACGCATCCGACTGCCGATGAGCTCTACCAGCTCGTGCGCTGCCAGTTGCCGCACATAAGCCTTGGCACCGTCTACCGCAACCTCGAGCTACTCTCGGACCAGGGCGTCATCCAGCGTCTCGAGCTTTCCGGCCACCAGCGCCGCTACGACGGCAACGCCGCCGATCATTGCCACATCCGCTGTGTGCACTGTGACAGGGTTGCCGACGTCGAAGGGGAGTATACCCTACCGCCGCTCCAATCGCTGGCCAGCGCCACCAACTATGAAATCATCGGGCAGCGCGTCGAGCTTCTCGGCCTCTGTCCCGACTGCAAGTCGTCCAAACCTGAATGAGGGGTAATGTGAAATGTTGAACGAACGGATCCACCAGGCCATCAACGAGCAGATCAACGCCGAACTGTACTCCGCCTACCTGTACCAGTCCATGATGGCGCATTTCGACGCCATGGGCCTCAAGGGCTTCGCCAACTGGATGCGCATCCAGTCCATGGAAGAGACCCTGCACGCGTACAAGTTCTACGATTACGTCATCGAGCGCGGCAACAAGGTCACCCTCAAGGCCATTGAGGGCCCCCAGACCGAGTGGCCCACACCGCTGGCTGCCTTTGAAAACGTCGTCTCCCACGAGCAGAAGGTCACGAGCCTGATTGGCAGCATCATGGACATAGCCCTCGACACCCGTGACCATGCCTCCTCGAGTTTCCTGCAGTGGTTCATTGACGAGCAGGTCGAAGAGGAAGCCACCGCCGAGGGTATCGTCCAGAAGCTCCGCCTCGTGGGCGACAACCCCCAGGCGCTGCTGATGCTCGACCAGGAACTCGCCGCCCGCATCTTCGCCGTCGCCGCCGGCATGCCAGCGGCACTAAGCGGCGGCGCCGCCTAACCATCGCATACTGCGGGCGTCCCGCCCGCTCGGACCGTAGGGCGGGGGCTCGTACCCCGCCGGCCGTTATCTACGAACCACCCAGGCGGCGGGGTACAAGCCCCCGCCCTACAGCCCGCCGTTACTATTCGCCATTCGCTACTCACTATTCGCTCTCCGGAGACCACCATGTCTGTCGACACCAAAGCCATACGCGTAACTGACGATGTCTACTGGGTGGGAGCCATTGACTGGACCCTCCGTGACTTCCACGGCTATCTGACCAGCCGCGGCACCACCTACAACGCCTTCCTGGTCATGGCCGACAAGGTCACGCTCATTGACACCGTCAAACAGCCCTTCTGCGGCGAGATGCTGGCTCGCATCGCCTCCGTCATTGACCCCGCCAAGATTGACTACATCGTCTCCGACCATTCGGAGATGGATCACAGCGGCTGCCTGCCTCAGGCCATCGCCGCCGTCCAGCCGGAGAAGGTCTTCGCCTCCACCATCGGCGCCAAAACCCTCGCCCGCCAGTTCAAGCTCGACCAGGAGATCATCCCGGTCAAGGACGGCGAGACCCTCAGCCTCGGCAACCTGAACCTCGCCTTCGTCGAGACCAAGATGCTGCACTGGCCCGACAGCATGTTCAGCTATCTCCCCGAGCGCCAGTTGCTCTTTGCCCAGGACGCCTTCGGCATGCACCTCGCCACCTCGGAGCGCTTCGACGACGAAGTGGACGACTGGGTGCTGGAATTCGAGGCGGCCAAGTACTACGCTAACATTCTCACGCCCTTCTCGCCGCTCGTGCTCAAGCTGCTCGAACGCGTCGGCGGCATGAATCTCGATATCAAGACCATCGCCCCCGACCACGGCCCCATCTGGCGCAACGACCTCGGCCGCATCCTGGGCCTGTATGAGAAGTGGGCTACCATGGCCCCCTCCCGCAAAGCCGTCGTCGTTTACGACACCATGTGGAAGAGCACGGCCGCCATGGCCCGCGCCTACGGCGAGGGTCTGCTCGAGGGCGGCGCCTGCGTGCGCCTGATGCCCCTCGGCGCCAGCCACCGCAGTGACGTTGCCACCGAACTCCTCGACGCCGGGGCGCTGCTCGTCGGCTCACCCACGATGAACAACACCATCTTCCCCACGGTCGCCGACGTGCTGACCTACCTCAAGGGCCTCAAGCGACAGAACCTAATCGGCACGTGCTTCGGCTCCTACGGCTGGAGCGGCGAGGCCACCAAGCAGATCGCCCAGACCCTGGAAGAGATGAAGGTAGAGATGGCCGCCGAACCCGTCAGGGCGCAATACGTACCTGACGAGTCCGACCTGGCCAAGTGCTACGAGGCAGGCAAGGTCATTGGCGAGAAGCTGCAAGCGAACTGCGAATGCGGCTGCAAAGCCCGGTAGTCCTGCCACCCGAGGCTGTCGCCCCTTCGGGGCTCAGGAGTTGGGTCGCCGGAAACCAGGGCCTTGCGGCCCTGGCTAGATGCCGGACGGCCCTTCGGGCCTTACGACTTCGACGTCTTACCGTTTCGACCTGACCGTTTCGACCTGACCGTTTCGACCTGACTGTCTCGTCTCGCGCTTTCGGGCCGCACATCCATTGAAGGCCTTGCCATCGTTTTGGTGGCCTCTGCCTTTCCGCCGTCTCTTAGGCCCGAAGGGCCGTCCGGCATCTAGCCAGGGGCGCAAGCCCCTGGTAGCACGCATCTCACCATAGAGCCCCGAAGGGGCGGCAGCAGATCACTTCGCTGCCCACCATTTGAACATCAACCGCGAAAACCACGTTAGATTGAGGGAGGCTGTCATGCAGAAGTACGAATGCAACTTGTGTGGCTACATTTACGATCCCGCCGAGGGCGATCCTGATAACGGTGTCGCCGCCGGTACCGCCTGGGACGACGTCCCCGGCGACTGGCTCTGCCCGCTCTGCGGAGCCACCAAAGACGATTTCTCACCCGTCGCCTGAGGCCGTTCGCCGTGTGGAGCGCGGGCATCCCTGCCCGCTCGGAGCCGTTCGCCGTAGGTGCGCGGGCATCCCTGCCCGCACGCCGTTAACACCGTCCAACCGTGGGAGGAGCGCCTTCACCGCCTCCTCCCACCGACCTTTCCCTGGCTGTCCAATAACCACTGGAACGTGATCTGGCATGGACATCAATATCCGCATCGCAGGCGAGGCCGGTCAAGGCCTCCAGACCGCCGGCGACCTCCTCGTCGAAGCCTTCGCAAGCATCCGCCTCCATCTCCTCTCCACCCAAAGCTACATGTCGCGCATCCGCGGCGGCCTCAATTGGTACGACATCCGTATCAGCGACCACGAGCTTTTCGCCCCCCGCGATGACGCCGATCTCCTCGTCGCCCTCAGCGACAACGCCCTGCAGGAACTGCGCGGCAGCATGATGCCCGAGGGGCTCATCATCTACGATGGCGAGGCCGAGGGCACGCTCACGATCCATTTTGACGACGTTGCCAAAAAAGTCGCAGGCAACGCCATCATGGGCAACGCCGTCGCCGCCGGAGCGGTCTTCGGCCTGCTCGGCTATGACGTCCAGCACCTCGTGGACTACCTCGGCACGGTGTTCAAGCAAAAGGGCGAGGAGATCATCACAAAGAACGCGGCCTGCGCCCGCAAGGGCGCCGAACTCGTGGCCTCCAAGTCCGGGCTGCTCAAGGCCCCGCCCGGCAATGACGGCTCGGACTATGTCGCCGACGGCGCCTCCGCGGTGGGTCTCGGCGCCTGCACTGGCGGGGTCAAGTTCGTCTCCGCCTACCCCATGTCGCCCTCAACCGCCGTGCTCAACTACATGGCGAGCATGACCGAGCACTACAGCGTGCTCGTTGAACAGGCCGAGGATGAAATCGCCGCCATGAACATGGCCTGCGGAGCCACCTACGCCGGGGTCCCCGCCATGACCACCACCAGTGGCGGCGGCTTCTCGCTGATGGTCGAGGCGCTGTCCCTCGCCGGGATGCTCGAACTGCCGGTCCTGGTGCTGCTGGCGATGCGTCCCGGACCCGCGACCGGTCTGCCCACCCGCACCGGCCAGGAAGACCTCTTCCCCGCCCTGCATGCCGGTCACGGCGAGTTCCCGCGCGCGATCTTCGCCCCTGGCGGACTGCCGGAAGCGTACGACTGCACCCGTCAGGCCCTGCAGATTGCCCACAAGTACCAGTCCCCCGTCTTTGTCCTGGTGGACCAGTACCTCGTGGACATGCACAGGAACATCCCGCCACTCGACCCAACCTATCGCCCCATCGACCTCATGATTGACCGCACGGCTGGTCCTGACTACGTGCGCTACGCCCTCACCGAATCCGGCGTCTCACCCCGGGCCATCCCCGGCGGCGAGGCCTTTGTTCTGGTCGATTCCGACGAGCACAACGAAGAGGGACACGTGACCGAGGACCTGTCGGTGCGGGTCAAGATGGTAGATAAGCGTCTGCGCAAGGGGGAGGGGATGGTGGCCGAGGCGCTGCCGCCGACCTACTACGGCGCCCCCGAGGCCGAGCACCTGCTGATCTGCTGGGGCTCCACCTACGGCGCCTGCCGCGAGGCCGTGGACTTGCTCGCCGAGCGTGGCCAGTCGCTGGGGCTGCTACACTTCTCGCAGGTCTGGCCGCTGAATCCGGACCAGATCACACCCCATCTTCAGTGGCGCGATCGCCTCACGGTAGTCGAGGGCAACGCCACCGGCCAGTTCCGCAGCATCCTCGCGATGCAGGGGCTGGCTATGGGGGCGGAGTTGATGGCGCGTTATGATGGAATGCCGTTCACCGCGCGCGAGGTTATGAGGAGGCTGGGCCATGAGTGACACCCAAACCCTGAGCGCGGGTCTGCGCTCCACGCCGCCCGTGGACCCTACCTGGTGCCCCGGCTGCGGCAACTTCCCGATTCTCAAGTCCTTTGACAAGGCCCTCGATGCCGCCGGACTCGACCGCCGCAAGGTCGTCCTCGTCTCCGGCATCGGCCAGGCGGCCAAGCTACCGCACTATGTCACCAAGCCCGTAAACGTCTTCAACGGCCTCCACGGCCGTGCTGTGCCCCCTGCGACCGCAATCAAGCTCGCCAACCACGAGCTTGAGGTCATCATCACCAGCGGCGACGGAGACATGTATGGCGAGGGCGGCAACCACCTCCTGCACGCCATGCGCCGTAATGTTGGGGTCAAGGCTTTCGTCCACAATAACCAGATCTACGCCCTGACCAAGGGCCAGGCCTCCCCCACCTCGGACGCCGGCACACCGACCAAGCTGCAGTCCTACGGGGTCATCAACCTCGCCTTCAACCCGATCGCCGCGGCGATTTCGCAGCAATGCTCCTTCGTGGCGAGGACCTTTGCGGGCCTGCCAGACCACATGGAGCAGGTTATGCTGGCAGCTCTGCAGCATAGGGGTGGCTTTGCGTTGGTGGACATCCTGCAGCCCTGCGTGACCTTCAACAAGCTCAACACCTACAAGTGGTACAAAGACCGGGTGCGGCCACTGGAGGACAGCTACGACCCCTTCGACCGGGCCGCGGCGCTGGCGAAGGCCTTCATGTGGGGCGACGAGATTCCCATCGGGATCATCTACCGCAATGACCGGGTAAGCTACGAGTCCCAGCTGCCGGTCTTAAAGGACGGTCCTTTAGTCAGCAGGGTCTGATCCGGACGCGTGGTAGGCATGCTCCGCATGCCGGAACCACTAATCGCCAAAACGAAATTGCCACCGTCTTCTCCGCGTATATCTACCTACGCGGAGAGGGCGGTGGCAATTGTGCCAAACAGTAGTACATTAACCCGTTAGAGGGTTCCCCAAAAACGCCCCGAATCGTTACATTGGTCAACTTCAGTTAGTTCAGATCATACGCGCTTGCGTCCGAGGACAGGTCTCCAAGTGTGCTGTCACTCGCGGAGGTATTGTACATTCTGGTTGCAGCTTTCGCATGCCCATCCACATAGGCCACGTTCGCAGTACCATTGTGCCGAAACGCTACATTCGGCCCATAGTAATCCACCTGCCCGGGTGCTTTCAGCAGGTTGTTGCCAATCGCGGCGTTGCTGAGGCTGCTCCAGACGGCGCTGTCGCAGACCATGACCGTTCCGGTGGGGTCGGTAACCTGCCCCAGCGACGCCGGTGACCTGCCCGGTCCCCAGCCGTCCACGGGGTTGGCGCCGATGAAATCGGCGTTGTAGGCATAGCCGGTATACTTGCGGTCGCCGCCGGTCACCTTGAAGCTCGGGCAGGCGCGGATCTGGCCGCTCTTCATATAGGGGTCCAGGTATCCGGGGCCATTCTCAGCCCAAGTGCTGCTGTCCAGCGTGGCGTCCCAGTAGTGCAGCCAGTCGTCGTAGTAGGCCAGGGCACAGGTCTCGTCGTAGTCCTGGGCATACATGATGAACGCGGTACTGATCTGCTTGAGGTTGGACAAACAGCTCGTCTGACGTGCCTTTTCCCGGGCCTTGGCGAACACTGGAAACAGTATCGCCGCCAGGATCGCGATGATTGCTATGACCACCAGGAGCTCAATGAGTGTGAAGCCACGTCGCGTCTGCATGATGAGGCCAGTCCTTTCTGAGGCGGTCCAAGAACGCAGAAAACCGCCCCTTTGGTGAGGTGGCGGTTAAGCAAAAAAGCCCACCCTCCGTCCCTCGAAGAGGATGCGTTGCATACTCAAGGATGCAACTACAGCGCTCGCAGTGTCGTCTCCTGGCTTCCGGATCGTCCTACCGGCCCCGACCTTCCCGCGAGATCTCCATCTCACAGTGGCCCTGAGGGGGCTTTCGTACCCGGTTACAGTTGCGGGGCAGCGACGGCTTTGAACCGTCTTCCGACCTCCGCGAGCTGGTCCGTATTCAATTGTGGCCGACTATAGCACAGCCCGTCCCCGACTGGCAACCGCTTTTTGCTTCAGTATGTCGGCCCCTGCATTGGGTCTACAAGCGGCGCGTAGGTGTAGGGCATGCGGTCGCGCGGGCCGATGGCGCGCCAGTGTCCCACCCACCACAGCGGCTCGCGCTCGCTCAGGTCCACCTCTGCCCAGAACACCCCGGTCTGCCCCTCGCTGCTCGCCAGAATGCGGCCCAGCGGGTCGATCACCATGCTGCTGCCGTCATATACTGAGGGCACCATGTAGACCCCGTTGTCGCGCGCCCGCACCCGGAATACCGTCTCCCCCTCGGCCTTCCCCTCCTTGTCGGCAAACGTCGTTCCCCAAGTCGGCGCGAAGACGATCTCCGCGCCCTGCGCTGCGAAGGCAGTGACTACTTCGGGGAAGAACCAGTCATAGCAGATCTGTATCGCGACGGTGCCGAAGTCCGTATTGAACACGGGGTACTCACTGCCGGGCGTCACTCCTTGCCGCCACTCCTCGCGCGGCAGGTGCGTCTTGTGGTAGAGGCCCGCCACGTTGCCCTGCCGGTCCAGCAGCACCCCGGTGTTGTATACCCTCTCCCCCACTCTCTCATTCAGGCAGGCGACGACCCACACTTTCGCCTCGCGCGCAGCTTGCCCGAGCCGCTCTGTGGCCGGGCCGGGAATAGCCTCGGCTACGTCAATCCCGCTCTTGCCCGTGCCCACCGACAGCATCGCTTCACAGAGGCATACAATGTCGAGCCCGAGCCGTCCTGCCTCTCTGATCTGGTCACACCATAGCTCCAGGTTCTGTTCCGGCGTCGTGTTCTGCGGCCGCAGGTACACCGTCCCGATCTTCACTCTGCGGGGCGCCGGTTGCTCCGCCGGCGCCATACTCGCACTCTGCCATGTCACCGTGCCGCCCTGCAGCCAGTGACACTCAAGCAGTATCCGCGCCGCGTCCGCCCCCTCCGGTGCCACCAACACATCCTCAAACTTCGCGTGTTCGCCCGTCACAGTGGGGCCGCTCACCAGCCGCCCCGCCGGGTCTACCAGCTTGCCCTCGCGCAGCCAGTCCACCCGGACTCCGATGGCCTGGTAGGGATACGGGACCTCATGCACCAGACACTCAACCGTGAAGGCATACGCCTGCCCGCCGACGATGCCTGTGACCTCCTGCTGGACCCCACCCACGCAGAAGGGCTCACGGGGCGAGGCCATCAGCAGGCCTTCGGGCACCGGTTGAACCTGTACGCCAGCAGCCTGCGCGGCCGGCTGCCACACGGCCCAGTGCTCGGGCAGGGCGCCATCGGAGGCCGAGAAATCGGGGTTGCGCAACATACTAGCTCTGCTCCTTACGCAGGTGCTCTGGTAGTTCATGTCGCCGAAGGTACTGCAGCACGTGCCTGATCCAGGCCATGGCACACGGCGCGTCGCAGTCCTCGATGCTGTGCTCGTCCAGACACCACAACTCGCACGGTTTGGTCCCCGCGAGTACCTCTACGTAGCGCGGGCCGTGGTAGAGATCCTGCAGCGTCCCCGCCACCAGGCCCAGCGTCGTACCACACCCCGGAACGTCGTGCGTGAGCAGAATGACGCCATCCTCCGGCGCGCCGAAGGAGGCCTGGTAGCCGTTCACTCGCAGTTTGCGGTCCTTCACAAAGTCGGCCAGGGTCGGCCAACTGGTTTCACATAGCCGGCAGGTCTTGAAAGCTTTGTCAGTCATGAAGAGGTGTGTCTCGGCAGGAGGATTGTCGGTGAGTACTGTCGAATTGGTGGCAGGTTCTGAGTGGTAGGAGCGTGGACAGGCGAGCTGCCTGCTATACTGGCTTACTGCTCAGGGCGTAACCATCGACTGCTAACCTCAGCAGTACAATACCACATTTCGCATTGTGAAGGGAAGTTACACAATATGAAAGTCGCTATCATCGGCCTGGGGAATATCGCCGGCACGCACATTGCCCAGTGGCAGAAGATCGAGGGCGCTCAGATCGTGGCCGGGTCGGACATCAGCGCCGAAAACGTTGCCAAGGCCGAGGCTTCCTGCGGTCTGAAGGGCTACAGTGACTGGAAGGTCATGCTGGACGAGCAGCAGCCGGACATGGTCAGCATCTGCACCCCGCCGTTCCTGCACCGCGAGATGGCCGTCGAGTGCCTGCAGCGCGGTATCCACGTGCTGTGCGAGAAGCCCATGGCCGCGACGCTGGAAGATGCCGAGGCGCTGGCCGAGGCTGCAAAGACGGCTAAGGCCATCTTGATGATCGCCTACTGCCACCGGTTCCACGGCCCGATGATGAAGGCCAAGGAAGTCCTCGACAGCGGCATCATCGGCAAGCCGATCTTCTTCCGCGGCGGCTTCACCGGCATGATCAAGTTCGCCACCAACCACCGCGCGAACCTGAAGATGGCCGGCGGCGGCTCGCTTATGGACAATGGCTCCCACGCCGCGGACCTGTACCAGTTCCTACTGGGCAAGTTCAAGTCGGTGTCGTGCCGGGCTGGCACGTTCATGCAGGACATGGAGACCGACGATGTGGGCATCATTCTCTTCACCGGCGAGAATGGCTGCTATGGCGAGGTCATCGCGGGCTATTCGCTGCCCGGCGAGTTCACGCAGTGGATCATCACCGGCGAGAAGGGCATCCTCAGTGTGGACAACTACTTCTCCGGCCCGGTGCGGGTGCGGATGCACGATTCGCAGGAGTGGCAGGAGTTCGAGGCGGACAACAGCGAGACGCGGTTCGACCGCGAGTTCAAGCACTTTGTGGAGTGCGCCAAAGAGGGCAAGCAGCCGATCAGCAACGCCGAGACCGCACTGCACATCCAGCGTGTGATCACGAAGGCATACGAGGCGGCGAAGAGTGAGGGGCTGGCGGTCTAGGAGGGCGATTTCGTCGCTGGTATGATCAGCTCGTCGAGTTCGACCTTTCTGCGGAGGGCGACGAGACGGTCGATGCGTCGGCCATGGATGTTGAGGCCTTCGGCGGCGATGAGCATCAACAGCACGTGAAGGCCGAGAAAGACGAATTTGTTGCGTGTCTCACGCGATGATGGCCGCTGGCCTCCGAGGGCCGGCTGGAACGACTTCACGAAGCCCTCGCTCAGGGCTTGGGATAGGCCAACGTGGCGGATGTGGGCAATGCCGCCCATGTCCGCCACCATTGGCCGGGACATGCTGCATATAGTCCCCAAGATCATCAGCAGGAACACGCCAGTCCAGCGCCAGTGGTGCCTCAGGCGCTGGTTGAACCGTTCGTAGTCCAGAGTGGTGCCACTCATTGTCCTGCCCCCTCAGATGATTGTGTTGTACGAGATTGTACCTTCAGAAGCTCAAAACCCGCGCAAGAAGGTAATCAGGAGGCTGCACTGACATGTCCCCAGCCCGCGCCATCCTCCTCACGCTCCTGCTCACCGCCCCTACCTGGGCCGCCGTGACCATTGCTCCTGAGGGCAAGAGCTTCCGCGTTCAGACTCCCCATTATGTCGCCACTATCACCGCTGACGGCTGCCTCACAAGCCTGCTCGTGCATGACCAGCAGATGATCGAGGCGGACCCCAAGGTCTGCCGCGGCATATACCTCTATGACACCAAGACGATGTCCATGGACACCGTAGAGATGGTAGATGGCTGCACGCTGAAGGCATCGTCGCCCAAGGCCATTCTGACCTACTGTTTCACCGACACGAAGATCACGTTCCAGATGCAGAACCTGACCGATCAGAAGATGGAGTTCATTGTCGTGTTTCACCCACAGGTGGAGGCAGTCCGGGACGTTCGGGGTGCTTTCCGCAAGCCGCCGCTGAATCGCTCCTGGCCGGTCAGCACGTGGTTCCGAGGCGCGGGGAGGCTTGTACTCAAGGGCAGCGACAGCCTCTGGGGACCATATAGCGGCAGTCGCCAGGTATCCTCGACTAAGCTGGGGCCCAAGCAATCCGCCGAAGTAACGTTGGAGGCAGGTATGGCCACACCCGAAGAACAGGCAAAAGCAACTGAGACCGCCACCCGCAAGGTCGAGCCGCCCACTGACCCCGTCGGCCCGATGTGGGACCTGCAGCGGTTCTCGAAGGTGCCGCAGACGTGGCCTGCCGAGGGCTTCGAAGCAGAGGGGATGAAGACGCTGTACTTCGAGGGCCCCGCGTACGAGGGCATACCGACGCGGGTCTTCGCATGGTTAGGGATACCCAAGGTAGAGCCCGGCCAGAAGGTGCCGGGGATGGTGCTGGTGCACGGTGGGGGCGGGACGGCCTTCGCGAGTTGGGTGAAGCTATGGGTTGACCGGGGCTATGCCGCGATTGCGATGGACACCTGCGGAGCGCTGCCCAGGGGCACATACGGCAAGTGGGAGCGCAATCCCCAGGGCGGGCCGCCCGGGTGGGGCGGCTACGGGCAGATTGATGAGCAGCGTGAAGACCAGTGGGCGTTTCATGCGGTGGCGTCGGCCCTGCTGGCGAACACGCTGCTGCGCGCGCAGCCGGAAGTTGACCCGGAGCGGATCGGCGTGACCGGCATCTCCTGGGGTGGGTATCTGACCAGCATCATCGCAGGAGTGGACCCGCGGTTCAAGCTCGCGGTGCCGGTCTATGGCTGCGGCTTCACACTCGATCACAACTTCGCCGCCAGCATCATGGGGCTGGGCAAGGAGCGCGCCGAACGCTGGATGAAGTGGTGGGACCCCTCCAGTTATCTCGGCGACGCGAAGATGCCGATGCTGTGGGTAACGGGCACGAACGACTTTGCATACACCTTCCCGGCGCTGCAGAAGTCATACCGCCTGCCACAGACGCCCCGCACGCTCGCCATCCGCATCCGCATGCCCCACGGGCACGGTCCGGCGGGTGAGGGGCCGGAGGAGATACGGGTCTTTGCCGACAGCATCCTCAAGGGCGGCGATCCGCTGCCTAGGATAACCGGACAGGGGCGCGACGGGCAGAATGTGTGGGCGACGTTCGAGAGCAAGCGGCCGATCACCAAGGCGGAGCTGACCTACACGAAGGCGCTCGGAGCATGGAAGGAACGGCTGTGGGAAGCGCTTCCCGCGCAAGTCGAAGGCGGCAAGGTGACAGCGGCTTTGCCGGAGGGGACAACGGTCTGTTACCTCAACCTCTTCGATGACCGCAACTGTGTGGCCAGCACCGAACACGAGGTACTGGTGAAGGAATAGGCAAGAAACCAGCAGGAGATTGCCAGCGTCCGGCGAATCTACTAGGCAATTGACAATTTGCGTGCTCCACCACACGGGAGGTCTCCTATGAGACGCTGTGGCTTTACGCTCATTGAACTGCTGGTAGTCATTGCGATCATCGCCATTCTGGCGGCGATCCTGTTTCCCGTCTTTGCCAAGGCCCGCGAGAAGGCTCGACAGAGCAGTTGCCTGTCGAACGTCAAGCAGATCGTGCTTGGGGCTGCGCAGTACTGTCAGGACTACGACGAGAAGATTCTGCCGACCCTCACTCGCGCCACCAACAGCCCCATCTGGACCACCCTGATCACCCCCTATGTCAAGAACGATCAAATCTTCGCGTGTCCAAGCTGCTCAACCCACCGGATAGCCTGGTTTGCTGATGCCAACCGTGGCTGGCTGTCGGTTGGAGAGAACTGGGAGTTCAGCGTTGACCGCGGGATCAGGGCGCTGGGCGATATCCAGGCACCGTCAGAGGCGGTCCAGTTTGCAGACACGATGAGCGGCGACGCCGCCGGCGTCTGGCGGGGCTATGAGTTCGCTGGCAACTGGATCGCTCCCACCGCCCTCGTGGACGTTGCCGAGGGCATCGCGGCCAGGCACAATGACGGCGCCAATCTCGGGTTCATTGACGGCCACGCCAAGTGGCTGAGCAAGGGCGCGATCAACGGCCGACAGGGGATAGATACTTCCTGGCCGATGTAGGCCCGCGCCCGACTGTTGCAGGCTCCTTTGGCACATGGCGTGAGGTGAGGATACAACTACTTCTGGAACGCAACCGCTCCCTGATAGTCGGATAGTCGGATGTTCGGGCACTCTCAGTACCGGAGGCTCAGCATGAAACGTACCGGCTTTACACTCATTGAGCTGTTGGTGGTTATCGCAATCATCGCCATTCTGGCGGCGATCCTGTTCCCCGTCTTTGCCAAAGCCCGCGAGAAGGCCCGCCAGACAAGCTGCCTGAGCAACGTGCGGCAGATGGCCACGGCTTTCATGGCCTACGTGCAGGACTACGACGAGCGCTTCCCGCTGGCGGGCTACGTCATCCCCGGCTTCAACATCCCCGGAGCCGGCGGATGGGCGGACGGCAGCAATGTCAACATGTGGCGCTTCTATCTCTCCCCCTACATCAAGAACTACCAGATCTTCGTTTGTCCTTCCGCCCCGGGCGTTGGTGACCCCAGCTACCCCGGTACCCAGCTCACCAGGCAGTATGGCTACAACGGCAACCTCAGTGGTGTTGCCGTGGGCACCGTTCAGTCGCCCGCGGCGCTGGTCATGGTCGGCGACGCGGCGCACTGGCATGGCAGCGGTTGCGGTGGCATGGCGTTTGCCTTCGCCGCCCAGGAAAACCGCGACACCACCGTGCCCTGCAATGCGTCGCAGCCCAACAACCAGACCGACAAGCAGGCCCGGCACAATGGCGGCTCCAACCTCGGCTTTGCCGACGGCCACGCCAAGTGGATGCAGTGCACTGCCATCAAGGGCAGCATGCCCGCAGCGATAGCACCGTAACGCGTCGACCTCAGCACAGGGAGGATAGTATGAAACGCCATGGCTTCACGTTGATCGAGTTGCTAGTCGTGATCGCGATCATCGCCATTCTGGCGGCGATCCTGTTCCCTGTCTTTGCCAAAGCCCGCGAGAAAGCACGCCAGACGAGTTGCCTGAACAACATCAAGCAGATCACACTTGGCGTGCTGCAATACGTACAGGACTATGACGAGCGTTTTGTGGATGACAGCGCCATTCCCGGCAATCCCGTTCCGGTCGGCGGTATCTGCTCGTGGCGCTTCAAGATCCAGCCCTACATCAAGAATTGGCAGGTCTTCAACTGCCCGAGCAGCGGCGACATGAAGGACTGGTCAAGCACGGGTGTTCAGGGCCAAGGCGCCTATGGCTACGACGCCGGTCTTGGCGGGCAATCCCTCGGCGTTCTCACCACGCCCGCGAATCGCATTCTCGTCGGCGACGCCCGGCACTGGCTCATCGCATCTTGCTATCCCGGCAATGTCGCCTATCCCTCAATCGGCAGCGGGTACACTCCCTGTGGGGCAGCGGCCCAGGCGAACTGGACCGAGGCCCATACCCGCCACAATGGCGGGTCAAATGTGGGCTTTGCCGATGGACATGCCAAGTGGCTGTCAGCCTCGACCATCATCGGCCAGGGCGCAGCCATGCGGACCAACTAGGCTCAAGGAGTTGTCTGCCGGTACGGGCGCGGGATGGTGTCATCCCGCGCCCGTTTCGTCTCAACAGGTCATCAGCCCACAGTTGGCGAAGACATACCCGCCGACCAGAACTGGCCCACCGGAGGTTCCCCATGCGCGTCCACCGCCTCTGTCTTCCCGGTCTGCTGACCCTCCTGGCTGCGAGTGTATACGCCCAATCGGCCGGCACCCATGCCGGGTGGCTCAAGCATCGCGAGGCCCTGCGCGGCAACGCCGACGTGCTTGGGTACTACACCTTCGAGGATGTCACCCAAGCCGCTCCCACTACGAAGAACCTCCGCCCTGCCGACCACCCGCTGTCTTTCGCGCTGGTCCCGGCGGCGGGCGTAGAAGCCCAGAAGCTCGAACTCGTCCCCGGCCGCTGGCCAGAGAAGCAGGCCGTCCGGCTCGACATGGGGCGGATTGAGGGGGCACCGTTCGACGTCACCAACAAGTCCTTCAGCGCCTCCTGCTGGGTCCGCAAGCTCGGCCCCGGCACCCACCGTGGCAACAGCGGCGCGACCAACGGCACGATCCTGTCCACCGGTATCGGGTACTGGGACGGCTGGCGACTTACCACTTCCTATCCCCAGATGAGCCTCGGCTTTGAGATCGGCCGCCCGCAGCCGCAGTCTTCATTTGGCATCAACGGCGGCCCTTCCCCCGACAATGTCTGGCAGCACCTGTGCGTAACCTGGGATGGCAAGGAGACCCGCCTGTATGCCAACGGGCTGCTCATCGGCAAGGGCAGCTATGCCGGTGACTACACACCACCACCGGGCGACAAACGCTTCCGCATCGGCTTTGCGGGCTATGGCTTCGGCTCGGTGCTGCTGGATGTGGACGAGGTGGTAGTCTGGAACCGCGCACTGACACCCGCTGAGGTGCTCGCTGAAGCGTATTTTGACCCCGTGCCGGCCCAATCCATTACTCAGGCGATTCTGGCCGCGGAAGAGGCCTTCTCGCGCAAGGAATACGCGGTTGCGGAGAAGGCGTACGCTGCTGTGCGGAAGGACAGCGCCCTCGGCGAAAGCCTCCAGTCGCTGGCGATGCTGCGGCTGGCCGAGACAGCCGCCGCCCAGCAGCAACTCGCTCGCGCAATCCAGTATGCCATCGACCTCGGCAAGCTCCCCGGTGCCCCCGAGGCCAACAAGCAGGCCGCCCAGATGCTGCTGATGCGCCTCGCGCGCGGTGGCGCCGGAAGTCTCATCCCCGTACAGGTGTATCAGGCCATGCTTACCACACCCGGCATGACGCCCACTGATAAGCTCAACGCCCACCTGCAAATCGGCCATTCCCTGCGCCGCGCGGGGAAGAGCGCCGAGGCCCGGGAAGAGTACGCCCAGGCGTGGCAGGTGGAGGGGCTCACGCTTCAGCAGGTCACCAGTGCCCGCCTGACCCTCGCCCACGCCTTGCGGGGCGAGAAGGACTATGCGGGTGCGCGCGCCCTCTACAGCCAGTTGGCCGCCGATCCTCAAGCCCCATCCATCGTCGTCGTGGATGCGTTGTTCGGGGTCGCGGCCAGCTATGCCGCCGAGAAGAAGCTTCCGGCAGCCCGTGCGGAGTATGAGAAGGTCATCGCCATGGGGGCCGCGCCGGAGCACCTGCGGCAGGAAGGCCGTGAGCGGCTGGCGGCGCTTGACGGCAAGCCGCTGCCTTCCCTTCGCATGACCCTCCCGCCGCAGCCGAAGCCAGCAGTGACCCTCTACGTCGCTCCCGATGGCAAAGACACGAACGTGGGTACCCTCGAACAGCCCTTCGCCACCCTCACCCGTGCCCGCGACGCCATCCGCGCCTCCCGCAGGGACGGCAAGCTTCCCGACGGAGGCGCGAAGGTCTACCTGCGCGGCGGGGACTACCCCGTCTCGCAGACGTTTGAGTTGTTCGCCGAGGACGCCGGGACGGAGCGGGCCCCGGTCATCTACTGCAACTATCGCGACGAGAAGCCCAGGCTGCTCGGCCTGCGCCCGGTCAAGGGCCTGGCCGCTGTCACCGATCCCACAATCCTCGCCCGCCTGCCCGAGGAGGCACGCGGGAAGGTCTTCCAGGCGGATATGAGGGCCAACGGCATCACGGACCTCGGCACCATGTCCGCACGCGGCTACGGGCTGCCCAGTGGCCCCTACACCGAGATCTTCTGGAATGGCAGGCCGCTGCCTCTCGCCAAGTTCCCCAACAAGGGCTGGCTGCGCGTCGGCGAGGTCGGCGGCGGCAAGGACGGCCAGCCGTGGTCCTTCGCCTACGACACCGAGCGCGCCGCCCGCTGGACCAACGCCCCTGACCTGTTCCTGCGCGGGCTGTGGTATTGGGACTGGGCCGAGGGCACCGTCCCGGCCAAGCTCGACGCTGCCGCGAAGCGCTTCACGGTTACCCAGAGCCCCGGCTACGGTATCCGCGCCAACCAGCGCTATCTCGCGTTGAACCTGCTCGAGGAGATCGACCAGCCCGGCGAATGGTACCTGGACCGCCCCAGCGGGCTGCTGTACGTCTACCCGCCCTCGGCTCCGGCACAGGCGCAGATCGAGTTCAGCGCCTTCGACGGGCCCTTCGTCACCCTCGACGCCTGCCCGTGGACCACGTTCCAGGGGCTCACCCTCGACGGCGCCCGTGGCGATGGCATCGTGGTGAAGAATGGCAATCACAACGTCCTCGCCGCCTGCACAATCACCCGCTGCGGCGTCTACGGCTGCCTCATCAGCGGCCCGGACAGCGGCCTCATAGGCTGTGACCTGACCGTCCTGGGCAGCGGCGGGGTCAACATGAGCGCCGGCGACCGCAAGACGCTCACCGCCGGCAACAGCTTCATCGAGAACTGCCATATCTACGACTTCTCACGCATCAACCGCTCGTATACCCCGGCCGTGCTCATGAATGGCTGCGGCAACCGCGTCGTCCACAACCTGATCCACGAATCCCCCCACCACGCCATGCGCATTGAGGGCAACGATCACCTCGTCGCCTACAACGAGGTCCACAGCGTGGTCACTGAGGGCGACGATCAGGCGGGGGTGGACATGTGGGGCAACCCGACCTATCGCGGCAACCGCTTCCTGTACAACTACTGGCACCACATCGGCAGCGGCGTGCCGTGCGGACAGGGCGGCATCCGGCTTGACGACGCGATCAGCGGTGTGCTGATCTATGGCAACGTCTTCTACAAGTGCTCGGAGTCCAACTTCGGCGGCGTGCAGATCCACGGCGGCAAGGAAAACATCGTGGACAACTGCATCTTCGCCGACTGCCAGTTTGGCATCAGCTTCTCCGGCTGGGGCAAGGCCGGGTGGGACAAGTTCCTGAAGGGACACGAGGCTCAGCTCTACAAGGACATAGACATCACCAAGCCGCCGTACTCGACCAGGTACCCCGACCTCGCCCGTATAGCCGAGGACGAGGGCGTGAACATGGTCTGGCGCAACATCGCGTACCGCTGCGGGGAGTTCCTGACGCGCGACCGGGGCATCCAGCAGGTCGTAGACAACTACGTCACCGCCGAGGACCCCGGATTCGCTAACGCAGACAAGGGTGGCTTTGGCCTCAGACCCGACGCCACGGTACTGCACGAAAGCAACTTCCGCCCCATCCCCTTCGGGGAGATTGGCTTGTACAACGACGAACTACGGGCAAGCTGGCCAGTAAGGAATGAGGTCAGCCCCAACTACCAGCCGGAGAAACGAGGGGAGTAGTATGTCGGACACACACGCGCTGCTGCGGGGGCTTGCAGTCAGGCTCAACACCAGTCTGACGGCAATCCGGCGGCATGTGGATACTTGCGACGAGGCAACACTAAGGGAGGAACTGGCGGAGGTCGCGGCGTTGGTTGAGGAGGCGCGCCCCGCCATCGGCGAGGACGCGATAGCCGCCCACCGCGAGGCGGCACGGGAGAAGCTGGTGCCGCGCGAGCCGGTCGAAATCAGTCCGGCAGATGGCTATGCCCTGTGGGCCGAGAGCTACGATGCCGAGTTGAACCCGCTCATCATGCTCGAGGAGCCGGTGCTGGAGCCGCTCATCGGCGAGGTGGCGGGGAACAGGGTGCTGGACGTAGGCTGTGGGACGGGTCGCTATGCCCGCAGACTGGCCGCGCGCGGGGCAATGGTGACCGGCATCGATCCGTCGCCCGAGATGCTGGCGACGGCACGGGCGCAGGCCGAGGCGGAAGGGGTGCGGGTGAAGTTCATCGAGGGCGGCTTTGGCGATCTGCCCCATGGCAAGCAGTTCGACCTGATCATCTGCAACCTCGTGCTATGCCATGTCCCCGAGATCAACGGCCCCATCAGCGAGATGGCCATGTGCCTGAAGCCCGGCGGGCGGCTGATCATCAGCGACTTCCACTACATGTGCCAGACCATCGGCTGGCGCACTGCCTTCAGCCACGAGGGGCAGCGCTACCACGTGGAGAACTACCTGCACTCATACGGCGGCTTCGTGCGGGCGCTCAGGGAGGCCGGGCTGCAGCTTACCGCGCTCGATGACCTCATGATCGACGAGAGCCTGCGCGGCAAGGGCCTGGACCCGCTCGTGGACAAGTGGTCCGGCTTCCCGTTCGGGATGGTCGTCGCGGCCGTCAAATAGGGTGTCTGGGAGGATACGATGAAGCATCTACTGGTCCTGTGTCTGCTGCTGTGCCCCAGCCTGCTGCTCGCGCAAGCTGACCTCACGGTCCCCCTCCCGCCCGGCGAGACCGCACTGGGCGATATTGGCATGTACCGCGTCGCCTACCAGTCCTATGGTGGCCAGCCGGTGTACATGCCGGACTCGTGGGTGGGGAGCTTCGAGCCCGTGGCGGGCATCTCGTACCTCCCCGGCGAGAAGATCATGGGCCGCAAGGCCCTCCTGCTGCACTCCCCCTGGCACATCGCGCCCGGCAAGATGTGGGTGGACTACCGTCTCAAGCTCCCGAAGCTCACGCCAATCACGCTCAGCTTCAGCATCGCCATGCGCGCCGACATCGCCGTCCCCGGCAAAAGCGATGGCGTGACCTTTGGGGCGTATGTCGGTGAACAGGAACTCCTGCACGAGAACTACACGGCGGGGCAGTGGAAGGACTATGCCTTCGACATGTCCAAGCGCGCTGGCGA
This sequence comes from Armatimonadia bacterium, assembly GCA_039683575.1. Taxonomy (GTDB): domain Bacteria; phylum Armatimonadota; class Zipacnadia; order Zipacnadales; family UBA11051; genus JAJFUB01. Next base: position 15,521 of record JBDKRC010000010.1, on the reverse strand, counting down.
GACAATCACGCTGCGCCTGCAAGTCGAGCCCGGCCCGAAGAACAACCCCTCTTTCGACTTCTCCTACTTCGGCGACCCGAAGATCATCTGCGGCGCTTCCAGCCAGGCCAAGCAGGCGCTGCTGCAGCAACTAACGGCGACGAAGGCCTATAGGGCGACAGCCGACAAAAGCCTCCTGCCGCTGAGCAACCGCTCGGGCGAAGGCGTCACCCCGTCCAACCTGCTCGACTTCAGGAACCGCGTCACAACGCAGGGCAGCGCGTGCGACTTCAGCTACGAGGGCGCCGACGGCCTCATCCGCTATCACTATGAGCCCAAGACCGGCACGCTCGACGACTTCACCTGCAGTGTGGACGGGGGCGATGCCTTCCGGCCGGCCTCGGGCGGAGGCGTCTTCGGCGAGGTCAAAGAGGGCGAGCGCACCGGCCCCGTCCTGCTCAGCGGTGGGAAGCTACTCTCCAGCGAACTCAAGGCGAACCAGCTTCACGTGAGATGGCAGTATGACGTAGCAGGGCAGCCGGTGCCGGTGGACTGGACCTTCGGGATCAGCGGCAAGGCTCTGACCGTCAGCGCCACATGCGACCAGCCAGTGCTCGTGGCCATCTCCCTCGGCCGCATCACCGGCGCGGCCTTGCGCCGCAGCGTCCCTGTCCCCTATCTCCCGGGCAGCGGCCTGTTCTACCTGCCCGCCCAGAATGTCTTCGTCAACCGCTATCTCGACTGGACGGTCTCCCACTCCTCACGCTGCCCGCAGGGCGAGGCGTCCTACGATCGCAAGACGGACGGGACACTCAACCCTCTGTTCGAAAGCGGCTATATCGGTGTCTCGCCCAACGTGAACGAGGTCCTGCCCAATATCCCCTGGGAGGCCTCACCCTACCTCAAGCTCCTCGGCGACCGGATCATGCTCGACGTGTGGGGCCACCAGCGCGGCACCTATCAGGGCGATGCCGACAATCTGCGCGACCTCAAGGACAACGGCGTGGACCACCTCGCCATCATCCAGCATGTTTGGCAGCGCTACGGCTACGATGTGAAGCTGCCCGACCACATCCCCGCCGACCCACGCTACGGCGGCGATGAGGGCATGATTGCCTTCGGCAAGGCCGCCAACGACTGCGGCTATGTGTGGTCGTGCCATGAGAACTACATTGATCTCTACCCCGACGCCCCTTCGTACGATGAGACCGCCTGCGTACTCAAGTCCGACGGCACCAAGTCGCTGGCGTGGTACAACCCTGGCACGAAGATGCAGAGCTTTGGGCTCAAGTGCAACCGCGCGAAGGGCTTCGCCGAGCAGAACTCGCCGTACATCCACAGGACCTATGGCACAACCGCGGCCTATCTCGACGTTCACACCTGCGTGCCGCCGTGGCACCAGCTTGACCACCAGGCCGACCAGCCGATGGCTGCGATGGCTCTCGCCAAGGTGAAATACGACTCCGAGCTGTTCCAGTACATGCGCGACACCCACGAGGGGCCGCTGTTTGGCGAGGGCAACAACCAGTTCTACTGGGCAGGCAAGTGCGATGGCGTCGAGGCCCAGGTCAACGGCGGCGAGGACCATACGCCGTTCCTCGATCTCGACCTGCTCAAGCTCCACCCGCAGATGGTCAACCACGGCATGGGCTACTACGAGCGGTGGTTCGCCACGATGCGCGAGAGCCGTTGGGGACGCAACTGCGGGAGCATGGAGCAGATTGACAAGTACCGCGCCCAGACGCTGGCCTATGGCCACGCGGGCTTCATCGGTTCGACGTCGACCGCGAACGTGCAGTGGGTCGCGAAGGAGCACAACCTGCTAGGCCCCCTGCAGGCACTCTATGGGGCGAGCAAGCCGGTCAGCATCCAGTACGAGGCGGAGGGGAAGCTCGTCCCGGCGAGCGTCGCGCTGGCTCTGGGCGATACCTCACGGCAGCGCATCGAGTACGACAGTGGCCTCGTGGTGTGGGTGAACTGGGACAAGGAAACGTGGAAGGTCGGGGATACGACACTGCCACAGTGGGGCTTCCTCGCGACAGGGCCGGGGACGCGGGTGTGTTCATCGCTGCAGGGGAGCAGCTTCGTGGACTACGCGGAGAACGCCGAGTTTGCCTTCGCGGATGCCCGCACGAGCTTCAACATGCCGTACCTGCGCGCGGAAAGGAACATCGAGCCGAGGCTGAAGGCGTTCGAGTACCTCGGCGGCAACAAGGTTCGTCTGACCTACGAATGGCACGTCGGGGAGAAGCCGGAGGACGACTACTTCTGCTTCGTCCACTTCACGAACCCGAAGGTCGGCGAGACTGACAACATCGTCTTCCAGCAGGACCACCGCCTGCTTAAGCCCACGACGCAGTGGCAGCCGGGCGAGGTCGTCACCGATGGCCCATGGGAAGTCAGCATCCCAGACGGGGACATGAGCACCTACGACCTCACCATCGGCCTGTTCAAGGGCCCGCGCCTGTCGCTTAAGGGCCTGCGCGACGGCAACCAGCGCATCGTGCTCGCGCGGCTGAAGGTCACCCGCGAAAACGGCAAAGTCACCGGCGTCACTCTCGCCGACCTGGCCGAGGTCGCCCGTGACTACAACCAGGACCCGGAAATCGACTTCACCACGCGGCTGAACAAACCGGGGACCATGCTGACCATCGGCAAGATCACCACCGACGGGTCAGTGAAGGTCAACAAGGAGCCCAACCGCCTGACGGTCTTCCCCTATCCGCGGGACAAGGAGTTCACGGTCGGGCTGGACGTGAAGGCCCTCGCCCCACAGGCTAACGCCGACCCGCAGAAGCTACAGGTGCACGCCCTGGCAGCGCTGACGCAAGCCGACCTGGGGAAGGTCGAGACAAAGATGGTACAGGGCCGCCTGACCTTCAAGGTCGGCAAGCCCGGCGCTGGCCGATACGTGGTGACCTGGTAGGGCTCAGGCCTTCGGCTTGATGGGCATGTAGACGAACAGCTTGCCCTTCTCGCCGAAGTCCTCCGGGTAGAGTTCAAAAGACGGATGCGTGTCACAGTCGCAGCAGTCCTTGCCGCAGTAGCCCTCCCACTCAGGATGCGCGGCCAGCCACTGCGGCAGGGCTTGCCATGCCTCCGTGAGCACCTCGAGGCTCTCCGCCGGGAATGCCACGTACGTCCCACCGGCGACGGTCGCCTCCATCATGCCCTCGGGCACGGGAGCATCGTCCGCCGCAACCACGGCCGCGATGTACTCAAACGACCCGTCCGTCACTCCCGGCAGGCACCGGCACAAACCGAAAGCCAGATGCGGCCCCGATAGGGGCGGCTTGACCTCGGCCATTCGCGGTAGGAAGTCTCTGTCCCACATCGCAGTGATCTCGCGATTCTCATTCTTCCCCACGTACCGCGTCCCGATGACGCGGTACGGCCCGAACTCAACAACCTGCGGCTCGTCTGTGTCACCCATGCTGTCCCTCCATTACGCATCAATCGAACATATGTACCATAGCCATACATCCGCGCCTCGTCAAGATGAAGATCAGGATGAACACAAAATAAAGGGGCTCACCACCAACCGTGGTGAGCCCCTTGGCTTTCAGCTATTCGAACTTGCGACTACTCGACGACCTTCACGGTCGGCGGGAACACGAAGTTCATGTACTGGCCCTTCACGTCGGCCTCGCACGTGTTGCCGCTGTGGATGAACACGCGGAAGCGGAAGGTCAGGAAGTCGCCGGCCTGCACCGCCAGGTCGCCGCGCTTGCCGTTGTCGCCGGTGAAGTCGTGGATGCCCCACTCGTTCGCGGTGAACAGCCCGTAGGACCGTACATGCCAGTGCGTCGGGTAGCCATGGTTCTCCGGGTGGTCCATGATCGCCAGACCGCAGACCTCGCCCTCGACGTCGCCGAAGTAGTCAACCCACTCCGCGCGCTTGCCCCAGTTCTCGGCCTCGCCGACTGCGCCGAAGGAGTTGCGCATGGTGCCGCCGTTGCGCTCTTCCATGCTCTCCTTGAGCCGCGCCGACAGGGTTCCGGCTTCCTTGGTGTCGCCAAAGTGGAAACCGCCCTCGGTCGCCACGAAGGTGATGATCCAGTCCATCACGCGGGCGTTGTCGGGGGTGTTGTAGACGCGGATCCGCGTGTGCTCTTCGAGCATCTTCTTGCGGGTGCCGCGCCGGCCGCTCATCCAGTCGCCGAAGGCGATGATCTCGCCAAAGACCGGACCCTCAGCGAGGATCTCGACATCCTCACACGCGGTGATCGCGTGATCGTTCATCTCGCTCCAGTTGTCCTCGTTGTCGTTCACAGCGCCCTGCGCGACCCACAGACCCTTGTGATGCGGGTGGTCAATGCTCTCCTTCTGGGGGAGGTTGACTTCGCGCACAACGATCTTGCGGTTCGGCCCATAGACCGGGTAGCAGAACGGGCGGGCGATGCCTTCCTGGAAGACGTAGCTGGTGAACAGCTCGTCGCCGACCATGAAGTCGGCCTGCTTGCCCTCTTGCAGCGCAATCTGGACGCCACCGGGGAACTCCGCGGGCTGCTCGGCCATACCGATGGCATAGCGCCGGGTCTCGCCGGCCTTCATCTCCGGGATCATCCAGACAACTTCGCAGCAGCAGGTGCACTCTTCGTCTTCGCAGCCGCAGAACTCGGCCAGACACTGCGCCGGCATGGCCGCGCCCAGCGATCCGTCGGCGTTCAGCTCATTGACAACATGAACCAGATTTTCGCTGCAGCCCTCATTGCAAAAGAACGACACAACCGCATTCTTGCGGTCATGCGGCCCCGCATTCACTTCGACAACAGTGCGCTGACAATCAGCCATACGTATCCTCTCCTTAACCCCGCACCGGGGGTGATTTCCGTAATTCAGTTACCACAGGTTCGTCAGCTTACGCCCCAAACCCTCCGCTGTAAAGCCAAAATGATCTTCTGGCGTGGGGCTGGCCAGATCAATATCCCAGTGGCGCGGGCGGCTCGCCCGCGTGGGCAGGCGAGGCCGCCTGCCCTACTGGAACACGAACGGTGATCTCATGCTCTAGCGCGGCCACATGATCTCCGCGTAGACCTCCACCGCCGTCTTCACCTGCTCCACTTCTACCCACTCCACCGCCGTGTGCGCCTGGGCGATATCTCCCGGCCCGATCACAACCGACGGCGTCCCCGCCGCCGCGAATTTGCTCGCATCCGTTCCATACTGCACCCCCGCCGTCACATGCCCGCCCAGCACCCGGTCCAGCGCCGCCGCGCACCGCTGCGCTATGGGAGCGTCAGGAGAGCCCTCGAGCCCGCCGTCGTTGAGCCTCACCTGCATCTCCCACGGCACGCCCTCAAGGCGCCCCGTCAGCCAGTCCCGCAGCTCCTGCTCCACCACTTCCGGCACCTCGCCCGGCATGATGCGCCGGTCAATGGCAATCTCGCAGCGGTCGGGCACGATGTTTGGAGCGTGCCCGCCGTTGATCTGGCCCACACTGATCGTCGGCCCGCTCACCAGCGGATGCCCGGGCCGCTTGGCCAGCTCCCGCCCGTAGTCCTCAATCGCCGTCAGCACCCGCGCCATGTGAAATATGGCGCTTTCTCCCTTGTCCGGCTCGCTGCTGTGCCACGCCTTGCCGTGCGTGATGATCTGGGAGCGCAACGCACCCTTGTGCGCCACGATGAGCTGCAGCCCTGTCGGCTCGCCCACCACTCCCCCATCCGCGCGAAAGTCGTGGTCCACCATGTACTTGACGCCGGAGAATCGGTACTCCTCGTCAACCGTCGCCGCCAGCGTAATGTCCCCCGGCGGCGTCCCCCGCTGCGCCGTCCGCTCCAGCGCCACCAGCATGGCCGCCAGCGACGCTTTGTCATCGCACGAGCCGCGCCCATAGACCCGCCCCTCGCGCAGCTCCGGCGCAAAGGGCTCGATCTCCATGTTCTGGATCTCAACGGTGTCAGTATGGGCCTCAAAGACCGCCGACGGCCCCCCACCGCCGCTCAGCCGCGCGGCCACATTGTGCCGCCCCGGCCAGACCTCCTGCAGCTCGTGGTCAATCTTCCGCTCCGCCAGCCAGCCCACGAGGTACTCCACCACGCGCCCCTCCCCATGCACGCCGTCGGGTTCCCCTGCACATGGATTAACGCTCGGCAGAGCGACCAGATCACGCAGCAGTTGGACCACGTCAGTCATCAGTAACACCTCACGCCCCCTGTTCCCCGCGCCCGGCAGCGCTTCCTCCCCTACGGGAGCGCAGAGACCGTTAGGCGCTCCCCAGTGCCCAGGCACAAAAAAAGGCTCCGCATGGGAGCCACTTTTTGACAAATCTGTGAATGGTCGGGGCGGCCAGACTCGAACTGGCGACCTCACGGTCCCGAACCGTGCGCGCTACCAAACTGCGCCACGCCCCGACGGACAGTCAGTATATCATTCCACCCGATGGTGGTCAAGCAAAACAACAGCAGCCATTTGAGGCCATAGTCCGGACGAAAAAAAGACCCGCCTGAAAACTCAGGCGGGTCAATTTATCAGTGCCGTCAGGCCTCGCCAAGCCTTCCGGCACTCCTACCCCACCACAATACCCCGGTTCACGCTCATCGCTATCATTTATACGACTGCCAGTAGTAAGCTGACAATTCGCAATGGTACGCGATTCTGACTGCGTACCTATACGTATGACGCTACGGGTCAGGCTTCCAGCCCCAGTCTCCGCCGCAGCATATCCCAGTACGCTCCCCGCTCACCGGCGGCAATCGCCTCGACCAGCACCGGGTTGTCGTCGTAGTTGTAATCAGCCTGTGCTTCATCCGGCCAGCCAAAGAAGAACCGCTGATCGTCCGCGATGAGGTCACGAAGCAGCCGGACCCCGTCCGAGGCAATCTCCTCCTGCAGGTAGAAGACCGGCAGCGTCAGGTCGCTGTTGTCCGCGAGCTGCCCCCGCAGGTGCGTCCGGCAGCCGTCCAGGTCACCTACAACCGCCTCCGCCGCCGGGCTGCCCCGGTACAGCCGCATTCCCAGCGCCACTCCCACGCATGTCGGCCGTATCTCCTTCATCAGGTCTACCGTTCTCTTCACCGACTGCAGCGTCTCCCCGGGCCCTCCGAGCAGCAGGTCGTACATGAAGGGCAGGTTCCGCGAACGGCACAGTCGCGCCGTCTCGCGCAGGTCCTCGACCGTATACTGCCGCCCCAGCCGCTGCAGCATCTGCGGGTCACCGCTGTCGGCCCCGAAGTCAATGCCCGCACACCCACTGCGTACCATCAGATCCAGTAATTCGCCATCAAATGGCGCCGGCGCGAGGTACCCCCACCAGCGCACTCGCTCGCCCAGTCCCGCCGCAATCAGGCCCTCACACACCGCCCGCGCGTGCTCGTAGGATAGGTTGAACTCGCTGTCACACAGATGCAGCGCGTTCGCGCCCTGCGCCAGCAGGTTCCGCACTTCGCCCACGATTGCCTCAACCGGTCGCAGCCGCAGCCGCGCCCCCTTACTCAGGGGATCGGCGCAGTAGACACATCCTCCCGGACAGCCGCGCTTGGTCTCCAGCCCGGCCTGCCCGCCCTCACGGAAGTAGCGCCCCGTGTCGCAATGCGAGCGCGTGAGGGGCTCCTGGCCGAACTCCCGCCATGCCGGTGGGTTCCGGCGCCACTGGCCGCCCTCGCTCCAGACCAGGCCGCTAAGGCCCTCCACGGGTGCCTGCGCGGACACCGCCCGCGTCAACTCCACCAGTGCCTCTTCCCCATCGCCCACGAGGCCGTAGTCCGCCCCAATCCGCCGCAGCATGCCCACTGGCGCCGTTGAGTAGCCCGCACCGCCCAGCACTACCGGCGCCTCGGAGTGCGACCGCATGGTCTCCACCAGGCTCGCGTAGTACGGCACGAAGGAGTGGTGGGTGGCGCAGTAGCAGTCGTCGGAGTTGCGCAGGGTCATGGCGATCAGCCGCGGCGAATGCTCCTCCAGAGCCGCTGCCAGCGCCGTCTGTGGGTCTGGGGCGAAACACAGGTCACAAAGCGCGAAAGTCAGACCTGCGCGCTCCAGCGCATCGCCGAGGTACTCCAGCGCCAGCGGCGCCACGGCGGGCTTCATGCGGTTGGGGTTGACCAGGAGTATGTCGAGCGCCATGTCGGTTCCTTAATGAGGTTGAGCAGCGACAGATCATCCCCCTACCCGCCACATTTTCCTTGACAGCCGCACCGGCAAATGCCATACTTTTCGAACACACGTTCGAGAAGTCCCCGGCCTGTTCGGCCGCTCGTTGGGAGAGCGAGAAATGGAACGCGTCATCTTACATGCCGATATGGATGCCTTCTTCGCCTCGGTGGAGCAGGTTTTGCACCCCGAGTACGTCGGCAAGCCCCTGATCGTCGGCGGCCCCGAGGCCCGTGGCGTCGTCTCCGCCGCCTCCTATGAGGCCCGCAAGTACGGCGTCCACTCCGCCATGCCACTGTGGAAGGCCCGCCAGCTTTGCCCCAAAGGTATCTACGTACCGGTCAATGGCGCGGCCTGCGCCGAGTTCTCGCGCCGGGCTTTTCATATCTACCAGGAGTACACTCCCCGCCTTGATCCCATCTCCATTGACGAAGCCTGCCTGGACATCACCGGCAGCCAGAAGCTCTTCGGCCCGCCGGTGAAAATCGCGCAGGAATTGCAGGATCGCATCGCGCGCGAACTGGGCCTGAGCGTCTCCATCGGTATTGGGCCCAACCGGCTGATCGCCAAGATGGCCTCGGACTGGCACAAGCCCCGGGGCCTGACGCTGGTCACGCCCGACCAGTTGCCGGACATCCTCTCCCCGCTGACGGTAGACAAACTATGGGGCCTCGGCCCCGTCACCGCCCGCCGCCTGGGGCAGATGGGCGTAAGCCTCGTGGGCCAACTCCAACGCATCCCCCTGGTCCTGCTCGAAAAGGAATTCGGCGTCATGGGACGCCACCTGCACTTCGCTTCCCTGGGGCAGGACAACTCCCCGGTGCCGCTGTACGATGGCAAGCGCGAGTTCAAGCAGATGAGCGAGGAAACGACCCTGGCGCGGGACACGCGCGATATCGAACTCCTCAGTCTGCACCTGCTCAAGCTCTGCGACGACCTGGCCCGGCGGCTGCGGCGTGAGGGGTATCAGACCCGCACGGTAACTCTGAAGATCCGCCTGGAGGACTTCGAAACCCACACGCGCTCGGTAACGCTCAACTATGCCACCGATACCGAGTACTCGGTGTTCCAGGAGGCTGACCGGCTGCTGCGCAAATATCAATTTGGAGCGCGCAAGGTCCGGCTGATCGGAGTAGCGGCCTCAAACCTGCTGCAGGAGCGAGCAGTATCGCAGTTGTCGCTCTTCGAGGCCGATGGCCAGCAGCGCTACCGCAAGCTAAGCCGCGCCCGCGACGACATCATCGGCCGCTTCGGCAAGCAAGCCATCGAACGCGCCAGCCTGCTATACAACTAGCGCGCACGTTAGCCTTCGGAGGGGCCGAGCTTCAGCCGGCCCGCCGTTATCACCGACCACGCGTAGTGCGGGCACCCCACCCCACGTAGGGGCGGACCGTGGTCCGCCCGCTCCCTGGTGCCCTCCGTAGCCAGGTAAGCTACCGCCCCGCAACCTTCACCAGACAATCGGCCTTCGTCCCAGTCAGCACGTCCTCAATCCGCACGTTCCAGAACCCCTCCGGATCGTTGTACGCCAGTGGCACACTGATGGTCGCTTTGCCGTCGCTTGTGATCACATTCTGCGCATAGTGGTCACGTGGCTTACCATTCGGCTCCGGCCCCACCACCGTCACACGCAGCACATGCGGCACGAACTTGGCCTGCCCTTCAGCCGTTAGCACCACTGGCAGCGAAACCGTCTCCCCCGCTACCGCCGTCTTCGGCGCCGTGACCTTCAGCCCCGTCACGCGGTATGGCAGCACCGCATACACCTTCGCCACACCCCGCAGGAAGCTGTCCTTGATCTCCTTCACCTGCCCCATGTACTTCCCACTCCGCGCCTCATACACATGCGCCGCCTTGCTCAGCGTCAGCGTCGCCGCCAGCGCGTCCTTCTCGTCCACCGCTCCCTCCGTGATGTCCCGCACCACCCCCACCAACATCCCCTGTCCCAGCGCCAGCCGCGACACCTCAAGCTGCGCCGCCCCGTCGCCCGCCGCTGCCGCCGTCACCGGTGCGCCCACGCCCTGCCCGGCTAGCAGCGCACTCATGAGCCGCCTGATGGGCACCGTGACCGCTTCTGCCGCCTGCTCTTCCTCCACCACCTCGCCACCCACGCCGCCCAGCGACGTCTCGCCATAGTTCGAGAAGCTGCAGTTCAGGAAGATCGCCGTGCCCTTCCCCACCTGGTTCACGATCACCGCCGGCATCTCGCCGATCTTCCCCAGCGCCTTGCCGGTCGTCAACTGCAACTCGGGACTACCCGAAGCGACCAGCACCGTCCTCGGCGCGTTCGGCACCTCAGTGCCCTGCAGCGTCAGTTCTTTCGCCTGTAGCTCCGGCGCGGTCAGCGTCTGCTTGAGGCCGAAGACGTCCTCCAGCATCGCCGTCGGCGCCCCATGCCCATCCCGCACGCCGCAGTACGAGTCGGCAATCACCGTGCCGCCCGCCTGCACGAACTTCCGGATCGCCTCCGCCTCGCGCGGGCTGACCGCCGACGACCACGGGAGAATCAGAACCCGATAGTTGGCTAGGTCCCCACGCGCCATCTGGTCCTCGTGGATGAAGTCATACTGCAGGTGAAGCTGCTTCAGGATGTTATCCAGGTTGCTCAGGTTGTTGTCATACCGCCGCAGCCGGTCCCGGTTGTCAAACAGCCCCATCGCCGTCGCGGCGTGGACGCTCGCCGGGCTGTAATGCACCGCAATGCCGTCATCGGCGTACTTCGCCGCCATGAACTGTCTGCCCATGCCGTCCTTGAGCTCTTTGATCTCATCGAACGTCCACTTCGCCTTGTCCGTCATGCTCATGTCCGGCCTGATCAGCGGGCAGTTCAGCGTGTTCGACATCAGCGTATAGTAGTTCACGCCGTTGCTGCCATGGAACACCAGGTCCCACGGCCCGTACCGCGCCCGCTGCTCATCCGTGTCCTTGTAGTCATAGCCCAGGAAGGCCGACACGAAAGTCCCCGGCCGCGCAAACGACCGCTGCATCTCCCGCTGGACGCCGCCGTATGACGACAGGTGCGTCAGCGGCCCCTGCATGAGTTGCCACCAGTCATGCCCGCTATACGAGTTCACCCCCGGCGTCCCCGAAATTCCCACCCGCGCCGCCGGGATGTGCTTCACGATCAAGCCCTTGCACCAGTCGTGGTACTCGGTGAACAGCCACTCCATGTACCGCCGGTGGTCCAGCCACGCTCCGAGGTTCGGCTTCTTCTCCACCTCGGCCAGCGTCGCCGGCACGACCTCTTCCCACGACCCGAAGTTGGTGCCCCAACTCGCGTTCAGCGCCGCCAGCGTCTGGTACTGCCGGGTCAAATAGTCACGGAAAGCCGCCAGACAAGTCGGCGACGTGCAGTAGTCCCGCCGCCCCAGCGTCGACTCATCCCCCAGCGACCACTCTGTCACCCCATACGGCCGCACCTCCGCCGCCATCTTCTCAATCCGCTCCGCCGTCTTGGCCCGGTAAGCCGGATCGGTCAGACACGGCACCCGCACCCGGCTCTCGTCCTTGTTTTCAGGGAAGACCCGCGACACATTCTCAGGCCCGTGACGCAGGTTGCCATACGCCGCATTCTCCGCCCGCCACTTCCCCGGCAGCGATACATAGCCATCCAGCCCGAACGTCCGCAGCAGCTTGTCGGCATAGAAAGCATCCGGCTGGGTCTCCCATGAGTACCACGCCATGAACGTATAGTCATCGTCCTCAGGCCGGTCCAGCCACACCCGCTCCAGTCGCCGTTCGATGATCCTGTTATCACGCAGCAGCAGCACCTTGAGGTTCGCGCAAAGCGTCAGCGGCCGCCCCGGCGTCAGCTTCACCGCCACTTCCTCCCCTGTCACCGCCACGGTGACCGGCTCCGCAATCTCCCGCCCCAGCGTATCCACCAGCCGCGCCTGCAAGCTCGTCCCCGCGAGTTCCCCACTCACCTTCACGCTCGCTTCCACAGCCTCTCCCGGCGCATACACCGGCTTATTCAGCGCGATCGAATCAACCCTCGTCCCCATATCCAGCTTGTACATGACCGACGCCACATCCACGATTCCGCCCCTGGCATCGCGCACCGTCACATCAAGGTACTGCGGCCCGTTCTCCCCCTTCGGCAGCGGCAGTTCTCGCACCAGCCCCTCCGGCGGCACCTGCGCTGTCATCAGCCATCCACCAGAGATGAAGTATTTGGCATCAAACTCCGCATTCCGCCCCAGCACGCTTACGCTCCCTCCGCCCGCCATCGCCGGTACCGTCACAACCACCTTGTCTGCCGTCTGCTCTAACTTCACCTTCGGCAGATCCCGCTGCGCCGCCCACAGCACCAGCTTGCTCAGCCACACATACGAGTACTCCAGTGGCGTATTGGCATCCTCATCCAGATCGGCCAGCGTGAAGTCACACGTGATCGAGTGCGTCGGACGCCCAAACTCGGTCGGGTTCACCCACGCAATCCGCCCCTTGCCATACTGTGCCAGGTGGAAGTGTCCCTTCCGAGGCTTCACATACCCCGGTATCGCCGCCATTGGCACCGTATCCAGTATTCCTTGATCACCCTCCAGCGGCTGCTCGGCCCACATTGGCGCCACCGGCTGCATGAACTGGGGGGCACTCGCCACGATCACCAGCCCCATGCCCTCCCGCACCCGTGCCTGGATCTTCTCCACCAGCGCCTTCGGCATCGCTTCCCACCTGAGGCCCCCGACCACCATCACCTGGCTCTGCGGCAGCGCCGTCGTGATCTGCTCCTGCATCAGACCTCCCAGCGGCTCGGGCCGGTAGTACGAGTAATGCGACACCGGCACATAATCCAGATCCAGCCGCTGCGCAATCTCGCACACATCCCGCATGTCGTCGCTATAGGCCAGCATAATCGCTTTCACCGGCCCGCCCGACAGTGGCGTCAGCCACTTGATGTGCGGCGTCTCGGGAAAATGCCCGCGCGTATACGTCTCGGGCTTAAGCTGGTACTGCGCGAAGGCCATGTCCATCCGGTTCAGCGCCGGCGTGGTGAACTTGACTGCCGCCGGATCGTGCTTGCCCCGGTAGACCTCAACCTCATCGGCAAAGAACGTGCTGCCTTCCTTGTTGATCTGGATCATCACATAGCGCCCGCGCGTCTTCAGCCCCTCCGCCAGGAACTTGTGCGTGTACCAGCCTTTGCCGTCCTGCTTCAGCCCTGTGGGCGTCAGCCGCGCCACTTCGTGATAGGTCACATTGTCATCACTGACGAGGTAAGTAATCTCCTTCGGGAACATCACGCCCGCTGTGCCGCCACCGGGCGCATCGATCATGATCCCCTCAATCGGCTCCACTTTCCCCAGATCAACCACGATCTGCGGGCTGTACAGGTACCAACCCACCGTTGACTTCTGCGTCCAGAAGTATCCCTGCGTATACTTCCCATCGGTCAACTGCACCGTGTCTCCAGGATCGGTGCAAAGCTCATAGCTCGGCGGCGGCGACAACTCATACGGCTTGCCCAGCGCCACACTATCCCGCTGCGGCCCGCCCTGCCCAGCCTGAAGTAGCAGCAGCGACGACTTCGCCCCCATCATCACATCATCGAACCAGGCGGCCCCCGACGCCTTCTCCAGGGACAACTCAAACGTCACCGGCCCAGCCTGCTCCACCTTGAACGGGACCATGACCTGCCGCCACGCATTGTCACCAGTGGCCGGGTTGGCCTCCACCAGCACTCGCTCCCCCGACAGAACCCGCAGCCTCGCCCCCGTTCCCACAACCTTCTCCGTCCGCACCCACACCCACGCCAGATACTCGCCCGGCGCGGCCTGCACCGTCTGCCGGGCGGTTGAGGTCGCGGCCTGCGGATGCCGGAACACCAGCCCCATCGCCCCGCTATAGAACTGCGCATTGTCCAGTGCTGCCGACCCCGTCAACGTCCACTGCTGCGGCGCCTCCGCCTGCACCGCCTCAAACCCCGCGTTCTGCACCAGGTTCGTCGGGGCCTGCGCAACAGCCACCGAGCACACAAGAGCAACCAGCAGCGCCAGCAAGGCTTTTGACATCTCTTCACTCCCCGTATATCGTGTTACCAAAGTGAGTTCGATAGCCGTTGTGGGAGGGCTCTCCAGAGCCCGCCCTCTACGACAGACATTTCGCCAGCGTCATTGAACGCCCCTTCACTATGGACCAGACACACGAACCCAAACTCACCTTCCATGACGGCTCCTGCTGCCGCTGCGGCGCCACTGCGGACCTCTTCCGCTTCACCGAGTTCGGCAAGGCCGTCTGCCCTGCCTGCTACCCCGCCTTCTTCCGCCGCCGCGTCTGCGCCACCATGCGCAAGTTCGAAATGCTTCGCAGGGGCGACCTCATCGCCGTCGCCCTCTCCGGCGGCAAAGACTCCGCCGCCGTCCTGCACACTCTCTGGCAGGAGCGCTGGCGCCTCAACATACGCGTCACCGCAATGCACATAGACATGGGGTTGGGGGAATACAGCGACCACAGCCTCGCCGTGGTTGAGGAGCTAACCGGACAACTTGGGGTGCCGCTCATCGTGGAGCGCGTCGCCGACTACGGGGTGCAAATCCAACCTGCGGGGAACTTCGAGATGTGCTCCGTCTGCGGAGCCGTCCGCCGGGCGCTGATGGACCGCGTGGGCCTGCGCGAGCAAGCAGACGCGGTCGCCACCGGCCACACCCTCGACGACTGGCTGCAGCAAATCCTCAAGCGCCTGCTCACCGGCCGCCTCGACGCCCCCAAGCCTGTCCTGCCCGGTGACGACTTCCACCCGCGCAAAATCAAACCGCTCAGCCTCATCCCCGACCGCGCCAGCCAAGCCTACGTGCAATGCGTGGGCCTGCCGGTGGTGAGTCAGGCCTGTCCGCAGTTCGACCCGCACTCCCACCGTCTCAAGCAGGTGACCGAACTACTCGAACAACTCGCCCCCTCGAGCAAGACCCAACTCATAAACACCCTCCGCAAAGCCATGAAAGAGCCCGCTCCCGGAGGCTCCGACCATCCCTGCCCCGACTGCGGCAACCCCACCGGCACCGACCTCTGCCCCATCTGCCGGCTCAAACGCCTCTCTTAGGCCGTCGCCGTGTGGAGCGCGGGCATCCTTGCCCGCATCTCGCCGTTCGCCGGGAGCGAGGGCATCCTGCCCGCAGCCGTCATCCACGACCACCCCTCCGCCCCGCCACCACATATTGTAACCCATCGTGTACGCCCGACATTCCTGTCGGGCTCGGGCCGCGTTTGAGCTTGAGGCTGCAGTGGGCCCTCTGGGCTTGCCGCCGCCGTTTGACCCCAACGGGGTCACCGACTCTAGCCCAGGGTGAAACCCTGGGTACGCGCGCCACCCTCCTCCCCCTGACCCCAACGGGGCATACGCGTAAACTTAAGCTCTTTACGTCCATCCCGGTTCCGGCTACACTTGTAGCATGGAAATCACCGAGCTTATCGGAACTGAGTGGCGATATGTGCTCGACATGCTGCCG
>JBDKRC010000009.1:0-19424 GCA_039683575.1 Armatimonadia bacterium | reverse complement strand
TCAAGCTGCTCGAGTACCTTGCTGTAGTTGCGTTCCTTGTGGCTCATCAGTAACTTCATACCCTTCAGTTCGCCGAAGGGACATTTCTACTTTGCACAAGAGGGACATTACTACTTGGCAGCGACAGGCGAAAAGGTGTCTGTGGTGTCGAAAGCGAATTTACGCTACACTGTGGTGTTATTGTTGATGAAGAGCCCCGCGCTTGGGGCCATAGCCGTTGGAGGTATTGTCAATGGTTCGTGCTAACGGGCCGGCTTTTGGCCGCGTAATGATCCTGCTGCTCGCGCTCATTCCGGTGGTGGCTCTGTCTCAGACAGCGCCCGCGCCGCCTGCTCAGCCGCCCGCCGGCAAGGTCATTGGGCCTGACAATGGCGTCAACTTGATCCCGGTGCCGAATCCGACTCCGGAGCTGGGCGCGCCGACGGTGCAGCCGCCGGAAGCCCAGACGCAGGCACCTCCGCAGGCGGCGGCTACACCGGCCAGCGCGGCGGCGCTGTACACGGGTCTGGTCCGGTTCGGCGCGGAGGTGTTCGCGGGCAACCGGATCATACCGATGCCGACCGAACAGCCGCAGGACGTGCGCGAGCCGCTTGGCAGCCCGCTGGCCAATATTCCAGTCTCCCCAGATTACCTGATCGGGCCGGCGGACCGGCTGCATGTTGAGATCTGGAGCCAGAACCGGCAGCATGCCACCGTCGAGGCCCTCGTGGCCGCCGATGGGTATATTACGCTGCCGGTGCTCGGGAAGGTCACAGTCTCAGGCAAGACGCTGGCCGAGGTTCAGGACCTGATCGCTACGCAAGCCACGAAGTTCTATGCACAGCCGCGGATCGTGCTGGAGTTGGTGCGGCCGCGTGTGACCGATGCATACGTGATTGGCGATGTGATGCAGCCCGGGAAGTTCACGCTTCCGGGGAATGCTACGGTGTTTGCGGCGCTATACGCTGCCGGTGGGCCGTCGGATACGGGGTCATACCGCAAGATTCGGCTGCTGCGCAATGGGCAGCAGGATCGTGTCGTGGACCTGTATCAATTCCTGATGTACGGCAAGCGTGATGCCGATACGCTGCTGCAGGCGGGGGATACGGTCTTTGTGCCGCCGGCCGGGATCGAGATCGGCGTGGCCGGGGCAGTGCGGCGTCCGGCGCGGTATGAGCTGCTGGACGGCGCGACCCTGCAGGACGCGATTGACATGGCCTCGGGGTTCAGGCGCGATGCGTATGCCAAGTCGGTGGAGATCTGGCGACCGGACCAGCAGCGGATGTGGAACCTGATGCTGCAGGCGGATGCGAGCACGTCGGCGGAGCGGGGCAAGCTGGCCCTGGCCGACGGCGATCTGGTGAATGTGGCTACGCTGGTGGAAGATCTGGCGAATACGGTTGAGCTGCGCGGGCCAGTACGGAGGCCCGGGGTGTACCAGGTGACGCCCGGCCTGACGGTGCGCAAGCTGGTGGAGCTTGCCCAGGGGCCGACGGACAAGGCGCACATCCAGCATGCGACGATCCAGCGGCTCAACGATAAGTTTGAGTATGAACTGATCCCGTTCAACCTGCAGGACGCGCTTTCGGGCAAGGATGACCGGACTCTGCAGCCGCGGGACATCGTCACGGTCTATCTGAAGGATGAGGTGCTGAGTTCGGCAGTGGTCAGCATCACAGGCCAGGTCCGCAAGCCGGGCGAGTACCCGTTTGTGGAGAAGATGACGGTTCAGGAACTGGTTCTGCTGGCTGGCGATCTGCTGCCGGGCGCCCTCACGGAGCGCGCTGAGCTTCTGCGGGTGCGGCCCGACCAGCGCTTGCAGATCATCCCGCTGAACCTGGTGGACGCAGCGCGAGGCGTGGCTGAGGCGAATGTGGTCCTGCAGCGCGGCGACACGCTCAATGTTCTGCCCAGAAGCAGCGTGGTTGAGGATAGCCTGGTCCATGTGGATGGGTTCGTGCGGTCACCGGGGAGCTATGCGCGGTATGAGGGCATGAAGGCCTCCGACGCGATCATGGCCTCGGGCGGTCTGCGGCCGGACGCGGGCAGTTCGGTGCAGTACACGCCGGGGCGCTTCTCAGGCGCTAGCAGCAGCCAGTTGCTGGCTGTGAAGCCGACGGCGACAGGGGTTAGCGTGGAGCCTGACATCCTGCTCAAGGACGACGACCGTCTGGGCGTCATTGGCGCAACTGACTTTACAACGGTGCCGCCGGTGGCCGCTATCGAGGGCCGAGTCGTCAAGCCAGGAAGCTATGCGCTGAACCTCGGAGAGCCGGGGAAGCGCGAGGGAGATACCGTCTACGACCTGATCCAGCGTGCTGACGGGCTGATGGAAGATGCCAACCCGAAGGGGATTGTCGTCTACCGCGTCAGGACCGAATTGGTGTCGAAGGACCGGATGGCGGATCTGAATCAGGTCCTGGCGATGTTGAACCGGGAAGTTCCCGGCGCGTCGGGATCGGTGCTGTCCACCTCGCAGCAGCAGGACATAATGGGCCAGCAGGTTGGCCGGCAGGTCTCCAAGCTCCTGGGAACCCAGGATGGCGCGGTGCTGGTGACGCCGCCGCGGATGCTGAGCGTCGGGCAGTGGATCAACGCGGTGCCGATTGATGGCGCGAAGCTCATGGCGTCAAAGGGGCGGGAGGGCAACCTGGAGCTGCATCGCGGCGACATCGTGCGGATTCCGAAGAAGGTTGATTTCGTCACGGTTATCGGCAGCGTGAACTCACCGGGGGCTCTGCAGTCCATGGCCGGATACCCTCTGGACCTGGTCAAAGAGGCTGGCGGGCCTACGCCTGACGCCAATCTTGGCCGGATGATTGTGGTGCGTGCCAACGGCTCGGCTTCGCCGGCGACCAAGGACACTCTGATTGAGGCCGGAGATGTGCTGATCGTGCCGTCGGAGCACATGTTCAAGCGTGTGAAGACCGCATCGACCAGTATCCTGCGCGACATTGTCAGTCTGGCAGCGGCGGCGCTGATCTTCTAGGCGACCCTGACGCCATAGCATACCGCAGAAACGACGGGGAGAGCCGGCTGAGGCAGGCTCTCCCCGTTTTCGTTTGCGGAAGGCGAGGGCCCCGCAGGCACAGTCGCGGTCTGGAGACCGCTCCCACAGCGCACGAGGGGCCAGAACGGCAAACGGCGGCTCTCTGGAGAGAGCCGCCGTCGAGAGGTCTGTTGCTTACAGAGCTCGGTTAACCGGCGCGGCGGGCATCGGACGCGGCTGCTGCAGGGCCGCTCTTGATGTAGTCCATGACGTCGGTGATGATCTGATCTATGGTCATCTGCGGCTGGAAGCCGGTCAGCTCGGTGAGGAGCGAGGCGTCTGGCCTGCGCTGGAGCATGTCCTCGAAGCCCTGGCCGTAGGCGTCCTCGTAGCTGATGTGGGTGATCTCGGAGGTTGTGCCGGGGACAAGGTCGATGACGCGCTGGGCGAGCTGGTTGATGCTCAACTCGTTCGCATTGCCGATGTTGACGATCTCGCCGACGGCGTCGGGATTGGTCGTCAGGCGCATGATGGACTCGACGCAGTCACTCACGTGGAGGAAGCAGCGCCTCTGCTCGCCGTCACCGTAAACGGTGACCGGCTTGTTGTCGAGCGCCTGTTGTACGAAGGTGGGGACAACCATGCCCCAGCGGCCGGTCTGACGGGGGCCGCTGACGTTGAAGAGCCGGGAGACGATTACCGGCAGACTTCGCTCGTGGTGGTAGGCGAGAGCCCAGAACTCGTCCAGCATCTTGGAGCAGGCGTATAGCCAGCGCCACTTCATGACGGGGCCGATGACGCTGGCACATTCCTCGGCGAGGGAGTGGGCGCCATGCTTTCCGTAGACTTCCGACGTCGAGGCCAGGAAGATTGGCACCCGGTAGGTGTTGGCGGCCTCGAGTACGGAGGAAGTGCCATGGACGAGAGCTTCGAGAGAGGCGAGGGGCTCGTCTACAATGCGCTTGACCCCTACCGCCGCAGCGAGATGATAGCAGTAGTGGGATTTCTTCATTAGGGGCGCGAGCAGTTCGCGCTGGCAGATGTCGGCTTCAACGAAATCAAACCCGGATACGGAAAGCAAATCCTCGATGTTCCGCATCGAACCGGTGACCAGATTGTCCACAACGGTCACGGAGTAGTCGCGCTTGAGCAGTTCTCGGACCAGATGCGAGCCGATGAAGCCTGCTCCGCCGGTCACTAGAGCATGCATGGCACGTACTCCTTTCGGGCTGATTGTACGACGTCTTCTACTACAAAAAGCATTCTCGTCTCCTTTACGTCGTGTGGCTGGACGCCTAACCCTCAACCACTGGGGACTACGCCCACGTGCTATTCCCCGGGGTGTCGACCATGACCTCTTGTTGGCGAAGGTTTTTTCTGTCCTCGGTGTGTTTTGGACAACGCAGTGACTGAATGGTTGTTGCGGGGATGGATTATAGCAGATCATGGCATCTGTAGGCGAGGACGGCAGTATCATTGTACGGGACAGCCTCGCGAGCAGGGGGGCTCGGTTAGGGCGTATATTGTGTCAAGAGATACTCAGACGTTGGTGTGCAGTTGACGCTACAGTCTGTCTGGTGGTATTATTGCCGCCGTGGGAGGGTAGGTTTTCTTCACCCCTTAGTCGCTTTCAGGCTCTTGCCCGGAGGCGCCGTCTGGCGCACTCCCGTACCATGCCCTCCAGGAGATCACTGCCGAGTGGAAACTGAAGTCGTCTCTGTGGTTCTGGCCGCAGGTCGTGGCAGCCGCATGCCATCCGACGACCTGAACAAGGTCTGCTACGAGATAGCGGGCGTACCGGCGATCTCCCGTGCTCTGGAGGTGTATGAACAGAGCGGCGTGACGAGGCATATTGTGGTGGTGGGGCATCTGGCGGACCAGGTGCGGGCAGAGGTGGAGAGCAAGCGCAGCAACGTCGAGTTTGCTTACCAACCCGAGCCGAAGGGGACCGGGCACGCGGCGCGTTGCGGAGCACAGCCTTTGCAGGAGCAGCAGTACCAGGGGGCGGTGCTGCTGGTGGCGGGCGATAAGGTGCTGCGGGGCGAGGTTGTGAGCGACCTTATTTCCGCGATGCGGGAAGAAAACGCCGATTTGGTGTTTCTTACCGGGGACAAGCAGGACAATCCGGGTTCGGGCCGAGTGCTCAAAAATGAGCGCGGCGAGCCCATAGCAATAGTGGAGACGGCGGAGATCGCGCTGTCGAGGCTGCTGGTGGAGTTGGAGGAGATGGCGGCCTCGGGGTCAAGCGTGCCCACGGTTCAGGTTCTGGAGCGCATGAGGGCGCATTTCCCGAAGGAAAGCAAGCTGCAGAAGGCTTGTCCGGGGATCTTGCAGCGGATCTCTGACAGCAGTGAGGTAGAGCCTCTTCTTCTTGCGTCTGAAGTGGAGGGGCTTTTGCCCAAAGCGGAGATCACCGTCCACCGCGAGGGGCGCCAGCAAACGATCCGGGCGCATGAGGTGGAAGCGGCTACCGACGAGGTCAATCTTTCGGTCTACATTTTCAAGAGTACAGCGCTGTACGAGGCACTGGAGACTTTGCAGCCGGCCAATGCACAGGGCGAGGAATACCTGACGGATTGCATCAAGTATCTGGCTTCGGAATGTGGCGACGATGGTCGGCTACGCTTCTCTCTGAAGACAGTGAAGTTGAGCGATCCGCAGGCATGCATGGGGTTCAACACCCTGGAGGAGTTGCAGAAGATACGTGAGTACTACAGCGAAGTGGGAGACAACTGATACGGCGGAAGTGTCGCTGTTTACGGCTGCAGAGTGGACGGCGCTGTTTTCCGACCGCGATCCGAGGGTGGAGCGCTTTCTTGAGGTAACATACGGACAGGACAGCCTCATCAGGGAGGAAAAGCGCGAGCAGTACCTGATATCCCTCGAGCACTATCAGCAACACTATGGGGGCACGGACCTCGTCTTCATCGTTCGGTCGCCTGGGCGGATAAACCTCATGGGGCGGCACGTTGATCACCGTGGTGGCGACATCAACGTCATCGCGATCAACGACGAGTGCATCGCCGTCGTCTCTCCGCGCCAGGATGACGTGGTGGAACTGTCCAACTCGCTGCCAGACCGGTTTGCGGACAATGAGTTCTCGATCGGAGAACTGGTCAGGAATCTTGAGCTTCAGGACTGGTTCACCTGCATCAACAGCCCCAAGACCATCGCGCTGGTCAACGACGGGGACTGGGAGAACTACATCAAGGCGAGCACTCTGCGGTTGCAAAACACGTTCCCGAACCGGCAGCTTCGCGGCATGCGGATGACGGTGCATAGCAGCGTGCCGATCGGCAGCGGCCTTAGCTCCTCATCGGCACTGGTCGTGGCGACCGCCAAGGCGTGTATCAAGGTCAATGACCTGCCCGTGGCGCCGCAGATGCTGGTTGACCTTTGCGGGGAAGCTGAATGGTTCGTCGGCACGCGGGGCGGTAGCGGCGACCATGGAGCCATCAGGTTCGGGCGCCGTGGGGAAGTCGCCGACATGAGTTTCTTCCCCTTCCACATCAAGCAGTTCATGCCGTTCCCCTCGGATTACCGCATTCTCATCGTCAACTCTGGCATCGAGGCCAAGAAGATGCAGGGCGCGCGGGCGGAGTTCAATGCCCGCGTCCTGGCCTACGTCGTCGCCCAGTCACTGTTCAAGCTGACGTTCCCGCAGTACGCTGACCGCATTGAGTACCTGCGGGACATCAACACCGACAAGCTGCGCATTTCGCTCGGAGACCTGTATGGGATGCTGATGCAGATCCCGCAGCAGGTTGCCTACGACGACATCCCGACGTACTTCGACCGGCTCTCAACGCTCGACCACAAGCGCATCGCGGACCTTCTTGCCAATGACCTGCCGGTAGGGCAGCCGCTTTATGTGCGCAATGTGCTGCTATACGGCCTGGCCGAGATCCGGCGGTCCCGGCTATTTGCGGATTGCCTCAGGCGGCATGATGTGGACGCGCTGCACCGGCTTTACAGGGCCTCCCACGACGGCGACCGCGTGATTGCCCATGATGAGGCGCTGAACCCGCTGCCGTGGGATTACCAGGTGACGGACGAGCATCTGCGGGAGTTGATCGAGGGCCTGCAATCGGACGATCCGGCGGTGCGTGAGGCTTGTCAATTGGAGTGGCAACCGGGGCGCTATGAGTGCAGCGTACCCGAGATTGACCGGATAGTAGACCTGGCATACGGCTTGCCGGGGGTGCTCGGGGCACAGATGGCGGGGGCAGGCCTGGGCGGCTGTGCCATGGTGATTGTTGAGCAGAAGCACTGCGAGCAGGTCATGGCGCGGTACGCTGCCGAGGGCTTGCGGGTGCGGATGTACTTCCCGGTGAACGGGGCCGGTGTATTGGGTCTCTCCGATACGCCCGCAGACTGACGAGACTGGAGCAAGATTCAATGGCATGTTTTCTCGTTACAGGTGGCGCAGGCTTCATAGGCAGCCACATTGTCAGGCACCTTTTGAAGCGTGGCGACGAAGTTCGGATAGTCGACAACCTGTCAACGGGGAAGCTGGAGAACATCGCCGAGGTGCGGGATCAGGTCAAGTTCTTCGAGTTGAGCATCCGTGATCTCGAAGCCCTCCGCCCCGTGTTTGAGGGCGTGGACTACGTTTTGCACCAGGGGGCCATCCCGTCGGTTCCGCGGTCAGTGGCTGATCCGATCAGCAGCCACGAGGCAAACTGCACCGGCACGCTGAACGTGATGATCGCGGCGAAGGACGCCGGGGTGAAGCGAGTGGTGCAGGCCTCGTCCTCGTCGGTGTATGGCAGCAACCCGCAGCTTCCCAAGGTCGAGACGATGCGGCCCATGCCGATCTCGCCGTATGCCGCCACCAAGCTGACGCAGGAAGCCTACGCCAGCGCTTTCTATGGCTCATATGGCCTGGAAACGGTGAGCCTGCGCTACTTCAACGTTTTTGGCCCCCGCCAGGACCCCAAGTCTCAGTATGCCGCCGTCATCCCCATCTTCTGCACCCGCATACTCGCGGGCGAACGACCTGTCATCTACGGTGACGGTGAACAGAGCCGTGACTTTACCTATGTGGACAACGTGGTGCAGGCGAACGTCAAGGCTGCCCTGGCCACCGACGGCGCCGGTCAGGCCTTCAACATCGCCTGTGGCGACAGCATGTCGCTCAACCAGTTGGTGCGGAAACTGAATGATCTCATCGGGACGAACATCGAGCCGGTCTATGAAGCGGCTCGCGTCGGCGATGTGAAGCATTCACTGGCGGACATCTCGGCGGCTCGAGCCGCTCTCGGTTACGAGCCGGCGGTCCAGATGGATGAAGGCCTCGAGCAGACTGTTCGTTCTTTTCTCCCTTCTTGATCCCCGCAAACAAGGATATCGGCGTCGGTAAGGCGAATTGAGTGGGGAAGTGGTGCGCGAAGGCGCAGAGGATGACCCCGCTACAGGGCATTTTGGCGCGTGCTGGTGCGAGCGCAGGCTGTTTCGGCGTTAGGGAGCCACGTTGGCAGGGCCCAGACGGGGGGAACACGCCATCTGCGGCGGGTGTTTGGCTGAAGATGGGGCGGCGGGGAATGAACCGTACGGGATCGTTGGAAAGGATTTCCACTGGATGCACAAATCAGAACCAACGACTGGACCGTTGATGTCTCTCCTGGATCTGCTGACGTGGCCGCGGATTGTCTTGTTGGCCTTTTTGGGATCAGCAGCCGTTGGCATCTACGTGTATGTCTTCGTGCCCCGCACCTACGCAGCCAGTACCGTTATCGTCACCAGTGAAGCCAGGCTGCCCTCTGGTACTATCGGCGGGCTGGCCCTGGCGGGTCTCACCAGCGATGACAACTCCCTGACGCGGATGCAGCAGGTGGTTCAGAGCCGGCGCATCAGGGCTGTTGTCCTGCGCAAGACAAAGCTGGAGGAACGGCTGGGCGTAAGCCACGAGAAGGCTATCGACTGGCTGGGGAAGGCCACCACCGTGGAGGCCGTGGGGCAGCGGGCACTGCGGGCCGGCACCGGGCTCAAGACCGGAGTCGAGCTGGCTGGCCCGAGCAGGCTGGCGATGTGGACCGGGCAGACCGGACCCTTCACGACCGCAGAAGCCAAGCAGATGTGCGCCCAGATTGCCAACGACTACATGGCAGCCCTTGATGAGTATCTGGTCGGCACGAAGGTGAAGAGCGCAACGAGTACGCGGGAGTTCATTCAGAAGCGTGTGGATGAGGTCCAGGCCAAGCTTGACGAGACGGAAATGCAGTTGCAGCAGTTGCAGAGCCAGTACCTGCTTCTGGACCCGGAAGCCAAGGCTACCGTCCTGGTGGCCGCCGCCAGGGATGCAACGAGTGAATACGCGAAGGCGAAGCAGGAGGCGGCGCAGGCGACGAGTTCCCTCGAAGTGAGCCGCAAGCGCTTGCGCCACGAGGATGCTGACCGGATTGCGCAGCAGGTGACGCAGCGCAACCCGATGATTGTCTCGCTTGAGGGTCAACTCGCGAGGTACAAGAGCGAACTGTCCAGCCAGATGGCTGAAGGCAAGTCAGCACAGCATCCTGATGTCGTGGTCATTCAGTCAGAGATAAACCAGACCGAGAAGCAGTTGGAGCACCTGAGCGCCGATGTTCTGCAGCAGGTCACGCGCCAGCCGAACCCGCTTTACGACGGGCTACTGGAGGATGTGACGCGTCTGGAGGTGCAACTCGCGGGAGCGAAGGCACGACAGACGCAGATCGCCGAGAATATCGCCAAATCAGAGAGCCAACTGCGGAACTTGCCTCCGGTGGCGCGGGAATATGTGAATCTCAGCCGCACGCAGAAGATTCAGAGCGAGACTATTGGTGAATTGGCCAAGCAACTGCAACTGGCGGAGATAGAGGTGCAGAGGAACAGCAGCGAGAGCTTTTCGGTCCTCGACCCTGCGGTTGCGCCAGAGGAGAAGTCCGGGCCGTCCTCGGTAAAGAGCGCTGCCATGACTTTCGTGCTTCTCGTGGTGCTGCTGACATTGGGCTGGGCATACCGGCACGGTATGTTCATGGACTATGCGGAAGAGGAGCAGGCCAGCTCTGAGCATTGACAGGCGGTTTGGTGGTCGGTAGCACAGTCTGTGCCGCGTGCCAAGGCGGTGTAGTGGGTTCATTGGCAACGCTCACCAGGATAAAGAGTGGTGGGCATCTTTGCTCTTGGGCTCGCCAGTCAGGGCCAGAAGGGCTGGATCAGAAGCAGGCAGAGGATTTCACGATGAGCAGTTGGTGCATAGCCGAGTGTCGCGCTCTCACCCATCAGCCCGGCCATCACTATTTTGGGTACTACGACAAATGTCCGTATGACGAGTCAGGACGTTATGTACTGGCGCTGGAAACGGACTTCATGGAGCGTCCGCCGTCTGCCGATGATGTCGCGCGGATTGGGTTCATTGACCTGCAGGGGGACGGCGAGTTCCAGCCGGTGGGTGAGACGCGGGCCTTCAACTGGCAGCAGGGGACCCATCTGCAGTGGCTGCCGGGTGGCAACGGGCGCAGGATCATCTATAATGTGCGCGAGGGCGACAGGTACGCCGCCTGCATCCACGATCTGGACAGCGGTGACCGGCGGCTGCTACCGCTGCCGATCTATGCCGTGAGCCATGACGGCACGCAGGCTGTGACGCTCAATTTCTCACGACTGCACGACTGTCGACCCGGCTATGGGTACAACGGTATCCCAGACCCGTTTGCGAGCGAATTGCGGCCTGCCGGCGACGGCATCTACCGGATGGATCTGGCAACCGGTGACTATGAGCTGATCGTCACAGTGGCGCAGATCGCTGCCCTGGAGCCCACCAGCAACATGGGGCAGGCGAAGCACCGGTTCAACCACCTGCAGTTCTCGACCGACGACAGCCGCTTCGTCTTCTTGCACCGCTGGCAGCACCGCGACATGAGCGCGCTCGGCTTGGCGCGAGGCGTGAAGCGGCTGCTCAAGGGCGGGGCGATATCGGCGGCCCTCCGCGCCCAGAGCACGCGGATGTTCACGGCGCGTCCGGATGGCTCGGATGTGTACATGCTGAACCCGGACGACATGACATCCCATTTTGACTGGCTGGATGACCGGCGCCTGTTGGCCTGGGCACGACAGCGTGGGGTGGGGAACCGTTACTTCCTGTTCACGGACCAGAGCCGCGAGGTCGAGGTAGTAGGGGAGGGGCTGCTGGACTGTGACGGGCATTGCACCTATTCGCCCGACCGGCGGTTCCTGCTCACGGATACTTATCCGCGGGGAGCGCGGCACCTGCGGACGATCATACTGTACAACCTGCAGACGGGTGAGCGGGTTGATGTTGGGGGCTTCTACTCACCGCCTGGTCTTCAGGGCGAGATCCGCTGCGACCTGCACCCGCGCTGGAGCCGCGATGGCACGAAGATCTGCTTTGACTCGATGCACGAGGGCCACCGGCAGCTCTACGAGATTGAGGTTGGCGACATAGTCTCAGGTTGACGATGCAACCTAGTCTCAGGTTGAGTATTTGCAGCGCCGCATGCAGCACCGGAAGGACCAAGTTCATGTCTGAAACTCCCCTGGTCACAGTTGCAGTTCCCTTCTATAACAACGAACGCACATTGCTGAATACCATCCGCTCGGTGCTGGCGCAGAGCCTTGAGGATTGGGAGATGATCCTGGCGGATGATGGCTCGCCGGACGGGTCGCTGCAGGTGGCCCAATCCGTGCAGGACCCGAGAATTCGGGTCATCAGCGACGGGCGCAACCTCAAAGTGGCAGCGAGGCGGAACCAGATCACCCGGGAAGCACGCGGGAAGTACATCGCGGTCCTCGACGCTGATGATCTGATGCATCCGGACAGGCTGAAGCGGCAGATTGAACTGCTCGAAGCGCGACCTGAGGTTGATGTGGTCGGGACGCAGATGTACATGATCGACAGCCAGTACCGCATCTACGGGATCAGCACTGGGTCGCTGGCGGTGCTGGCGACCCGCGACTTCAAGCCGGCCGAGACGCTGGGGCCGCAGATTGTCATTCATGGGACGGCGACCGGCAAGGCCGAGTGGTTCCGCCAGAACCCGTACGACGAGACGTGGGCGCGGTTCATCGACTCTGAGCTCTGGTGCCGCACGTGCCGGACCTCGAAGTTCGCGCAGATTGAGGAGCCGCTCTACTATGTAGAGGTCACCGATGAGAATGTGATGGCCAAGCGCGCCAGGGCCTTGGGCTTCCGCCGCCGCCTGATCAAGATGTACGGGCCGGAGTTCGTCGGCCAGCTTGGCACGATGAAACTCCTCGCGGAAATGTACTACAAGTATGCCGCGTACCGGGTGTATGGCACGATTAGGAAGTCAACCGGCCTCATGCAGCGTTGGGCGCGGCCGCTGACGGCGGAGCAGCAGGCGGAAGCGGAAGCAGGGCTGGCCAAGCTACTGGCAACCGAGATACCGACCAGATAGTTCGGCCTGCAGGACAACATCACGATACCGTTTCCAGGAGTAGTGTCGCATGGGCTCCCCGATGGTGACAATCGGCCTTCCCTTCTACAACAACGAAAGCACGCTGCTGGACGCGGTGCGCTCCATCTTCGCTCAGACGGTGCAGGACTGGGAACTGGTGCTTCTGGACGACGGTTCGACGGACAACTCGCTGGAGGTCGCGCGCTCGATTGATGATCCGAGGGTTCGGGTCATTTCCGACGGCAATAACCTGAAGCTGGCGGCGCGTCTGAATCAGATCCACCGCGAGGCCCGTGGAGTCTACGTGGCTCGCATGGACGCGGACGACATGATGCACCCGCAGCGGCTTGAGAAAGAGATCGCGGTGCTTACCGAGCATCCAGAGGTGGATGTGGTGGGCTCACTGATGTACATGATGTCGGCGCCGTACGAGGTGTATGGCGTCGGCGCGGGAGGCATTGCGGGGCGCGAGTTCCATCCTTCGGAGTTGCTGGGCAAGGTGGCGCTGATGCATCCGACCATCATGGGCAGGCCGCAGTGGTTCCTGGACAACCCGTATGATGAGACGTGGGCGCGAGCGCAGGATTCCGAGCTGTGGTGTCGCACCTGCCGCCATTCGAAGTTCACGCAGATCAACGAGGCGCTGTACCTGTACCCGGTTCATGCGGATGAGACGAATCCGGACCTGGTCGGAGGGTTCCTGCGCCGGATGGTCTTCCGGCGGCGACTGCTGCGTGACTATGGCCCGCAGCTAGTGGGGTGGCCCGGCACCATAGTTCGCTACGCGCGCACGTATGTCCATGCGGGCCTGTACAGGGCCTTCGGGCTGTTTCACATCGAGGACCGCCTGGTTCGCCACAACTCTCGTCCGCTGTCGCTGGAGGAGCAGGCTGATGTGGCGGCCGCGATCGAGAGGATCCGCAACACGCCCGTCCCGCTCAAGGGCGCTGGCGCAGTGGCATCAGCCTGAAAGACAGGCTGCCGGGGGCGGGAACCTACGAAACGCACAGGATAGTATCGCCATGAGTACAGGTCCCACCGTATCCGTGGGTATTCCCTTCTATAACAGTGAGGCAACCCTACTTAACTCGGTTCGTTCGGTATTCGGGCAGACGTTCCAGGATTGGGAACTCGTCCTGATGGATGACGGCTCTACCGATGGTTCCCTGGAGGTGGCGCGCTCCATAGATGATCCGCGCGTCCGTGTCATCAGCGATGGGCAGAATCTCAAGCTGCCGGGGCGCCTGAACGCGCTACACCGCGTCACCAAAGGCAAGTACATCGCCCGGATGGACTCCGACGACCTGATGCACCCTCGCAGGTTGGAAGAGCAGGTAGCCCTGCTGGACCAGCGGCCCGAAGTTGACGTCGTTGGGACTTTGATGTATGCGATGGACGCTCGCAAGGGCGTTCATGGCGTTGAGGGCAGCGCTGCCCCGATAGAGCCGCCTCAAACCCTCGCCCGCCCCGCTTTCATGCATGCCACGATCATGGGCCGGGCCGAGTGGTTCCGGAACAACCCGTATGATGAGACCTACTTGCATGGTTTCGAGGACCGGGACCTGTGGTGCCGAACTTGCGGCTCCTCCGGCTTTGCCGTCATCCCCAAGCCGCTGTACCTGGTGGATGAGAGCGGCATCACGGTGCGGAAGTTTCTGCGCGCGCGGAACTACCAGCGCCGCATGGTCCGGATGCATGGCCCGCAACTGGTGGGACGCGCGGGTACGCTGAAGCACATCGCCCGCACGTACGTATGGGGCGCAGCCTTTGCGGTCTTCGGGGCGCTGGGCATGCAGGATGTCCTGATACGCATGAAGAGCCAGCCGGTTACCCCCGCGCAGCGGGCAGACGCGGAAGCCGCACTTGCCCAGATCATGGCTACCGAGGTCCCTATCAAGCGATAGTCTCGGGATCGAGGCCAGTGTAGGTGTCTGAAGTCGGCCCCGGCCGGGGCACAGGGAATTATCCAATGCCGCTAGACGCAGCCGAGCAGGTAAACGAACCGACAGTCGTCCGGCCCCGCAAGGTGTTCCGGATGCCCAAGCGCGCGGTGCGGCGCGAGGCCCTGCTGATCCTGCTCTTCTCCACGACGATCACGGCCCATTACTTGTACGTGTCTGAGTTTCCGACCGGCAGCATCCACTGGCTGCCGTGGCTGGCGCTCCTGGGGGCCGCGCTGGTCGGCCTGCTGTCTCTGGCATGGCTGCGCACCGCTGGCTTCCCCCGCAAGTCCAGCCTGCCGGCAGTGGTTTGGGTCCTGTTCGCCCTGTGCGCCCTGGCCTCTTGTCTGCTGCATGGCGCGGGCATTGCACCGGCGATTTTCTACCTCGTTGGGGTGCCGGTGATCTTCTTCAACATATTGCCGCTGCTGTTCGGGCGTCGAGGAAGCTTCATTGCGGCCTGCAGCGTGTTGCTGTCGGCACTTACGCTGATCCTGATGTCGCTCGTGCTGGCTCCCCCGCACTTCGGCCAGCCATACCAGGGCATTCTCGCCTACACAATCCATCTGGGCGAGGTCTCCTCCCTCATGGTCGCAGCAACGCTAGGGCTGCTGGGCGGCGCACTGTCGTATGGCAAAGCGGGCCAGCGGTACGTCATCGCGCTCTCGCTGATGCTGTTCCTGGCGCTGATGGTCGGGGTGACCACAGCCTACCGCACGTCCGTTGCCACTTCCCTGCTCCTGATCATCATCTTCACAGTTCTCAACCACAAGCGTGCAGCGCGCCTCATGCGCGTGTATGCCGCGTTCGTGGCGATTATGATAGCGTTGGGCGTTGCGGCGTCTCTGTCAAGCTACGGTGAGGCCTTCCGCATCTGGGAGGCCATCGCGACCAAGCAGGAGCGCCGGGCAGAGGACGAGGCTGGCGGAGTTACCGCCTACCGCGATGAACAGGCCAAGACCACCATCGCCCACGCCCGCTGGTTCGGGTACGGCACGGCGGCCAATCCGCGCGACTATCTGCAGACTACCATCGGCTACCACAGCGCCTATACGGCGGTGCTGGGGCGCTATGGCATCCCTGCCATCTTCTGCTTTTTGGGGGTCTGGATCACCAGCATCAGATGCGCCCGCAGGTACATGCGCGCGACGGCCAAAACAGACCCATACAACAATTTCCCTCTTCTGTGTATACTCTTCTTCGTGTTCTTCACGCTGGGGTCTGTGGTTCTTTACCCGTGGCTCACCGGGCCCATGTTCCCGGTGCTCGCTTCTGTTGGCATCGTGGTCATGCGCGAAGCGGTGGAAGCAAGGGATCGTGCCCGCGGCACGGTTAGTGTGCCGGCAGCCTAGTCCCAGCGATTCGCCCCACAAGGATAACCTGCTCAATGGATGTGATTGCAGCTAGCTTCGCCATAGCACTTGCCGCTGCGCTGATCTTGACACCGCTCACGGCTCAGTTCGCTCGCCGGGTGCGGGTGGTCGACGAGCCCCAGGCCGTGAAACTCCACAAGCGTGCGACGCCTCTGCTCGGCGGGTTGGCGGTACTCGCCGCAATGTTCATCGGCGCATGGGTGATGGGCCACGACGTGCCACTGCTGCCGGCCCTGACCGTCAGCGTCACGCTGGTGGCGCTGGTGGGGCTGGCCGACGACATCAAGCCTGTTAACCCGACTAAGAAGATGCTGGCGCTTCTGCCTGGGACCGCGGCTGCAGTGCTGCTATGGCCGGAGCCCTTTGTGGCGCCTCTCATCTCAATCCCGGTATTCTGCCTGGGCTTTCTGTTCATCTCGAACGCTGTCAACCTGCTGGACACAGTGGATGGCTTGACTGGCCTCATGACCGCCATTTCCGCGGCTGCTCTGGGCACCATGGCGTGGCTTTCCGGGATGCCAGACGTGGCCGTCGCGGCCTTCGCGATGAGCGGGGCGTGCCTGGGCTTCCTCTCGCTGAACTGGCGCATGATAGCCCCTGCGGGCATCTTCCTCGGCGACATGGGAGCGCTGGCACTTGGAGCGGGATTGTTCGTACTCTCCGCCTACCTCGTCCAGCACGCGCCCTCGCCGGTTCACGCCCTCGCCGCGGTGCTGCCGATTGGCCTGGTGGCAGTGAACGCGGGGCACACGATCTACATCAGGAAGCGCAAGGGCGCTAAGGCGCTCTCCCGCACCAAGGATCATATCTCCGAACGGCTCT
This sequence comes from Armatimonadia bacterium, assembly GCA_039683575.1. Taxonomy (GTDB): domain Bacteria; phylum Armatimonadota; class Zipacnadia; order Zipacnadales; family UBA11051; genus JAJFUB01. The sequence continues at coordinate 2,923 of JBDKRC010000009.1, read as the reverse complement.
ACAGGTCAGGCCTGCCGCGGTGCGAAGTGACGCTGCGAATGAGCCTGGTCTCGCTGCTGACCTGCATCGCCGCCACGGCAGCGTGGGCGACGGGCAGCCTGGCTGTGACCGTGTTCGCAACCGCGGTTGGCGTCCTCCCCATCGCACTTCTGGCCCTGTATAGCTACCGGCTGAAGCTGGCGCCCGAGGGCACGCGCTGGCACCAGGAGAACACGATCTGCCGCATCACCAATAGCGGCGAGCTTGACCTCAGCCAGCAGCTTGCAGCCATGGGTTGGCATGACGTCGTCATCTGCGGCAGCAATGGCATTTCGGCAGACACACATGGTGCGCAGGGCATTGAGGTGTGTACGCTGGGGCTGGCACCGAGGAAGCTCGGGCCACTGGGCAAGCTCCGCGCGTTCTTTGGCCTGTATCGCGTGATCCGCCGGTCTCGCCCACAGATCGTGCACACCTGCGGTGACGATCTTGGTGGCGTTGGGCGTTTGGCCGCAGCCCTGTGCGAGACGTCCTTCATCGTCCATAGCTGCACGGGAAGCGACGGCAAGGGCGTTTTGGGACGTGCCTGCACCCAGGTCACATCGGCTCTGATTGTCCCCGTACCTGACACGCGCGATGACCTGATCCGGCTGAAGGTCGCTCCACCGGAGAGAGTTCATGTCCTGCCGGCTGAGGACGAGGCTGCGGTTGCTGGGCTGGACGCCCTCTACAAGGCCCTCCTCTCCCGCACGTAGTACCAGGACCCAAGCCTGGGCGACAAAGAAGCGTCGTGAGAGGCGTAGTCCCCGCCACCCGTCCCCCGCATGCGCGTTGCCCTGTTGTGCCCGTAGGAGCGATATTCAGGGCCTTGCGAGGGGCAGCAAGCGGGGGAGAAGCTGCGCTAAGCTAACTGAGAATGCAACAGGGCCTTGCCATTTGGCAAGGCCCTGTTTGGTTCTGAGGAATTGGCCGACTACATCGGGGGAGCGCCGGGTGCTGGCGGCATGCCGCCGGGCCCGGGGCCAGCAGGCCCTGCGGGCGCTGCCATACCGGGTTCGGCGCCCGGCCCTGCACCGGGGCCGGCACCTGCCGCGGCACCGGCGGGCACGCTGGCTCCGAGGAAAGCCTGTACCCGTGCCATCGCGGCGTTCCGGCCTTCTGGGGTCATCAGTTGCTTGGCCATGTCATCGAGACTGAGACTGAGGTTGGTCTTATCAAGCTGATCCCACAGCGTCTCGAGGTCGCCGCCCTTGAGGTCGCCGGCGATCAGGGCCATGCCCAGCACCATCGGCGAGACGAACTTGGCTTCAGCCGTGTGCAGGCGGCGCAGCTGTGCGCGGGTGAGATTGAAAGTGAACTCGTAGGCCCAGCCCTTGGTACCGGAGACGTTCCAGCACTTGCCGTTGATCTTGCGGCCCTCAGGCCAGATCAGCAGCTTGTAGCGGGGGTTGAAATAGATTGTGTCGGGGTACAGGATCTTGGCCAGCGGGTCGGGGCCGATGTTTGCAGGCGCTGAGCTAGTGGCCATGATCTTCCCGGACTTGTCCTTGAGCACGGCGATCACCGCTGTGCTGGCCCAGAGCGTCGTCCAGTTTGCGGCTGAGCCTTTGGGCAAATTCAGGATTCGGGGATGATAGAAGCCGCCCTTGCGGGTGATGATGCGGAAGGTTTCCTGAGAGTTCGTGATGGTGTTGCCCTGGGCCCTGGCCTGCCCGAGAGTGTCGAACTTCTTCAGGCGCTTATAGACCTTCTCCGGGTAATATGCCTGGGCAGACGGCTTGACGCGCATTATGACGGGCAGGCGCACCGGCACCGTGGCTCCACCGGGGCTTTGCACGTCAAGCTGCGGGTAACCGACTTCCATCCTGAAGCTGTTGGCGCCGTCAATATGCGCCTGGATGACCGCCATGCCGGCGTGGTAGTCGTAGGCATCCCAACGCGTCAGGTAGCGGTCCATCCCTGCGCCGATCCGGCCGGGTTCGTTGGCTTCCGCTCCGGCAGCAGCCTCGACCTGCTTCTTGTAGATGCGCTGGAGTTGGAACCACTCATTGGGAGTGGCGCGCTTGGGGGTGCCATCCTGGTTAAAGAGGTACTGGGGCGGGATCTTCGCGTCGCTGGGGCCAGTGCGCGCCAGATGCTCTGGGTAGGTGCGCGCGAGTTCGTCCGGAGCCTTGTATTCCTTCCAGGTCAGCCCGCCGCCAGCCGGGGCGCCACCGGGCGCTCCGGGCATGCCAGGCATACCGGCTTCAGCACCGGGAGGGCCACCTGGAGGGGCGCCGGGCCCGGGAGGAGCGCCCTCCTGGGCAAACGGCACACTCTGCAGGAGCACCAGCATGGCGGTGGTGGCTGCCAGGACTATTGTGAGCATCAGGAATACTCGCCTGAGGCGCATCGGCTTCACCTTTGGTGTGATTGGGAGGCGGGGTGACGGGCGGTCTCTGGCCGCCGGGCTCGCCTCATGGGCTGTGTTTGAGAAGATGCTACTTGGCCGCTGCTTCGCCCTGCGGCTCGGCCTTGCGCTGGTAGGGTACCCAGCGGCTGGCGATATTGCTCTGCATCCGGCTGACGTACACGTATGTCTCGATTTTGGCCTTCAGGTCAGCATCCTTGGTCAGAGCCCAGATCGTCTCGGCGTGTCCGATGGCCTCGCTGCGAAGGTAGACGGCCTTGGCCAAGAGATCAGCGTCATCGGGCGGGCCGGCAGCGATGGCCTGGCGGAAAGCAGCCTCCGCCTGGGTATTGGCGGCGATGAATTCCCTGATAATCTGGTCAAACCAGCCGCCTTCCTGGCCGATGTGGGCGCGGAGGTCGGCTTCGGTCAGCATTGGGCCCTTGGGGGGCTCTGCGGCGGGGGCAGCCGCGGGAGCTGCAGCGGCACCACCGGCGGCTCCGCCGGGAGCGCCCGGCATCCCAGGCTCAGCGGGAGGTCCACCAGGACCGCCTC
>JBDKRC010000008.1:0-18204 GCA_039683575.1 Armatimonadia bacterium | reverse complement strand
TGCACCGTTGCCAACTCGTGAGATACCCAATCAGACATGCTTGAATCACCTCAAGCATCGTCTATTCTTGAGCAGGTGTCCAGAACCTCCTGCCAAAAACCAAAATGTGTGTAATGGGTAGGAGCTTCAGCCGGCCCGCCGTTATCACCGACCAACCCTCCGCTTCTCTCTCGCCGTCCGGAGGGGCCGCGCTTCAGCCGGCCCGCCGTTATCACCGACCAACCTCCCTACCGCCACATCCCTTCAGACCCATCTGTACGAGCGATCACTGATCGCGACCATCACCGACCAACCCTCGCCCCTCCTCCTGCCCTTCTCCCACCGCCCCCCACCCTCAAACACCACGGGAAGAATCCCCCCTCCGCCCTGCACTAAGCCATAGACCGACTATCGCGCCACCGTCAGCCCTTGGAGGCTACTCCCATGTCCCGCACATCCCTGATCCTCGTCCCAGCGTTGTTAGGCATCCTGGTCCTCCTTTCCGGCTGTGGAGGAAGCTATGGCCCCGGCGACTCCAACTACCCGGACTACCGCACCCTGACGCTGGGCCTCCGCGTGCAGGACCCCGACGGCAACCCGATTGCCAATGCGCGGGTATTCGTGGATGGGGACAGGTACGACTGGCCGACTCAGGAGACTTTCGAGCCACTGGGGACCGACTTCCCTACCGCCTGGCAGGGCTGGCTCGCCAACTGGAGCAGCAGCACGGACGTTTTCGAGGACACACCCGGCGAGCCCATCCATTTCGATATCGCCGTAAGGAAGACGGGCTGGGGCGAAGGGGTCAGCATCGTCCACATCGAGTCGCCGACAAGCCAATACTACGTCGTGCGCGCCGTGATAACCCTATATCCAGGCGGCACCGACGGGAACCCCGAGCCGCAATACGCCGAAGTTCTCCCCGCCACTACCACCGCGCCAGAGTGACGCATCCCCGACCAACCTGGGAAATGGGGACTGACACCACTTTCGCAACCCACCAAGACTCCCCCCGGAAACCATCGCGCGAAAATGGTGTCTGTCCCCATTTCCCCGCCCCCCTGCCTCTGTCTCTCATGTACGCCCGACATTCCTGTCGGGCAATCACCGACCATCCTACGCCCTCTGCACCACCTCAAAACTCTCCCGCAACGCCTCCACCACGTCTGGCTCCTCAAGCTCAAACACCATCGCGCCGTCAAACCCCACCTCCGCCGCCACCCGCTTCACCCGCCCATAGTCAATGATCCCCCGCCCACACGCCCGGTGGTCGCGCAGCCCTTCCTCGCGCACATCGTGCAGATGAAAATGCCACACTTTCTCCCCCAGCGACCGTATGTGCCGCTCCAGCAGATCGTTATAGAACTCCGCCACCGTCCCCGCCTCACGCACCTCCACCGGCACCAGGTGCCGCAGATGCCCCACATCCACATTGGCCCCCACCGCCGGGTGATCCACCTCATGCACGAGCCGCGCGAAATCCTCAATCGTCGGCGGGAAGATCGTCTCGATGGTCACCGTCACGCCCAGATCAGCCGCCACGTCCCCTAATCGCCGGTAATGCGCCACCAGCTCATCCCAACTCTCCTCCAGCGAATAGGAAGCCTTAAGCGCCGCATGGGTCGTGACCGTGCTCGCCCCCAGGTTAGCCGCTGCCTGCAGAGACACCACCAACTGCTCCCAGGCCACCTCCCGCAGTGCGGGCGAGGGCGATAGAATCGGCACCTCATAGAACTGCGCATGCAGCGAAACCCGCTCAAACCCCTGCGCCAGTTCCCGCAACTCCTCCCTCTCCGCCTCCGTCATCCGCTCAAAATAGAACCCCGCCAGCGGCCCCGCGCTATGCCGAAAGCCATCGAAGGCCAGGAACTCAACCGCCCGAAACCCAAGCTCATGCCCAACCAAACAAGCCTCGCCAAGCGAGTGCCGGGCGAGGCTTGCATTACTGAAACCGATCATTGCCGCCATTCTCTGCGCTTCTCCCGTCGTTTGACCCCAAAGGGGTCACCGAGTATAGCCAGGGGTGAAACCCCTGGAAGCGGCACCCACCCAACTCCCTGCCCCCAAGGGGTCACCCGCCGCGAGCCCCCCTCTAGGCGTGGCAGGCATGCTCCGCATGCCGGAACTCGTCTCAAAACTGGATCCGGCATGCGGAGCATGCCTACCACGCGTCCCTCCCCCTGTTTTCCGTTTTCTGTCCTTCTGTTTTCGCCTTTATTACGACCCTACGCCTTCTCCTCCATCACCTTCCGCAGCACCTCACAATTCCTCCTCAGCCCCTCATCATCATTCCACGGCATGATCCCGAACATCAGCAGCCTCGTCGCCGCCTCTTCCGCCATCGGTGCCACGCCCTGCTTGTAGTGGACATAATCCGGCAGCGCCACACCCACCGACGTCTGCCGCTTGGCTTCCATCTGCTGATATACGGCCTCGAGGTAGTTGATCTCCGCATACCGCCCGACGCCTGCTCCGGCCTCGCTGACCCACTTCGCCACGTCGGCCGCCTTGAACCCCGTCGCCGGGTCAACGAACACCGGATACGCCCAATAATTCGGCACCGTGTCGGCATACGGCCGGGCCAGCAGCAGGCCCGGAGTGCCCTGTAGCGTGGTCTCGATGATGTCGGCGATCTGCTGCCTGCGGGCCTTGAGATACTCGATCTTGCCAAGCTGCGCCAGCGCCGCCGCCCCCTGTAGCTCGCTCATGCGGTAGTTGTGCCCGAAGCCAAAATGCCCGCGCGTGATCAGGTCCCCCACCGGCTGGGCCTTGTCCGTTTCGAGCCCGTAGCGGTACCAGGGCATGCCACAGTTGCTGAACAGGACCATGCGCTTGTACATCTCCGGGTCGTCCGTGGCCATGATGCCACCCTCGCCCGAGGTCAGGTGCTTGCTCTGCTGCAGGCTCCAGCAGGCCACATCGCCGATGCTGCCGGTGATCTTGCCCTGCCAGTACCCGTCGTAACATTGTGCACAATCCTCAATTACCTTCAGCCCATGCTTCTTGGCCACTGCCAGAATCGGCCCCATGTCCGCCGGCTGGCCCCACAGGTGCACTACCATGACCGCTTTGGCCCTTGGCGTAATGGCCGCTTCGATGGTCTCACCGGTCAGAACGAAGTTCCGCGGGTCCACATCGGCGAATACCGGGACCAGCCCCAGGCCTACAGGGGCGATGGAGGAGGCGATGAAGCTGCAGGGGGTGACTATGACTTCGTCGCCCGGCTCAAGGCCCAGGGCGGCCACGGCGGCTTCGTTCGCGCAGGTGCCCGAGCTATTGGCGTGGACGTACTTGCGATTATTGTGCGCGGCGAAGGCGTCCTCGAATTTCGCGACCATGCGGTCGGCGAGTCCTCGCCACAATTCCTGCGACTTCACGACCTCGGTAATCAGGTCCAGTTCTTCCTTGCCGACGTACACAAATTGGTCACTCATCATTGGCCTCCGTTAGCCGAAAAGTACCCCGACAAGTATTCAACACAATCCTTAAGTAGTGCTCCAGCGGGCTCCGAAAAGACCCCTCGATCCGGGTCCTGATGATGCCGATTTGGGGCCCGAATCGTTACATTGGTTAACTCCAACTGTGCATTTCAGCCCCCAAAATGATCAACAAGGGCTGCTTTCTGCGCGGTTGGAGCTTTCCTTCGCGACATTTCTCTACCCTAAAGACGATCAATGCGGTGAAACGTCAGCCGGTTGGCATCATGGAAGTTGTGGGCCCCGTCGTAAGCCACCCGCACCGCGTAGACTATGCCCTCGCCATCGAACTGCCAGTCCACGTACTGGAACCCGACCAGCCTCACCGCTTCCTCCCACGGCAGCGGCGAATCGTCCTCGATCAGGGTCTTCACATGCCGCCATTCTCGCAGATTATCTGACTCGTACAACGACAGTATATTGCGCTGGCTGGGGTATTGCGGGTCCGTGTTCCCATTCGCCAGCGTGAGGTACTTTCCTGTTTGAGGATGGCGGCGGATTGTGAATTTCGTCATCCCACCCGGGAAGTCGATGAGGCTGTCGAACTCCTGCTTCAGTGTCTCCCCCTCGTGAGTAATCCGCAGTATGACCGCCTTGTCCACTACGGGGGTGGAGTTGCACCGCAGAATGTTCACCAGGCCGCCCTCAGCGGTCTCTACGACGTTTCCTTCGAGGTAGCCGGGGGCCATTAGCTGCGGCCAATCTGACGGCAGCCAGGCCGTGTCGAAGGGCAGCTTGTTGCTCATGATCCAGTTCCTGGCTTCAAGCAGGTCGGCGTCTTCCGGCGCGGCTATTACCAGCGATTGGAAGCCCGTTCCCCAGCGGGCGTCGCGGCAGTCCTCGAAGGCACGGTAGAGCCAGCCGTCCTTTTTCAAGACCGGCATCGGAGCGCAGTGGTAGTTCGGATTCTCGTGGTAGTAGCCGCCACGGAACAGCCATCCGCTCTGCTCGTCCCGCGCATGGGTCCACGTGTTGCCGCCGTCGTCGCTGCGGCGGATGACGATGGAGCCAAACTGCTGGGAGCACCCCAGGAGCCACACAGCGCCGCCGTGAGCGAAGAGGTTGCTCCAATACTGCCCGGCGACATGGGTGACGTTCACCCATGTCGCGCCATCGTCGCTGGAGCGGTACACGGACGTCAAGTGCTCTTCGTTCTCGAGGTTGCGGGGGCAGCCGGGGCCGAAGTAGTCATGGGTGGCCAGCAGGTCGCCATTGTCCAGCCGCAGGAGGCTGGGGCTGCCGATGTAGGTCTTCGTTGCTGCGTCCTGGTACTTGATCTGAGTGAAATCCATGGTTACTGCTTCACCCTGTATACATGCACCGCATATGGCGCGAAATTGTCCGTCAGCTTGCCGTCGGTCAGGCTCACTGTCCGGTCCTCAAACAGCACCTCGGCCTGGGCTTTGCCCTTGAGGCCGGGGATGGTCAACTCCTGGGGGCCGAGGTCTTTGTCGTTGGTGTGGGCGGCCATTATGGTGTCGCCGATGGCGGCCGCGCGGATCACGTCCTCGGGACCGGCCGTGAAGCGCTTGACCTTGCCCTCCGGCTGCAGCAGCACGGGCGTGAGGGCCTTCAGTTCGGTCACAAGCTGCTTCATCATCGCCCATAGCTCAGGGTGGTCGAGGACCATGAAGCTTTTGTCGTCGAAGGTATACCAAACCAGACCGCGAGCGCCCTCGATGACCGTCTGGTAGGTCATGCTGCGTTCCTGCGCGGGTGTGGGCACCGCCCAGTGACCATCGGCATAGCCGAAGCACTGGGGCACCATCCAAAGCGGCTTGGCCCCGGCCACAGATTCGCGAGCGCGCGCGGTCTGGCGGGCTACGGCGATGGTGTTGGTGTTTTTGGCGGTGACGGGATAGGGGTCATTGGTGAAAACGTCGGCATAGGGCGCATAGCGGGCGAGGGCGTCCGGGCTGGCGACGGTGGTGTAGATGAGGCGGGACCAGTCGGCGTCGCGGAGGGCCTCAACGGTGCGTCCGACCTCCTCCGGCGGGGTGTTGCTGCAGTCGGGCTCGTCACCGGAATTCCAGCCGAGTACGGCCGGATGGTTCTTGAAGCGGTGGACGGTGGCGTAGTTGGCCCCGAGGCCCTCGATCAGGAGCATCATGCCGAGGCGCTGGGCCTCGTCGAGCACGGGCTGGAAGTCGTCGAGGCTCGTGCAGCTCATGTGCGCGCAGTTGAACCCCGCGGCGGCCATTTCCTGCAACGCAGCGATCTTCTGCTCCTTCGTGCGGCTCCAGCCGACCTGGTACATGCCCAGCGGGAAGAAGGGCTTGCCGTTCACGTACGTGATGTTGTTCGGGTCATAGGTGATGGGTGGCCGCGGGTGGATGATGAAGGGCGCCCCGGCGCTGGCAACTTGCTTCTGGTTTTCGAGCAGCGTCGCGGTCAGGGTGTAGTCGCCCGGCGGAAGCTTGTCGAGCGAGAGTTGCGCCTGCGAGTCGAGTTCCGTCGGCTTCACAATGAGCGGTGAGCCCTTGCCGAGGCTCAGGCGCACGGTGAGGCCAGCGAGGCGCTCGCCCAGTTCGGGGGCGAGGGTAACGCCCACACGGAGCAGAGGACGATGGACATACTGGTGGCGCGAGGGAAGCCGGATCGCAATCAGTTCAGGAACGATGATCTCGTGCTTACTCGACAGGGCGAGTTGGTCCCCCTGAAGCAGATCGAGGGTGCCGGCCCACTGGCCGCGGGCGGGTAGATCATACTTAAGGGGCAGCACAGCCTCAGCGCCGGGCTGGACGGTCGCAGCGGCGGACGTCTCGAGCTTCTTGTCGCCGAGATTGAGCGCCAGCCGAGCCGAGACGCTGGCGGGCTGGTCCTGAACGTTCTTCAGGCGGACCGTGAGCTGGTTGCCGGTCAGACGCCCCTCCTGCGCTTCGAGGGCAGTCAACTCCAGGCCGCGGGCGCGCAGGCGAGTCATCGTGAGGGCGTTTTGGAGCAGGCCGCGGGCAATCTCGCTATCGCCTCTCAGGCCGAAGTAGTTGGTCACGATCAGCAGGCCCTTACCCACCGGGCGGTAGACCAGCACCGGCTTGTCATCATAGCAGGTGACGGCGGTGGTCCAGCCGGAGCCGAGGGTCCCGAGGTGGGACCAGTTGGTCTTGGCGCGCAGGGCGGGGCGGAGGTCGCCGGGGACGGTCAGCAGCGGCGCGTCGGCGAATTTGGAGATCGCGGTTTGGGCGCTAGGCTTGGAGTGGGCGCTGCAGATCGCGGGGGAGGTGCTGAAGGCAGGGTTGATCCCACCGATCCACTGGACGTTGATCGGAGCGTAGGAGGCGTCGGTGGCCAGGACGATGCCGCCGTTTTCGAGAAAGGCCTGCCATTTGTCGGCGAAGGGCTTGAAGTCCTGCGGGTTGGCGTAGTTGCTGACACTGCTGCCGACAACAACGTTGAACTCGCTGAGGCGGTCACTGAGGTCTTTGGCCTGGGTGTTCTCGAACTTGGTGACCTGCCAGCCGAGGGTGGCGAAGGTGCGGTCGAATTCGTCCTTGAAGGACGCCGTCCCATTGGGCCAACCAGAGTACATGAAGGCAGCCTTCACCGGCTGGTCGGCGGCATGGCATAGCGGGACGAAGGTGATGAGGGTGAGGAGCAGGAGGAGGGTATGGCGTGGCATTGGGGTCTCCCGTGCAGCGTGTTGGGGAGCGTCTTCGTCTTTGGTGGGGGGTATTCCTGCCAGGCGGAGAAGACGGCGGGCGGTGTGGGTCGTTGATAACGGCGCTGCCGCCCCTTCGGGGCTCTGGTTGTGAGCGGCGTTGCGACCGGGGGCTTGCGCCCCCGGCTAGAGGCTGACGGGCCTTCGGCCCTGACGACGGTCTGCGGTTACTAGTATGGTGGATTGCCACGAACCGGAGGCCGACGGTGAAGCTGTCGGCATTCGGCCCTTCCGAGCAGCGACAGCAGGGCGGGCGGGGCCTGGCCGTTAGTTCGCTGGGCGCTTCTCGGTGAGGACGATGCTGATCTCTTCGCTGAGTTGCGCGAGAGCCGCTTCGGGCTCCGTGTCGCCGGTCAGGACCGGGTGGAGGTGCGCCTGGATCAGCCGCGAGATCTCGCTGTAGTGCGGAATCTCGTGGCGCTTGCGCGCAGTCTTGAGCAGGCGCTGGAGGAGCGGGTAATCCGGGTTGAAAGCGATGATCTCCGGATCCGAGTACAGACTGGGTATGGTCGGCATCGGACCACCCCGCAGCGAGCGTTCCCTCTGGACCTCGTAGCTGGTCATGAAGCGGATGAAGTTGCCTGCCGCCTCGGGGGAACGCGCTCCTGTCGGGATGCCGTAGTGCCAGCCACCGAGGAAGGTGATTGATTCGGTGCCCAAAGGTCCCATCGGATGCGGGGCAATCCCTACCTTGCCACGCATGTGCGAGCCCTCGCTCTGGCAGGCCTGCGCGACACTCGGCAACATGATCAGGAAGATCGTGCGACCGGCGATGAAGTCAGACTGAGGCTCGAGGCCGTGCGCGGCGCTCGTGAGGTTCCGGGGGCTTAGCTCGTGGTCGAAGATCATGCTGCGCATGTACTTCAGGGCCTGCAAGGAGTTCTCGGTCTGCAGGGCCGGCTGGCCGTCCACCAGAAGCTCGCCGCCATTGCTCCACAGATTCTGCAGGAACGAGGTTGTGAGGCCCTCGTAGTGATACGCTGGGAACTGGCAGCCGATGAGGTTGGGGTCCTTCTCGCCCTTGAGAATGGTCTGCGCCTGCTCGATCAGCTCGTCCCAGGTGCGGGGCGGGTGAGTGAAGCCGTACTCTTCCAGCAGGTCCTTGCGGTAGAGCATCACGCCGCACAGAGCCATGGCGGGGGCTGCCCAGAGACGCCCGTTCGCCTTGCCCGCGTCCAGCAGGTCCGGCAGATGCAGCTTGGTCTCGCGGGGAGGAATGACGTTGTCGAGCGGGAGCAGCCTGCCGAGCTCAATGACCTCCGGCAACCAGTACAGACATAGCGGAGCGACGCTCAGACTGGTGGAACTCGCCTCCAGGGCGCCCCGCACCGTCTCCCGCACATCATCCGGGTTGTAGGGAATCGTCAGGGAAACCGGTTTGACGTGCGGGTAGAGCTGCGAGAAGCGCTCCATCAGTTCGTTGTTGAGTGCTTCGTCGTACTCGGTGAAGCTACGGACCGAGAGGGTGACGGGCGTCTGGATGGGGCTGCCGCCCATGACGCCCGAGGTACCCTCAAAGCGGGCGCGGATGTTGATGCCGTTGTTGTCTATGGTGTAGCGATGGATGCCCTTGTCATGGTTGCAGCCGCGCATTTTGAGCACGGAGATGGCGCGCTGGATTTCGCTCTCCATCTCGACGTACTTCATGAGGATGATGCCGTCCACGATGATCGAGACGTGCTCGGAAGTGACGTAGGTCTGGCCGAAGAGTTCGGGGACCTCCACGGTGAGCAACGAGGTCACGCCCGCCTCCTGCAGCATGTCGCTGATCATGAAGACGGTCTCGCGGAACTGGCGGGGCTCGTAGGTGCTCATCGTCAGGTCAGTAAGGCTGTCGATGGCGACGAGGCGGGCGCCAAGCTGCTTCACTTCCTCCTGCAGTTCGCAAAGCAGTTGATCGCTCGAGAGGTGCAGCGGAGAGCGGTGGAGGATGCTGAGGAGTTTCTGCTCCTGGAGGCTGCGGATATCTATGCCGAAGCCGGCAGCAAGCTCGCAGAGCTTGTCGGGCTTCTCCTCGAAGGTCACAAGGATGCCCGGCTCGCCCCGCTGAGCGCCAGCGGCCAGGAACTGCAGGGCGAAAGTCGTTTTGCCGACACCGGCGCTGCCGGCGAGAAGCGTCGCATGGCCCGATCCTATCCCACCTTCGAGCATGGCATCGAGGCCGCTGATGCCGGTACTGACGCGGCTGGAGGCACAGGCTTCGGTGCTGATTTCGCGGCGCTTGGGTTCGTAGCGCGGGTAGATCGTGGCCCCGCAGCCGTCAATGACCAGGGTGTGGCGACCGTGGGAGTGATGTTGACCTCGGGACTTGATGATCTCGACGTTGCGGTGGCGGTAGAGGCTGTGCTGGAGTTCGAAGGACAGCCGGATGACCGTGTCCACGAGGTATTCCTCGAAGGGAATGTTCTCAGGGGAGGCCGACTCGACTTCCTTGGTGATCATGGCGGTGAGGCCGGCGCGGCGAATGCCATTGAGCATGCCGTAGACGAGCGGACGCAACTCGCCGGGGCCGCTGGCGATGTGAGCCAGATGGGCCACGCTGTCCACCATCAGCCGCCGCGCGCCGATCTCGGCGATGAGGCTATCCATCATCCCGCCGACGTCGCTGAGCTGGTCGAGAAAGACGTCGGGTGAGGTGCAGACGACGCGCAGGCGGTCCTTGTCCTCGAGCGAGCGCAAGTCCCAGCCGAGGTTCAGGGCATCGTTGTAGATCTGTTCGGGGAATTGCTCGAAAGTGACGATGATGGCGGGTTCATTGGTGGAGGCACCGAAGGCGGCGAATTGCATGCCGAAGGTGGTTTTGCCGACACCGGGAACGCCCTCTAGCAGCAGGCAGGCTCCCGGGCGGATTCCCCCACCGAGCAGGCAATCCAGCCCCGGTATTCCACTCCGTAGCAGCTCGGCCATTGGTTAGACCTTCTCTCCCCCGGAATCAGTGCCTTCAGCCTCGGTATGCTGAGCCTGACGGCGGATAATGATTCTGATGATCTCTTTACGGCTGTTGAGGTCGTCGAGGTACGCTTCGCTGAGCAGGCACAACAGGTTCCAGATCTTGGGATCCCTGGGCAACGCATAGCAGGTGTAGCGGCCTTCGGCGCGGGTGAAGGCTTCGAGTATGCCATGGGCAGCCATGCGCTCAAGGACCTCGGCGACTTCCTTGACGCCGCGATGGGTGCGCAGGGCGAGACCGGCGGGGGTATCGAACGTACGGGGGTTATTCTGGAAGAACAGCGCTACATCCAGACCGACGATGGTCTGGGCCACGGTCTCCACGAACTCCACTACTCGTGGGTCAAGGTGGTCGGAAGCGGTCATGGCGATCCACTTTCCTGCGTGCTGTTGGCTAAGTATTCGACAGCCGCAACGTATTTCCTTATTGTATCGAGGCTCATACCACCCTAATCAAGGAGGCGTCGGGCTGCATTTCCCCGATCTGGTCGGCGGCGGCCATTTTGATATGCGGAATGGAAGCCGGATCGTGCCCTAGAAGCCTCGCACCATAGGCATCCAGCGCGACGATGTCCGGGCTGATGCAGACGGTATTGAGCTCCTCAACGAGGCCCGGACCTTTGGGCCCGTTAGTCTTGAGGGCGCGAGTGGCATCAAGAATGTTCAACGTCGGGCGCAAAGCAGTGGCGAGGTCGGCGATGTTGCGGTGGAGGTTGTTGCCCCCGGCGGCGCCCTGGGTGGAATGATACCGGCCGCGATCCCAAACGCAGCCCATCTGGTTCTTGAGCGCGAGCGTGATCGTGGTAGCCGCGTGGTGCTTAAGGGTGGGCAGGTTGATGTAGGCGTCGCAGTCCAGGAGGTCCAGCGGCACGCGGTCGGTCTTCAGGTTCTGGCCGCGAGCCAGCTCAACCTCGCGGTACTGCTGCTCATTGCCCCAGTCCACCAGCGGCACGTCGGCGTCTTTGCAGGCGGCGGCGAGGCCGGAGAGGTCGAAGGTGATGGAACTGGTGTCGCAGGTGTGGTCGGCGACGAGGACTTCCGCCGCCTGCGCTTCCTGGCAGGCTTTGATGACCGCGGTGAGGACTTCGGGGCTGGTGCAGGCGGCCTGCTCGGGGGTACGGCTCCAGGCGATGTTGGGCTTGATGACCACGCGGTCGCCCGGCTTTACGAAGGCCGACATGCCGCCAAAGGCCGCGAGGGCCGCGGCAACGAGTTCGGCGGGGGCCTTGTTGCGGGCCACGGCGATATGAACGCCGTTGACGGGGGCCGGCACCAGGCGGTTGTTGCCGACTTTGCCGCCGGCTTGCGCGGCAGCCGAACCGCCACCGGACCCGCCTGAACGGCAGCCGGCGAGGAGGGTTGTACCGAGGCCGGCGAGGGCGAGGCTTTTCAGGAAGTCACGACGATCCATGGTCTCCACTTCCGTGGGCGGAAGGAACTGCGCCCACCTCTGAACAATAGCGGCACTATGCATATTGTACAATCATTCTCGCCGCTGCCAAGAGGAGAATGCAGGTGCAAATGCGAAGGGGCCCCAACATCTGCAGAATTCGGGGAGGTTTTGCCATGAAGAGTGTATATGTCCCGCTGCTGCTCGCCGTGCTGGTGGCCATGGTTGCCACGACCGCCTATGCCGCCGCTGCTGAGGACGCGCAGGAGGTGGAGGAAGACCATTCGCTGCAGACGGCGATTGTGACGCCGCACACTGACTGGGGCACAGGCTATACTGGCGGACCGATCCGGGCGCTGTTTTTCATCTATGCGGGCTCCTATGGCGGCCAGTGGAGCGAGCCGGGGATGCGCATGCGAGAGGTAGTGGAACTCGGGCAGCGCTTCGACATCAAGGGCGATGCAGTCCTGTACGCCAGCGGCGGCGGCAGTGGCGCGTGGAACTTCCACGGCCTGAAGACCGGCGCTGAGCGCGCTGAGAAGCTGCTGGAGAAGCCCTATGACCTCTACGTCATTGGCGGCTTCCCCCTCGACAAGCTCCCCGCCAAGATGCAGTACCAGATCCTCGAACAGGTAGCCAAGGGCGCCGGGCTCCTGTGTGTGGGAACCGCGGGCAGCGAGTTCATGACGCCCGGCCGGAAACTACAGGCCCCCGCCTCGCTGACCAACGGCCTCCCGACGCTCGAGAAGAAGCTCTCGGACTTCATCAACACCTACAAGCTCGGCAAGGGCCGCGGCGTATGGCTGAAGTATGACAGCCCCGCGCTCGGGCCACGCCAGGAGTTCAGCTTCCCCCGACTGGTCGAATACGACTACTGGCAGTTGCTACTGGGCCGCGCGGCGCAGTGGGCGGCGGCGAAAGAGCCGGCAGTGGCCGTGACGGTCTTCGATGACAAGCCGCTCGAAGTCGGGCGGGTTGAGAATCCCACTGCGGGGCAGTTGACGCTGACTACGACGGCGGCCCAGCCGCTGCCGGTCACTGTCACAACCAACCTGCGGCGGGCGGCCGATGGCAGCAAGGAAGTCGTGGGCATGACCAGCAAGCAGACGCTGACGGCAGGCCAGCCGGTGCAGGTGCCGGTGGCCGTGCCGGTGCTGCGGGCTGGGACCTACTATGCTGACGTGGTCGTGAAGAGCGCCAAGGGCACTGAGACCGCGGCGGCAGGCACGATCAACGTGGTAAGCGACTTCGGCGTGGACAACGTGCAGATGGACCGTAGCTTCATCGAGCGCGGCGAGACGATCAACGGCCGCGCGGTGCTGCGCGGGACGCCGCCGGCGGGCAGCGTGCTGCAGATCCGCTTCCGCGACTCGTATGACCGCGTGCTCAAGACCCAGAATATCCCCGTCGGCAATGCCGCCGACTACACCTTCTCCTACAAGTCCGATCCCTTCTCGACCATTCTCATGCGCGTGGAAGCCTCGCTGATCGCCGACAAGCGCGAGGTCGAGATGAAGGACACCTCCTTCACCGTCCCCAAGCGTCGCCACGGGCAGATGAACTTCGTAATGTGGGACGCCGGGCTGGACCCGCTGGGCTACTACGCGTGGCGGCAACTCCAGACGGCGGGGTACAATGTCTGCCTGCTCGGCACGATGGGCGGCCAGCCGCGCAAGCAGGCGGCGGTCCTCGCGGCCTGCGATGCCTCGATTGTGCCCTACAGCACCCGGATTCTGGACGACAAGGACGAGAACGGCTACATGAAGCCGATGTGCTGGAACCACGAGCCGGTGGTGAGTGAGTATGTGAACAAGATCGTGGACAACCAGAAGTTCCAGCGGGAGCAGGGCGTGTTCGTGTACTCGCTGGGTGACGAGGGCGTCACCAAGGGCTGCTGCGTCCACCCGGACTGCATCGCGGCGTACCGCAAGTGGCTGCAGGGACAGTATGGGACGATCGACAAACTGAACGCCTCGTGGGGCGAGAAGTATGCCTCGTTTGAGGATGTGAACCTCCTCGACCCGAAGGATAACATGGAGAAGCAGGCGCTGAAGACCGCGCCGGCGCGGTGGTATGACCGCGAGGCGTTTGCACGCTACAACCTGATGCACTTCTCCGGGCGGTTCGTGGACGCTTACAAGCAACTCGACCCGCTGGCCAAGACGGGCTTTGAGGGTACAGGCAACTTCGGGGACGACTATGACGCCATCCTGGGCACGAACCCCTTCTACGGCCCGTACCCGAGCATCGGCGACGATATCGTCCGCTCGCGGGCGAGCCGGGATCAGGTGCGCTCGAACTGGATGGGGTATTCGAAGACCGGCGATGCAATATCGGACGCGGCGTGGCGGATGGTCATGAAGAACATGGACAGCGTGTGGTACTGGATGTGGGACGGGTTCGGAAGCTGGCGCGGGTATATCCGCCCCACGATCGACTTCTGGCCGTTTATCCAGGACGTGACCGATGAGATGAAGCCGGTGCGCGAGGGCCTCGGCGACCTGCTGCTGCAGACGCCGGTACAGCACAGCGGGATTGCGGTTCTGTACTCCCTGCCATCGGCCCTGTCGGGGCAGATCGAGAACAGCCGCGAGTTCATCCAGCCGCAGCCGACGCACGAGGTATGGACGCAGCTTATCTACGAATGCGGCCTCGACTTCCGCTATGTGACCGACCAGATGCTCAAGGAGGGCGCGCTGACGAACAGCGAGTTCAAGGCCCTGGTCCTGCCCATGACGCAGGCGCTGTCGGCTGAGCAGGCGCAGACGATCCGGCGCTTCGTCGAAGCAGGCGGTACGGTCATCGCGGACGTCCGCACCGGAATGCTGGACGGACACTGCAAGCCGGTTTCCCCCGCCTCGATGGACGAACTCTTCGGCATCGAGCGCCCCGGGCGCGGCAAGGCGAAGACGACGGCTGTGAAGCTCAGCGGGATGCTGGGCGGGCAGAAGCTGGACGTCGAGTTGCCGCAGGTGCGCGTGGACCTCGATGTGAAGGCCACCACCGCCCAGCCGCTCGGCACAGTAGAGGGCGTGCCCGTCGGGCTCGTCAACAAGGTCGGCAAGGGCCAGGCCATCCTGCTCAACTTCCAGATCGAGACGCCCAAGGCGGACGATCCGGCGACCGCGAAGGTGCGGGAGCTAATGGCGGCGCTTTGCGGCGCTGCCGGGGCTGCCGCGCCGATCAAGATCGCGTCCCCTGCCGGCGAGCCGCTGCCAGCCGTTGAGAGCCGCATCTGGCGCAATGGCGACGGGTACGTGTTTGGCTCGTGGCGGCAGATGCAGTGCGCGTGGTTCGGCCCCAAGAGCGGGACGCTGGCCGGTGAGCCAGTGGCCGCGAAGATGGCGCTGCCGAAGGCCATGCACGTCTACGACCTGCGCAACCACAAGTACCTCGGCACCACGAAAGAGGTCAACAGCAAGCTCCGATGGGGCCGCGCCAGCTTCTATGCGGCGCTGCCGTACCAGCTCAAGGGCCTGAGTGTGACGCTGTCGAGCGCGGCGCCGAAGGCCGGCGACACGATCACCGCCAACCTCAAGCTCCCGATCCCCGCGCGGGCGACCGAGAAGCACCCGGTGTGGGTCGAAGTCATTGACCCGCAGGGACAGGTGCCGCTGTGGGGCCAGCAAGTGGTCATGCTCGAGAAGGGCGTTGGCCAGGCGCAGATTGCGGTGGCTTTCAATGACCAGCCGGGCAAGTGGCGCGTGCGGGCGACGGAGCTCTTCAGCAGTTCCTCCGCGGAGGGAACCTGGACGGTAAAGTAAATGCACATTCTACGGCAGGTCGTACTGGCTACGCTCATTCTGACGGCGGCGGCAGCCTCGGCGCAGATGGAGTACGACCTGCCGCTGAACCACCTGCGCCTGCGCTGGGACCCGGAGAGCCTGCTCTCCGTGACCTGTGACGGGCGCACTCTTTTTGCGGGCACGCGCAGCCCTGTAGTGGCCTATCCCAACGGCTGGACGTGGAGCTATCAGGCCAACCGGCAGGACACGCTGAAGACGGCCCTGGCCAAGCAGGGCAACCAGCAGGTCCTGACGGTCACGTGCGCCGACGAGAAGCTCCCCTGGCGAGAGATCATCACCGCCGGCCCCGGCGACCGCTTCCGCATCGAGTACTTCTTCACGGGGCGCGGCTGGGATGAGCCGATGAACTACGAAGTCAATGCGGCGATGCCAACGCCGACGTGGTTCGTGGGCTCGCAGTTCAGGGTCAAGACCCCGGCCGGTGAGAAGTCCGGCGAGATCCCCTTCACCTTCGCCGGTGCGAGCAACCCCTTCGGCGACGCCACCAGCGGCGAATTCTCCAGCTTCTTCGGCAAACTCACCTTCAACTCCACCGCGGGCCTGACGCTCTTTGACTACGCCCACCGCAAGCAACTGTGGCTGGGGCGGGACGCCCCGTTGCCGAAGGGTGAGGAGCAGAAGTGGTCGGTGGAGTTTGCCTACGAGCCGCAGCCGTACGTGATCGGCGGGGTAGAAGTCTCGCGGCTTGAGTTCACCGACCGGCTGCTCGGCGAAAAGCTGGACTTTGGGCTGAGCCTGCGACGGGTGGGCGAGGGGCCGAAGCAGGTGACGGCGCGGCTGTCGCTGGTGAAGCAGCCTGAGGTCAAGGACGAGCGGGCGTTGGCGCTGACGGATAGGGCGACGCCGGTGAAGCTCAGCCTCGCGCTGCCTGGGCCGGGGACGTATCCGGTGCAGTTGGCGCTGCTCGACGGCGAGAAGCCGCTGTACCAGTCGCCGCCGCTGACGATCACGGTGCCGCGGCTGGTGGGGATCAGGCCGGGGCGGGTGCCGTATACGCAGACTGACGCCGCGACGGTGCTCGTGCAAGTGGCGGAGGAGGCGGGAGAGGACCTGACGGTGCAGATCACCGGACCGTCCGGCAAGGTCGCCGAGGGTGCGGTGAAGGCAGATGCCCTGACAGTCCTGCCGCTGAAGACCGAGGGGCTGCCAGTGGGCCAGACGCCGCTCACGGCCGAACTGTACCGCAAAGGCCAGAAGCTCGGCTCGGCGCGCGGCGATCTCACCCTCGCCACACCGACGGCGAATGGTGTGGTGATAGACAACCGCAGCCAGACGCTGCTGGTCGGCGGGCTGCCGTTTTGCCCGCAGTCCTGCTATGCCGACCTGCGCTCAGTGGATGATGTCATCCGCGACGAGCCGGTCTTCGGGTTCAACACCATTGCCCCCTACCTGCCCACCAGTATTGAGGAAAGGCGCAAGACCCGCGAGAGCCTGCGGAAGATGTTCGACCGCTGCGCCGAGGTGGGGCTGTATGTGCAGCTATGCCTGCACGGAGCGGCCCGCCCGCCCCATACTGAGGAGAAGTGGGCGTGGCTGAAGGAGGAGATCGAGGCCTTCCGCGACCATCCGGCGCTGCTGGCGTACTATCTGGCCGATGAGCCGGAACTGGGGTCGGCGAGCGCGGAGGACTGCGAGATCGCGTACCGCAAGATCAAGGAACTCGATCCGTGGCACCCAGTCACGATGGTTTTCTGCCAGTCCGAGGCGGCGGCGCGTTATGCGCGGGGGATGGACATTTGCATGACCGATCCATACCCAATCCCGAACTCGCCGGTGACGAACGTGTCGGATTTTTGCGACCGCATCAACCGGGATCTGGCGGACGCGCTGCCGCTGTGGGTGGTGCCGCAGGCGTTTGGGGGCGGCGAGTGGTGGAAGCGCGAGCCATCGCGGCAGGAAATGCGGTGCATGACGTATTTGGCGCTGATCCACAACAGCCGCGGCATCCAGTACTTCATCCGCCGCCCCCCGGCAAGCAACCCGAACTCCCCTGACCTGTGGAGCGAGTGCCGGCGGTTGATGTTCGAGCTTGGACAGCTCACCCCGGCCCTCGCGGGCGAGCAACGCCCGGCGCCCACGGTGCTCCCGGCCAGCATCCACGTCGCTGCCTTCAATGAACGCGGGGCGGTAACGGTGCTTTGCGCCAATCCCAAGAACGAACCGCAGCAGATGACGCTGACGCTGGCGGACAAGTGGTCCGGTGACGCCGAGGTGGTGTTCGAGAACCGGCAGGTGAGGGTCACGGACGGTGTGCTGACGGACACGATCGAGCCGTTCGGCACGCGGGTATACCGGCTGCAGGTGGCGGCCGCGCCTGCCGACCTGACAACACTCAACCCCAAGAGCCTGATCGTGAACCCGAGTTGGGAAGAGATGCACAACGTGGGGACGCCGGACGGGTGCTACATAGGCTACGGCGCGGACAAGTCGGCCTCGTGGTATGTGGACCCGCGCACGGCAGCACACGGGCGGCAGTCGCTGCGCCTGCGCACACCGGTCGAGGGCCAGGGCATCGGCGTGCAGCCCTTCCCGGTGCGCCTCACGGCCAAGCAGAAGTACCGGCTATCCATCTGGGCGCGGGGCGAGCGCGAGGGGCAACAGTTCTCGTTCGCGATTGACACCGTGAAGGGCGAAGAGGGCACCCACGCGCTGACGACGGAGTGGAAGGAGTACGCGGTCGAGTTCGTGGCCTCCGACCCGGCGAAGCCCCGCCTCAGCGCCTCGCTGCGACTGATCAGCGCGGGCAGCGCGTGGTTCGATGCGCTGCAACTTGTGCCGGTGGAGTAGCGGAGGAGACTGGATGCTTCGCTGCACTCAGCATGACAGAGGGTGTTGTGCCTGTGCATGACAAAGTGTTGCTCGTGTCAGAGGCACGTTTTGTCCGCGTGGGAGGCACATTATAGCCGCGTGGGAGGCACACCCCGTGTGCCGGAATGTGTGAGCGTC
>JBDKRC010000007.1:0-25575 GCA_039683575.1 Armatimonadia bacterium | reverse complement strand
TGCACCGTTGCCAACTCGTGAGATACCCAATCAGACATGCTTGAATCACCTCAAGCATCGTCTATTCTTGAGCAGGTGTCCAGAACCTCCTGCCAAAAACCAAAATGTGTGTAATGGGTAGGAGCTTTAGCCGGCCCGCCGTTATCACCGACCAACAATCAAAGCCGCTACCACTGGGCCGGCTGAAGCTCGGCCCCTCCTTATACGACAGAGGAACTCAAACAATGACCCTAGACGAGAAAGTCCGTTCAACCACCATCCTCGCCCTCAAGAAGGACGGCAAAGTCGTCCTTGCCGGCGATGGCCAGGTCACCATCGGCGAGACCACCTTCAAGCGCACTGCTAACAAGCTCCGCCGCATGCGTGACGGCAAAATCCTTGCCGGTTACGCCGGGGCTGCCGCTGATGCCCTTGCCCTCTTCGAGCGCCTTGAGGCCAAGCTCGACGAGTACTCCGGCAACCTCGAACGCGCTTGCGTCGAGCTTGTCAAGCTCTGGCGCACCGACCGCGTCCTGCGCCAGCTTGAGGCCATCCTCCTTGTAGCCGACAGGGATCGCCTCTTCCTGGTCACCGGCAATGGCGACCTGATGACCCCGGACGACAACCTCGTGGCCATCGGCTCGGGCGGAGGATATGCTCGCGCGGCCGCCGAAGCACTGATCAAACACAGCAGCCTTTCGCCGGAAGAAATCGCTCGGGAGGCGATGAAGATCGCTGCGAGCATTTGTATATATACTAACGATAACATCACCGTGGAGGTGTTGGAGTGATCGAGGGCGAGCTGACCCCACGACAGATTGTGGAAGAGCTGGACAAATACATCATCGGGCAGAACCCCGCGAAGCGTGCCGTGGCGATTGCGCTGCGCAACCGTGTGCGGCGGCAGCACATCCCCGAAGAGCTGCGCGATGAAGTCATACCGAAGAACATCCTGATGATCGGCCCGACCGGCGTCGGCAAGACCGAGATCGCGCGACGCCTCGCGAACCTCGCCCACGCGCCCTTCATCAAGGTCGAGGCGACCAAGTACACCGAGGTCGGCTACGTCGGCCGCGATGTCGAGTCGATGATCCGCGACCTGGTCGAGATCTCCTACCGCATGGTCGAGAACGAAGCTTTCGACGAGGTCTGGGAGGAGTCCGAGGCCGCTGCCGAAGAGCGCCTGCTCGACCTGCTGTCGCCCGACGTCCCCGAGCAGCATGCCATGGCCTTCGGCCCGCCCTATACCCCCGGCGGCGATGCCATCGTCGAGGCCGAGCATGCCCGCGCCGAGGCTGAGGACCGTGCCCGCCGCCGCGCCGAGCGCGTCCGCGAGTTCACCCGGACCCGCCTGGAAGCCGGCGAGCTTGAGGACGAGGCGGTTGAGATCGAAGTCGAAGAGCCAATGATGCAGAGCATGCAGGTCTTCTCCAATGCCGGGCTGGAGGAGATGGGCTTCAACATGCAGGACATCCTCGGCAACATGTTCCCGGCCCGCAAGGCCAAGAAGAAGACCACAGTCCGCGAAGCCCGCCGCATCCTGACCTACCAGGAAGCCGAGAACCTCGTGGACGCCCAGGAAGTCGCCCGCGAGTCCGTAGAGCGCGTCGAGCAAAGTGGCATCGTGTTCATCGACGAGCTGGACAAGGTCGCCGGTCGCGAGGGTGGCCACGGCCCCGATGTCTCCCGCGAGGGCGTCCAGCGCGACATCCTCCCGATCATCGAGGGCTCGACGGTCATGACCAAGTACGGCCCGGTGTCGACCAACCACATCCTCTTCGTCGCCGCCGGCGCGTTCCACGTCTCCAAGCCCTCGGACCTCATCCCCGAACTCCAGGGCCGCTTCCCGTTGCGGGTCGAGCTCCACAGCCTCGGTGAGGGCGACTTCAAGCGCATCCTCGTCGAGCCGCAGAACTCGCTGGTCAAGCAGTATATCGCCCTGCTCGCCACCGAGGGCATCGAGGTAGACTTCCCGGACGAGGGCATAGCCGAGATCGCGCGCCTCGCGCAGGTAGTCAACGAGCGCACCGAAAACATCGGCGCCCGCCGCCTCTACACGCTGATGGAGCGCCTGCTCGAAGACCTCTCCTTCGACGCCCCCGACATCGGCAAGCAGCAGGTCTCGGTCAACGTGGAATACGTGAGAGAGCACCTCAAGGACGTAGTAGAGAACGTAGACCTCTCGCGCTACATGCTGTAAAGGTCGCCCCAGACGCGTAGCAGGCACACTATACGCGTGGTAGGCACACTCCGTGTGCCGGAACATGGGTAACACTACACTCAGTGATTCCGGCACACGGAGTGTGCCTACCACGCGCCCCCCCCTCCCCCCACCTGTACGAGCGATCACTGATCGCGACCGATCCCCAACCAGGCTGCCTGTAGGAGCGCTCACCAGAGCGCGATAGCCACCGGCTATCTCTCTGTAGAACTGTACTTTGTGACGCCTTAGTACAATTTCAGGCCACAAACTGTACTTCCGTATAGGTCAGCCGCGGCCCCGCCCGCAGGTCTCCCCCTCCCCAAAAGCGAATTCCCCCCTCAGCCTCTCAGCCCTCAAGGAGCCCCGCCCATGCCCGCCTCCGCCCACGGCTCGCGCCCCAACGTCATCATGGTCATCGTCCATGACCTCGGGCAGTACCTCAGTTGCTTCGGCGCCGGGATCAGCACCCCTAACCTCGATGCCATGGCCTCTGACGGTGTCCTCTTCACCAACCACTTCTGCACCGCCGCCCAGTGCTCACCCAGTCGCGGGAGCATCATCACGGGCCGTATGCCTCACAACAACGGGCTCATCGGCCTGGCCCACCTCGGCTGGGAAGTCGGCGCCAATGAAGTCACGCTCCCGATGTACCTCAACGCCGCGGGTTACTCCACCCACCTCATGGGCCACCAGCACGAGCACCCCGAGGCGCCCCGGCTGGGCTATCAGAGCATTCAGCCCGCCGGAACTGCCCGCGACGGCAGCCAGGCCATCATCAGCTTTCTCGAAGAAGCCGCCCAGAACCCGCCGGACAGGCCCTTCTACCTCAATAGCGGCTGGGGAGAGCCCCACCGGCCCTATGGGCAGGACGGGTATGACAACGACGACCCGGCGGAGGTCGAGCCATTGTATTGGCTGCCCGACCGGCCCGGAATCCGCCAGGACATCGCGGGGCTGAATGGCCTCGTAAAGCGCGTAGACGAGTGTGTGGGGCAGCTACGGGCCGCTCTGGCCGAATCGCCGTTCGCCGACAACACGCTGCTCGTCTTCACCACTGACCACGGTCTCGCCATGCCGCGGGCCAAGGGCACCTGCTACGATCCGGGCCTTAAGACAACCTTCATGGCCCACTGGCCCGGCCACTTCGAGGGCGGCACGCGCTATGACGAGATGCTCAGCAACATGGACCTGCTGCCCACGATCCTCGACCTCGCGGGTGCGACAACCCCGCCACAGGTCGAAGGCCGAAGCTTCCTGCCGCTCCTCGAAAACCGCCCCTACG
Organism: Armatimonadia bacterium; assembly: GCA_039683575.1. Classification (GTDB taxonomy): domain Bacteria; phylum Armatimonadota; class Zipacnadia; order Zipacnadales; family UBA11051; genus JAJFUB01. The sequence goes on along the minus strand of JBDKRC010000007.1, from coordinate 22,111 downwards.
AGCCCCACGAGTACCTCTACAGCGAAATGACCTGGCATGACAAGTACAACCCGATGCGGGCCATCCGCACCCGGCAGTACAAGTACATCCGCAATTTCGGCGACCGCCCATTGGTGTATATACCGCTGGACATCTACAAATGCCCGGCCGGGCAGGAGATGAAGGACGAGTACTACGGCACTCGACGGCCCGAGGAGGAGCTGTACGACCTGGAGAAGGACCCGCTGGAGCGGAACAACCTCATAGGCGACCCCGCCTATGCGGAGGTGGCGGAGCAGTTGCGGGCGCAGGTTCAGGGGTATATGGTGGAGACAAACGACCCGTTGTTGTACGGAGACATACCACCAACCAAGCTACAGCGCGAGCGGATCGAGGAGTGGCTGGCCGACAATTGAGGGACCAAAACCATGTGCCAAACGCCTCAAAAACTGCCACCAGTGCTTCAATCAATCTTGACATATCGTGCTATTCAGGCCGTTTTTCTACCATTGCTGGTTTGTTTGGCAATGGTATGCGTTTGTTTGGCTGCTTGTCCCGCTGCCGAAGGTGACGTCACCGTCAGAATCCTGCCCGAGCACGTCAATCGAGCGACCGACGGTGTGATACCACAATGGCGCTTCACAGTCGTCTGCCGGAACAATCTGAAAGAGGCAGTGACCCTGCAGGAACTGCAGGTCACAACCGTGATCGGCGACAAATCCAGCACCGCGTCCTTCAGCGGAACCCCCCTCCACGGCATGATGAGCGGCCCGAGCAAAGCCGAGCCCGGCGGCAAAGTCATCATCTTGATGATAGATGATGGCAAAGAACCAGCCGCCACCGCCATCGCTCTGCGGGCCATCTTCCGCACTGCCGGGGGAGCGGAACTGCGGGTTGACCACACGATTCCGCTCTGCTCGTCGCCTACGGTGTACTTGCGGTTTCCGCTGCCGGGACGTTGGGTGGTCGCCAACGGCCGCGAGATCTGGCACGGCCTCGGGATAGCCTTTGCCTATGACCTGGTCACAGAGGCCGACTGGCCTGTGCATCAGCGAGAAGCGACGGAGACGATGGCCCTGCGAGATTTCACCAGTTGGGGCGCCGACCTTCGTGCCCCTCTCTCCGCCACCGTATTTGATTGCCGCAATGACCGGCCGGATTGTGAACCCACTCCCAATAGAGCCTCCATGGCGGGAAAGAAGTTGGAGGACCGCAGCGAGATCGTTGGCAACTACCTCATCCTCCGGGCGCCGGAGGGACACTATATACTCATGGCGCATCTCAAGCGGGGAAGCTTGAAAGTGGCGAAGGGGGAGAAAGTGCAGGAGGGGCAACTGCTGGCGGAGGTGGGGAACTCCGGCAACACCAGCGGGCCGCACCTGCACCTGGAGGTGCTGGACGGGCCGCCGGATCTTGTGACCCTGGACCTCAAGCAAGCGGGCCTGCCGTTTGGGTTCAAAGACGTGCGGGTGACGGCGGACGGCGAGACGAAAACGTGGGGGCAGTATGTGCCGCGGCGGAATGAGATTGTTGAAGGCGATGTGCCGCGGTAGCAGGAGCGCCGGGCGAGACGCTTGGCCTGAGAGTGTCAAAGGGTAGAGAGAGCCCCTCGGAGCCTACGGCGCGAAGGGCTTGTCGGGCAGTTGGGCTCCCAGGTTCTCCAGATACGTCGCCTGCTTCTCGACTCCCTCACGGCCTTGTTGAGCCCGGAACTGCACCCCACCCGAGGTGATGTAGGGGAACCACCCGCCCCACCCACACCGGCCGCCTCCGGCCTCTTTGATCGAACGTGTGAACATCGTCTCCATCTGCGTATAGTCCCCCGCAAGCGTCTTGAAGCCCTCGACTACCCGTTGCAGTCTGGCCGTGCGGTCGGCAGCGGGCAGGTCCTTGAGCGCCGGCCACAGCTCCGTTAGCTGCGCCACCAGCAGTAGCCGCCGGGCCAGCGTGTCGTGGATGTGGACGTCGTGGGCCATGTAGTCCAGTGTGACCTGGTTCCGCGTCGCCAGTGCCCTCAGCTTCTCGATGGCCTCGTTCGCCTGCTTGCAGAACCCCTGTAGCTGCCGCGCCTGCTCGATTAGCTCCGGCCTCTTCTGTAGCTCCTCAGCCGTCTTGCTTACCGGCGCGGCCAGCATCTCCTCCATGATCCGGTTGTTGGCCCAGAAGCCCTGCTCCTTGCCCCGGCCATAGGGAGCGTGGAGGGCGGCGTCCATCAGGCCATCCAGCATCTGCGGGTCGGCGGTGGCTCCAAACCAGTCTTTCGCGAAGCGCCAGCGATAGTCGCCGTAGTCGCTCGCCAGGCTGTTCCAGGCGCATTGGCCGCTGAAGACCACGCCGTAGAGGTTGAGCTCGAAGATATTGCGCCCACCCCAGATGCCGTGGACCCAGGTACAGGTGCACTCGCCGGGGACCTGCCGCCGCGCCCCGGCAGCGAGGAAGCCGCTGAGGTTGCCGAAGGTGTTGTCCCAGTCATTGCGGGCGTCGTAGTAGCGGGTGACTGCCGGCGTGGCCCAGGTGTTGACGAAACCCTTGTTCTGCAGGCGCTCCAGCGACGGGTATGAGGACTGGTTGCCATAGTGCCAGTCGAAAACCACGATGTCCTTGGCCAGCTTGTCGGCGGCCTCCTCGGTGTAGCCCTGTTCGTGCCACCAGATCATCATCCCGCGTCCCCGGTCCCGCAGCATTTGCCTCACGTGCATCATGTGCTCGGCGTACAGGCCGGGCTTGCCGATTTGCTCGGCGCGCGCCTTACATTGGGGGCACTGGGCAAAGCCGTGGGCGAACTCATCGCCGCCGGCGTGGAGGTAGTCGCTCTCAGGGAAGGCAGCAATCAACTCATCGAACAGGTCGCCGAGGAAAGCAAAGGTCTCCGGTTTGCTTGAGCAGTACACGCCGCCGCCTTCCTGCAGGTGTGCCAGTTCCTTGTGGGACAGCACGCTGCCGGAGTGGCCGAGGGTCTGCTGTTGGGGCACGATTTTGATGAAGTGCTCTTTGGCGTACTGGCTCAGCAGCTTGCCCTTCTCGATGGTGAACCCGTCGCGGCCCTTGAGACCAAGGAAGGGGTACTTCTCATAGTAGAAGGTGCCGCCCTCGAAGTAGGGCATGACGTAGTTGATCTTCGCGGCGGCAAGCTCACGGATGAGGCGCTTCCAGTAGTCCACGTCAATGATCTGGTGCCCGCCCTGGTCGGTGGCGATCATGACTAGGCGGCTGGGGATGTCGGGCCAGTCGGTGATCTGACACTGCGGTACAGTGACGCTCCTGGCAGTAGCCGGCTGGCGCCCGGCAAGCTGGCAGAGGGTCTGCGCGCCGTAGAAGAAGCCCGCGACAGTCTCCGCCCGCAGTTCAACCTGTTTGGGAGTGACGGTCAGTTCGTAGCCCTGATTGTTCTTCCACGGCCTCGCCTGCTTTGAGCCGGGGGAGGCGACACGGAGTTGTACGTTGCCGCCAACCGGGCTGATCTTGACCGGAACGCCGGGCAGCCACTCCTGAAGGACCTTGCGGACGGTGTCCGCTTGCGGGGCGAGGGACTTGTCGCCGGCTATGGTGAAGGTCGAGAACTTGAGGGTACCGGGCTGGAGGGCGACCTGCTGGGGAGTGGGGAGGAGGGCGAGGCCGCGGTTACGCAGGGCCTGCATCGTCTTCTCCATCTGCTCCTTGCGCAGACGCTGGGCCTCAAGCTCCCTCGCGGCCTTCTCCATGTCGGCCCGCGCCTGCGGGTCGTTGGTATTCAGGGTCACGTTGTCCCATTCGGTCTTCGCGGCGTCATCGGCCGCCTCGTCGATCAGGCCACAGATTTTCTCCTTGCCGAGGTCATCGAAGCCAACCGGCCCGCTGTCCCAGAGGGCCTGATCGCTGCCGCGCTCGCGCACCGCGTATTGGAGGCTGGAGCCGCTCAGGGCAACCGTGGCCGTGTACCACTTGCCGGCCTCGATCACGGGCTTGCCGCTGCCGGAGCGTTGCTTCCACCCGTCGGCGCGCTTGGTGTGGAGGTTGATTGCGCCGGCAGGATTGACGTAGACCATGTACCAGTGGGTGGAGGGGGATTGGGAGACGAAGCCCTGGCCCTGGGCGCCGAGGTGCACGGGCTTGAAGTCATACTGGAGCGTCCAGGTGGCGCGGGTTACGGGCAGAGGCCCGATCTCGACGCCGCTGCGGGCCCAGCCGGGCTGTGAGGTGCTCTGCACCATGCCGTCAGCGAGCTTTGCGTCTCCGAGCAGACGCATCGTCGGCGGCAAAGAGCCGCTGGCGAAATCCTGTTGTACAACGGGTGCGGCCAAGGCAGCGGTGGTAAGGAGCAGGGCAAGGAGCGTGAGACGCAGCATGGTCTTCCCTCGCTTGTGGGGTTGCAGAGGGGATTCGCTGTTCAGCGGCGGGGTTCCTTTGTGCAGGTCTGGCAGCCAAGCGCGAATAACATCCTCCTCGCCTACCACCGGAGGTGCTTGATGTCGCCGCAACTGCCTCTCATGTTTTTTGCCATGACCACGCTGGCCTCGGCGCTAGGCGCCGCCCCGGCCAATGATGACTCCTTCTATCCCCCGCCCGCTGACGTCCAGCAGTCACTCGACCGCTTCATGAGCCTGCGCAAACAGGCAGCCTTCGAGGGGCTCATGAAGCAGGAGGAAGCGGACAGGCTGCATGCTGACTACGTGGCCAACCCGGAGAAGTACAAGGGACATGAGTGGCTGAAGATTGCTGACTACTGGGCCGGCAAGAGCGATGAGTTCCTGCGAGAGATGATGCCGGGCGAGAACCCGCGGCAGCTTGTGCCCAACTATGGCCTCGGCTGCCCGCTGCATCTCGGCAGCATTGTTACGCTCAAGCCGATCTGGGGGCGGCGGAACTGCTGGCGGTGTGAGGTGGGGCATGAGGAGTGGGGGCCGGGGATGAAGGTGAAGGTGCCCGAGACGGGCGCGGAGGTCACGATTGAGGATGACGGGTACGGGTGGAAGTGTCCGAAGGGATTCCCCAATCCCGGCAGGTACTACTTCGTCGCCGCGTACCGGCTGTTCTTGATCCGGTGCCTGGTCTCGGCGCCCTACATGAAGCCGGTGGAGTTCGACGGCCCCATCGGTCGCGGGCCGATCTGGTGCCTGGGGTGGGCGTATGCACTGACGCGCAACCCGGTGTACGCGCAGAAGGCGCTGGTGATTCTGGCGGGCATCGCCGACATCTATTCGACGGGCAACAGCCTGTATACCTGGCACACCTACCCGGCGCGGGCGTATCTGGACGACCACAACTTCGAGTGCAACATCCTGCACAACTCGGTGCAGGGGTATGACATGATGTTCGGGGGGATAGAGGGGCAGACGGCGGTGCTGGAGTGGTTCAGGCAGGGGAAGGACCGGGACTACAACGGCGACGGGAAGGTTGATTACGAGGACCTGAAGTACCACATCGACCGGGACTTTTTCGGGCGGGGGTATGAGTTCGTACACCGTTCGCTGCCGCTGGCGCGCGGAAACAGCCGGACGTGGCAGTTTGCGGTCATGATGGAGATGGCCCTGCACTTCCGGCATGACGTGCTGATGGATGAGGCACTCAACGGGCGCTACGGGCTGAAGCAACTGCTGACTAACTGTGTGTACCGCGATGGGCGGTACTATGAGGATTCGACGGGCTATGCCATCGGGGTCAACAACTCGTACCTGGAGCAGGGGAAGTACCTGGAAGCCTTCCGGGGCCGGAAGCTGTACCCGGAAGGGCTGAAGGCCGATGAGGTGCTGGGGCCGCTGTACACGAGCGTGCGTGGGTATGAGGCGCGGATCAACTGCGCGGGACGGCTGCCGGAGTGGGGTGATGCGGGCGGAACGCGGACACCATTGTACCACCCGCGCGAAGAGCCGCAGCCGTCGGACCTGATGGGCGACATCGGGTTCTCGATCATGCGCAGTGCGGGCAGCAGCGCCCAGCAACTGCACCTGATGCTCAACTTTACGCAAAACGGCGCGGGGCATGGGCATCACAGCCAGCTTATGATCAAGCCGATCATGTGGGGGTACGACCTGTCGGCGGATCACGGGTATCCGTTCAACCTGCAGTCGCCCAAGCGGGCGGAATGGATCGCGAATGCGGCCACTCACAACACGGTAGTGGTGGACAGCCAGGACCAGCGGACGGGGTCGGCGGGGAGCCTGGACTACTTCCTGGACACGCCGAACGTCAAGGCGACGGCGGCGCACTGCGCGAAGGTGTATGAGAACACCTCACTGTACCACCGGACGGCAGTGCTGGTGTCGCTGGGGGACGAGGCGCACTTCTTCGTGGATGTGTTCCGGGTGAAGGGCGGGGAGCGGCGGGACTACCTGTGGCACGGGCAGAGCGGGTGGCAGGGGGACAACTTCACGCTCAATCAGGGCGCCAACCCGGCTCCGCAGCCCCGGCCCGGGACCCTCGCGGGGCCCGACGTTGCCTTCATGGCCGATACCGGCAAGGGGCCGTATGACAGCCTTGATGAGCAGCCGGAGCGCAGAAGCGGGTATAGCTACCTGAAGGACGTGGAACTCACGCAGGGCGCGGCGGACTGGTCGTGCCAGTGGCGGGTCGGCGACGAGAAGCAGACAAGCATGAACCTGTGGATGGTTGGCGCGCAGGGGCGGCAGTTGTACCTGGCCAGGGGCGAGCACAACGGCGCTCCGGGGATCTCACCGTGGGACAGGTACATCATCGCGCGGGATGACAACGGCGCGACGGGGTCAGATACGAGTGTGTACTGCGCGGCTTTCGAGCCGGTGCAGCGGGCGCCGAAGACACAGAGGGTGACGGGGCTGCCGGTGGTGGGGAAGGTGGATGAGGGGCTGCCCGTGGGAGTGAAGGTCGAGACCAGCGCGGGGAGCTTCATCGTGCTGTCTTCGCTGCGGCCGGAGCGGGTGTACCGGTTCAGGGATGGGGAGCAGACCTACCAACTGCAGGGCAGTCTGGCGGTGCTGAGAGTGCCGGCGATGGGCGAAAGTGATCTCGCGCATGTGAACTGCACGCTGGCTGACTTTGGGGTGAGGAAGGTTGCCAACCGGGGGGCGTATCGGGGGAAGATTGCGGCAGTGGACTTCGACAAGGTCGCCCTGATTGTGCAAAGTGGCGACAAGCTGCCGGTGGGCACGGCTCTGGCGGGGCAGACCCTCAAGCTGAGCCAGCCGGAGTGGATCAAGAACTCGGTGTTCAGGATCAAGGAGATCGTCGCGAACAACGACGGCACGTGGCTCATCAAACTAGACGCACCGAGCTTTGTGAGCGCGGCCGGGACGATAGACCAGGTGAACCCCGACAGTGTGTTCACGAAGGACAGCCTGGAGAAGCTGTTCAACTGCCACCGGCTCTACGACGGCAAGGCGCTGTATACGGCGGACCGCAAGCAGTGGTTCCAGATCACGACGGCGCGGCCGGGGTACTATGCGGTCGCCGATGTCACCATAAAGCTGAAGGACCCGCAGGCCGCGACGCACTTCAAGCCTGGTGACCGCTTCGTGATCGCGGAGGCCAATCCAGGGGCGGATTTCGAGATTGACGCTCTCGGGCAGTAGTGGTAGAAGAGTCTTGGGGCCAAGTTACCCGTCGCAAAACGGAGACTGAATTGTCCACTGTCACAACCACCAACTGGGCACTACTCGAGGACGCGGGCGAGCCGCTGGCTGCCGCTTTCATGGCGCACTGGAACGACCCGCCGCTGCTGCGGGCGTGCCAGGCGCTGAAGCGGTTCTTTGAGACCTGCGCGCTGCCGGAGTATGGGGGAGAGGCGCTGTATCCGTGCAGCGCGCCGCTGTATAGCTCCGGCCAGACCGCGACGTTCCATTACTCGGGGGCGATGTGCTTTAACCTGGGGCTGCTGGACGAGAAGATCGCGCAGGCTGAGCGGCCGGAGGTTCGGGAGGCGCTGGCGCTGTACCGGGCGGCGGTGGCGGACTATCCACCGGTGCAGGGCTACACGCACAGCATCATCAACTTCGGACGGATGCTGCGCGAGGGGTTGGGTGGGTACCGGGCGCGGGTGGAGCGGCTGCGGAGCGAGGCGCGGGCGGAGGAGAAGGGCTTCCATGAAGCGATGTTGGTGCTGCTGGAGGGGATTGAGGCGCTGGTCGGGCGGGTGGTGGCGCATCTGCGGGCGAGCGGGGCGCCAGCGGAGTTGGTGGCGGGGATTGGGAAGGTGGTCGGGGACAACGGCTTGGGCCGGCTGAAGCGCGGCCCCTCCGAAGGCCCCGAGGAGGAGCGGCTATCGTTCTATGAGGCGGTAGTGGGGACCAACTTCCTGTTCTATCTGGACGGGTGCGATGATCTGGGGCGGTTTGATCAGGAGCTTTGGGGGTACTACCGGGACGATCTGGCGTCGGGGGCTATGACGCGAGACGAGGCGAAGGCGCTGGTAAGTCAGCTGTTTGAGAACGTGGATACGACCTTCGCGTGGAACTGCGCCATTGGGGGTACAGCGCCGGATGCGTCGTCGGGCTGTAATGACCTGACGCTGGTGTGTCTGGAGGTGGCGAAGGGGCGGCGGCGGCCAAATCTGGCGCTGCGATTGCGGAAGGATACGCCGAAGGAGTACTGGGAGCAGGCGCTGGAGACGATTTCGGGCGGGAGTGGCATCCCGGCGCTCTACAATGAGGAAGAGTACCTGGCGGCGATGGCGCACGCGGATCTGGGCGTGGCGGAGGATGATCTACCGTGGTATGCGTTCGGCGGGTGTACCGAACTGATGGTGCACGGGCGGTCGAACGTCGGGTCGCTGGATGACACCTTCAACCTGGCCGTGACGCTGGAGCAGAGCCTGCACCGGCATTTGGCGTTGTGCGGGACGTTCGAGGAGTTCATGGGGCGGCTGCGGGAAGACATTAGCCGCGACATCCATGAGCTTTGCGAGCGGGTGGATGGGTACCAGCGGACCAAGGCGCAGTGGCAGCCGCAGCCGATCCGGACGCTGCTGGTGGATGACTGCCTGGACAACGCGACGGAGTACAACGCGGGCGGGGCGCGGTATAACTGGAGCGTCATCAATGTGGCGGGGCTGCCGAACACGTACGACTCGCTGGCAGCGGTGAAGAAGGTCATCTACGACGAGGGGGACGTGACGGCGGATGAGTTGCTGGTGGCGCTCAAGGCCAACTTCGAGGGGCAGGAGGCGCTGCGGCTGAGGTTGAGCCGCTGCCCGCATTTTGGGAATGACGATCCTTATGTGGATGAGTTGGCGACGGAGGTCTCCACGCACGTCTTCAGCGAGTTCATGCAGCACACGCCGTGGCGCGGTGGGCGCTATCTGGCGTCGTGCCTGATGTTCGTCACGTATGGCTACTTCGGGACGCAGGTCGGGGCGACGCCGGATGGGCGGCTGGCGCAGACGCCGATTGCGGACTCGGCGGGGGCAGTGCAGGGCCGGGACCGCTCGGGGCCGACGGCGCTTTTGCGATCAATGACAAAGGTACCGCACTTCCTGGCACCGGGGACGCTGGTGCATAACATTCGCTTCACCAAGCGCCTCTTCAACGACCCGGCGGCGCGGGCGCAGTTGCAGGCGCTGATCCGGACGTACTTCGATCTCGGAGGGATGCAGCTACAGATCAACGTGGTAGACCAGCAGGTGCTGCGGGACGCGATGGAGCATCCGGAGAACTACCGCGACCTGATCATCCGCGTTGGGGGATACTCGGAGTATTTCAACCTGCTGGGGCGGGACCTGCAGTTGACAGTGCTGGAGCGGGTTGAGCACGATACGGGGTAACGGCCCGAGCGGGCAGGGATGCCCGCGCTCCCGGCGAACGGCAAAAGACGGGCCGGATGCCGACGGTGAGGCTGTCGGCATTCGGCCCCTCCATTTACTGGTTGCAGGCCCATTGAAGGCCGCATTTGTTGCATGATTCGGCGCGCGGGAAGTTGCCGGCGCGGATGCCCGCAACAGCCTCGGCTGCCTCGGCCTCTGCCCGGCTGAAGTCCTCCGCCTCAAGCTCCCGCAGCCGTTGCCCGTCAAGGTACACGATAGTCGCCGAGCGCACCGTCTTCCCCAGCGCCTCCAGACCGGCGCAGTAGAGGCCTAGCTGGAAGCGGTGTTCATCTTCGCCTTCCCCTTCTCCGTACCCCGTCTTGTAGTCAATCACGTCCACCGTCATGCCGTCGGACTGCTCGGCGACGGCATCGAGTTTGCCCTCGATGAGGGCGTCGCCGAGGCGGAAGGATAGCGGCATTTCACTGCGCAGGCGCTCGGCGGCTTGGACGCGGTCGCGGTAGAGGTCGGTCTGCAGGTACCACGCCAGCATGTCTTCGATGGCGGAGCGCTCGGCGGGTTGGATTCCGCCTGTTTGGAGCGTCAGGTTCAGGGCCTCGGTGGTGGCGATGTCACCACGGCTGCCGATGATTTCGAGGGCACGGTGGACGAGGGAGCCTCGTTCGAGGGCCGAGATTGTGCCGAGGGAGTCCGGCAGATGCCCTGCCACGCGATCATCGGGGAGGCCCTGCAGGTTGTGGAGCTGGTACTTCGTCCCGCAGGTGCGATAGGCGGAGAGGCCGGTGACAGTGAAGCGCGTCAGCCCGGCACAGTCGGGCGCGACGGGCGCGAGGCGCCGACGCAGGAACTCCGCGGGCGGCGGCACGTGAACATGGCCGGGATCGGGCGGGGGCGGGGCGGGTTCTTTGAGGTCCTCGGCGACCACCGGGATCATGTTGATGAGACTGGTGGGGGAGGTCGCAGCCTGCGTGTCGATCTGCAGCGCCTCGGAGAGCATGTCGAGCCAGCTTACACCGACCTTGCGGAAGCCGAGGGCGGAACTGAGCACGAGGTGGTCGCGAGAGCGGGTGGCCGCGACGTAGAAGAGGCGGCGGAACTCGGCGAGGTCCTCGGCTTCCTCAAGTTGCGAGATCAGCAGGCCAAGCTCGGGCCAGAGACGGTCGTCGCCCTCCTGGGGCGCGGCGATGAGGCCGTGGCGCTGATGATAGCGCCAGCCGCCATTACTCGGGCGGTTGTCCCCGCGGTCGAGGTCGGGCAGGATCACCACGCGCCATTCGAGACCCTTGGCCGCGTGGATGGTCATGAGCTTGAGACAGTTGGCGTCTTCCTCTTCGGTCGGGGCCTCGGACATGCGCTCTTCGGCAACGACGAGGTCGCGCAGGTAATCCACAAAGTCGCGGAGACTATAGCTGCCCCCGCTCTCGAAGCCTCGGGCGAGGTCAATGAGCTTGCGGAGATTGGACAGCATCTGCTCGCCGCCGAACAGCCCGGCGAGGGCGGCCGTGTAGCCGGTGCGGGTGATGATCTCGGAAAGCAGCGTCGAGAGCGGCAGGCGGTTCTTGAGGCTCTGCAGCTCAGCGAGTTGCTCGTCGGCGAAGCGAATAGCCTCAAACTCCGTGGCAGCGAGGTGCTGCTGCTGGGGGTGCTCGCCCGCCGCGGCTAGCTTCAGTTGCTCGCGAAGCTGGCCGGGCTGGATCTTGAGCCAGAAGAGCGTCTCATCTGAGAGCCCAAACAGCGGAGAGCGCAAGGCGCCCGCGAGGGCGATTTCGTCGCGCCAGTTCTCCAGCGCGCCGAGGAGGTTGAGCAGGTCGAGGACCTCCTGGCGCTTGAAGAAGCCGCGGCCGGAGGAGACGTGGTAGCGCAGGCCGCTCAGACGCAGGGCGCGTTCATAGAGGCGCAGGTCGCTGGTGGAGCGGAAGAGCAAGGCGATGTCGCCGGGGCACAGTGGGCGCTCGACTTCCTCGCCGTCGGCGCCCCGCGTGTAGACCGGGAGCGTGCCCACGGCCTGTTTCACCCAGTCGGCGATGGCGAAGGCTTCCTGCTGGCGGAGGTACTCGGCGCTGACGTTCGATCCGGAACCGTCGGACTGGACGAGGATGAGGTCACAGGGGGCGGCGTTGTTTTCGGTCAGACGATGGGTGTTGAGGGGCTCGTAGAAGGCCGCGTACGGCGGGCGGCCCTCATAGTCCGGGCCGAGCAGGGCAGGGGCGTTGAACATGGCGTTGTGCAGGTCGCTCAGCGCCGGGCGGTTGCGGAAGGTGACTGACAGGCGCAGGCGCTCGTGGCCTTCGGCCTCGCTGAACTCGCGGCGGGTCTCATCGAAGACGGTGACATCGGCATCGCGGAAGCGGTAGATGGACTGCTTCGCGTCGCCCACGACGAACAGGCGGCCGGGGGGCGGGGCCTGACCGGGTTCGGCTCCGGCGGCGAGCCAGAGCAACTCCTTTTGCAGCGAGTTGGTGTCCTGGAACTCGTCCACTAGCATCTGGCGGTAACGGTCGTGGCAATCGCGGCGGACGGCGGGGTTGTCGCGCAGGAGATCGCGTACGAAGAGCTGCAGGTCTTCGTAGTCGAGGGCCGATTGCTCTGCCTTGGCTTCCACGTAGCCCTGCAGGGCATGGTGGGCTTCGACGAGAACGGCGCTGGTTAGCTCGGCGGAGGGCAGTGGATCGGGCTTCTCGGCGAGGCATAGTTCCTTGATAAGCTCGGCCGGGCGCTTGCCTGCGTTCTTGAGGTTGCGGCAGGCATCGGCCACGGCGGTGCAGCACTCGTCGCTGTCCCAGCCCTTGCCCTTGCCGGGGACCTGACCGAGCGAGAGCAGGTCGCGGAGGGCGCCGAGGCGCTGGTCTACGCGCAGCGTGCGGTTCTCGGCGGTCTCGACTGCCAGGAGCATGTGCCGCCGCAGCACTTCAAGCTTGTCAGAGGGTTCACACGAGGCATGCTGGCGCAGGGCACTTACGCACTTAAGCCACGGGAGGCTTGAGACGAGCAGGTTCAGGCGCTCTTCGGTGATCTGCGCGGCCATGGCCTCCCATTGGGCGGCCAGTTGCTTGGGCGTGGGCGGGTTGTCGAGTTGGGCCTGCCACTGCTCGCGCTGGCTGATGAGCTTCTCGATGGCCGCGCGGCCCTCGGCGAGACCGAGTTGGGAGACCACGAGGGCGGCGGTCTGCTCGTCGGCATCGAGGCGGCGCAAGAGGGACTCGCGGACACTGCCGGACAGCAGCAGGCGCTGGCGGATGTCATCGAGGACGACGAAGTTGGGGTCGAGGTCGGCCTTGATGGCATAGCGGCGCAGGAGGCTTGAGCAGAAGGCGTGGATGGTGCTGATGGGGGCCGATTCGAGTTCGCGGGCGCGGTGCAGCCACACGGCAGCCTCGGCCGTATCAGTGAGACCGTGCGCCCGCTCCTCACAGCGTTCGCGCAGGCGGGCGCGCATGTCGCGGGCGGCCTTGTTGGTGAAGGTCACGGCGACGATCTGCGAAACCGTGAGGCCCGCTTCGAGGAGGTTGAGATAGCGGTCGGTCAGCGCCTGGGTCTTGCCGCAGCCGGCCCCGGCGTCGAGGAAGATGCTGCTTTCGACGGCCTGGGCGGCCAGTTCGCGGATTTCGTGGTCAGCGGGCTGGCGTCTCATGGTTGCACCTCCTCCAGCTTGCGCTCGAGGCGGTGTGGAGTGTACCGGCAGATGGCCGAGAAATCGCAGTAGTCGCAGCTTTGCGGGTTCAGGGGGAATTGACCCCGGCGGAGGCTGCGGACGTGCCTGTAGGCGAAGGCGACGGCGGCGGTGACGTAATCCTGGATGCCCTGGTATTTGCCCTTGGCATCGGCAGAGACGATCTTGGAGAGGCGGACGGGCTTCTTGTAGCGGTAGTAGGCCCAGCGAGTGCACTCCGGCGGCGGGTCCTGTCCGGCAAAGACCGTGGACTTCGCGCCGAGAGTGTAGAAGGGCATTTGGAATTCGCTGCCGCTAAGGATGCTGTTGGGGGAGTTCCCGTCGCCGCCCTTGTAGTCGTACACGGCAAAGGCCTCGCCAGTGCGGGTGACGTCAACGCGGTCCATTTTGCCGTGAATCAGCAGAACCTCGCCCTCGTCGGGCGGCAGCTCGGCGCGGTAGTTGGCCTCGAAAGCGCGGGGAGCGTAGTCGCCCATTTTCTCGATTTCGTGCTGCACAAGCTGCCGCAAGTCCCGGCGGGCTTGCTCGCGGGCGAGACGCCACAGAGCGCGGTGGGTGACGAGCCCGCGGTTCTCCCACTCACCGAAGAACTGATCCACGAGCGCGTCCATGCGGGCCGTCTCGGCTTCGGTTTCGGCGGGGGAGAGGGGCTGGCCGACGGGGCGGCCGAGGAAGAAGTTGTGCAGGATACGGTGGATGATCGTCCCGAGGTCCAGGGCCTCGACCTCCTCGCCAGGCAGCTCGACCGTCTCCAGGTGCAGTACGCGGTCCAGCAGGAAGCGGAAGGGGCAGGTGCCGTAGGTGCCGAGGGCGGTGGCGCTCCAAGGGCGCGTGGGGCCATAGCGCGCGGTAAGCTCGGAGTGAATGGCGGGGCTGGAGAGAATGCCGTCATGGCATTCCAGCGGGTCGAACGAGTTGCGCTGCTTCTCAACGGCGGCGGAGGTGAAGGCGTGATCGGCGAGGGTGCGCGAACGACCATCGGGAAGGTCCACGAGCGACCACAGAGAGAGGTCCTCGTCCTTCTGCACCCGCTCCAGAAGCTCGCGGAGAGAGGCGACTTCGCGGGCCTCGACGACCACGTCGGAGAGCTTGCGCTGGCGCACTGGGAGGGTGTCGGGGAGGAAGGCTCTGGTGACCTCTTCCACATAGTGCGTTGGCGGCAGCGGCTGGCCCTCTGGGTCCACAGTGGGGTAGCTCAGGTACAGGCGGCGCTCGGCGGCGGCGCAGGCGAGGTAGAAGAGATACGCTTCGTCCTGCTGTTGCTCCGAGGACAGGGCGAGGGCAATACCGTCGCGGCTGAGGCGCAGTCGCTCGCGGTCATCGAAGAAGGGCTGCTCGCGGCGGACCTGCGGCCAGGAGCCCTCGACCAGGCCGCCGATGAAGAGGTAGGGTTTGCGGACCTGGCGGGCGCTGAGAACGTCGGAAGCGAGAATGCAGCCTTCCTGTGGCGGCGGGCCATCGAAGGTTGTGTTGTCGCAAAGCGCGGTGAGTTCGGCGCAGAAGGTCTCGAAGCTGATGGGGCTCGCGGCGGCTGCGGGGAGAAGCGCCTCGGCTTGAGCGTAGGCGCGCAGGGCGTCGAGAAGCTGCTGGTACGCAGCTACGTTGGCGGCGGTCTCGTGCGGGGCAGCGGCGTGGACCAGGCGGCGCGGGACCTGCAGGTCCGATAGCAGTTCCAGCAGGCGGCGAACATGCTCGCGGCGGGTTTGCGCCGAGGTGAGACGGTCGAGGCGGGTGGCGAGACGGCTGAAGAGGGCCGCGCAACGCTCCAGCAGCAGGCGTTCGGCCTCGACTTGCCAGCGAGGCCTGATCCGGCTGCCCTCGTCATCCTCGGTCATCTCATCAGTTGCCTGCTCGAACTCCCGGCGCAGGCGGTTGGCGTACAGGCTTAGCTGCCGCTGCCAGTTCTCGCGGCCGGCGATGATGCGTGCCTCGCAGGCGACCCACTCCACGTCCTCAGGCTGTACCGGCTCCCCGTCCTGCAGTGCCTCAAGCGAGATGAAGTTGGACTTGAGCAGCTTGACCACGTCGGCCTGGCGGTAGTCGCCACGTATCACCTGCAGCAGGTCCAGCACGACCTGCACGGAGGGGCGGGTGGAGAGTGTTTCTTTGCCCCGTAGCAGCAGCGGCAGGCCCATTTCGCGGGCGGTCTCCTGCAGCGGGCGGCGGTATTCGTCAAGCGAGCGGAAGATCAGGCCGATATCGCCGGGGCGGGTGCCGTCGAGGAGGATGGTTTTGACCTCGCGCATGATCTCGCGGACCTCGGCCAGCACGCCGGGGGCGGCGAGCAACTGCAGGTTGTCACTGGGGTCAGTCGCCTCGGGCTTGAGCAGGAAGAGGTTGTCGAGAAGGTGCTGTAACGGCTCCGGGCGGCCCTCAGAGGCGGACAGCCACTCGACCTGGCCCTCACCCACGGCACTCTGCAGGCGCGAGAGCAGGCGGCGCGGAGCGGCGAAGAGCTGCTCGCGCTGCGGGTCGTCGGCGAGCGGGAGGGAGATGATGGTCTCGTCCGCCGCCTGCGAGAGATGGTGGAGTACCTGTAGCTGCGTGGTCGTGAAGTCGGTGAAGCCGTCCACGAGCACGAGGCTGACGTCGCCGAAGGGAGCGCGTTTGCCGTCGGCGAGGAAGCTGCGGGCCCACCAGAAGAGACCGGGCTCGTCGAAGAGGTTCTTGCCCTCCAGGTAGCCCTGATAGGCGGCATAGAAGCGGCCGAGGGACTGGGTGCGGTCATCACCGGGGAAGTGGCGCTGCAGGGCGCGCTGGAAGTCGGCGTGATGTATGGCGGCGCGCTTCAGTTCATCCAAAATGTGAGACAGGGCGCGAATGAAGCCGGGAGATGCTACCAGCTTCGGGGGCAGGCCCACTTCGGGCGCGGCGGCCAGCTCGCGGATGATGAGCTCCCGCTGGGCTGGTTCAAGCTCGCGCACGGCGGCGTGGTTGGCATTCAGCAGGCTGTGGGCGAGCGCTGGGAAGGTCAGTATGCGGGGGTCGTAAAGGCCCGCAAGCTCGCGCGTGGCCCGCTGGCGCAGGGCCCCAGCGGTATCGGCATCAGGCGCGAGCCACAGTACGCTGTCGCTGCCATGGGCGGCGACGTGGTCGAGATAGCGCGCCAGCAGGCGGGTTGTATTGCCGCAGCCGGGCGGGCCGCAGAGGTAGGTGAGATTCGGCATAGTGAGGAGACGCCCCCCGGTCAGGATAGTTGGTAGTTCGCCGCAAGGTAGGGTGATACCTGTTGGGCGCCGGCTGCCACGGGAACGTCGCCCGAAAGAAGGAACACCCGGGCCGCAAAAGGAATCAGCTATCTTGCCAATCCGACAACGAGGTTATTGTCTCATGCCCTGCCACACTTTGGCCCTCGCTGGCCTGACCTGCTTGCTTCTCACCGCCGTGCTCACGCCCGTCCACGCCGTGCGCGACTATGGCGGCCGCTATACTGCCGAACGGGTCGCTAATCTGCGCGCCAACTGCGCGAAGTACGACTGGGCGGCGGCCCAGCGCAAGAGCGCGGAGGCGGCGGCTGATTACTGGGTGAAGAAGAGTGATGAGGACCTGTGGCGGATGATCCCCGGGCAGGAGCTGCCGCGGGCGATTGATGTGAGCATGTACAAGGGCAGCCGGCCGGGGTGTCCCAAGTGCAAAGACAAGATCAACAAGTTCGGCAACTACCCGTACGCCATCAACCTCGAGATGCCGTTCAAGCTCAAGTGCCCCTCGTGCGGCGAGGTCTTCCCCAAGAACGACTTCAATAAGTACTACGAAAGCGGCATAGACGAGACCGGCGTGTTCAGGCAGGAGAAGGCTGACAAGAGCCTGCTCTTCAACGCCGAGCACCCGGACGCGAACGACCCGCTGCACACGTATGGCGTGGATGACGGTTTGGGATGGTATGACGAGACCGGCCACCGCTATCTCTTTGTCGCGTATTACACCTGGCAGTACTGGGACAAGCTGCAGAGTGCAGTTGACGTGCTCTCGAATGCCTTCGTCTACTCCGGCGACCAGAAGTATGCGCACAAGGCGCTGATCATGCTGGACCGGATTGCGGACCTCTATCCCGACTATGACTGGGCGCCGTACGCCAAGCGCGGGCATTACCACTCCGACGGCGGGGGTGGCAGAGGGAAGATCGAGGGCTCGATCTGGGAGACCGGCACGGTGACCACCTTTGCGACGGCGGTGGACAGGGCGCTCTCGGGCACGAAGGACGATCCGGCGCTGTATGCTTTCCTGGCGGACAAAGCGAAGCAGTTCAAGCTCAAGCGCGCGAAGGGGACGCGGGAGCTGTTGGTCCAGAACCTCGATGACGGGATTCTGCGCGAGGGGGCCAAGGCGGTCTACGAGAAGAACTGCGACGGGAATGAGGGCATGAACCAGACGTCTCTGGCCACGTGTGCGATTGCTCTGGACCAGAACCCTGAGACGGAGAAGTGGCTCGACTACCTGTTTGAGGCCAAGGGCGAGCACATCCCGACAGTGGTTGTGGGCGGCATAGACCGCGACGGCGCGGGGGCCGAGGCGGCGCCGGGGTATGCGCTGAGTTGGGGGGTCAACATCGGCAAGGTGGCTGATTTGCTGGCCGAGTACCCCGGCTACACCAAGCACAGCATCTACCGTGATTTCCCGATGTTCAAGGCGACCTTCACCCCCGGCTGGCGGATTGCGCTGCTCAACTATGCTACCCCGAATATCGGCGACACGGGCTCCTGTGGCTCGACGGGCAAGGTCAACTGCGAGCCTGAGTTCATCCTGCGCGGGTACAAGTACACAGGTGATCCGAAGCTCGCGCTGGCGGCGTACTACGCCAATGGCAACAAGGCCGAGGGGTTGGGGCGCGATATCTTCAGCGCCGACCCCCTGAAGATCGAGCGCGAGGTCGTGGCGCTGGCCGAGAAGGCGAAAGCCGAAGGCAATCCGTGGGCCGGCGGGCACAACATGGCCGGCTACGGTCTGGCCTCGCTCGAATATGGCTGGAGCAAAGAAGGCACCGGCCTGTGGATGTACTACGGGCGCAATGGCGGGCACGGCCACGCGGACAGACTGAATTTCGACCTTTACTACAAGGGCCTGTGCATGCTGCCGGACCACGGTTATCCCGAGTATGCGACGAATTGGCCGCACCGGATGTATGTGACTGACAACACGCTCTCGCACAACACGGTGCTGATCAACGGGCAGCCGCAGAAGACTGACTGGGTCGGCCATCCGGAGCTGTTCTGCCAGCACCCTGACTTCGGGGCCGTGCGGGTGGAGAGTTCTGGCGTCTATCCCGGGCTGGCGAAGAAGTACCAACGCACGCTGGCCTTCGTGAGGATCGGAGACGGCCAGGGGTATGCGCTCGATATATTCCGGGTGCAGGGCGGGGAAGACCACCTGTATTCGCTGCACGGCATGCCGGGCACGGTGACGAGCGACCTGAAACTGACGAAGCAGGAGCAGGGGACGTACATGGGCGCCGAGTCCCCGTACCGGGGCAAAGAGCCGAGGGGACCGAAGTACGGGTATTCATGGGTCACGAACGTCGAACGCGACGCCGCTCCGGCGGAGCAGTTCATGGTGGACTGGCAGGTCGAGCCGGGTTGGCGGACCGCGAAGGCCGAGGACGACATTCACGTGCGCTATCACAGCCTCACGCCGCTCAGCGACGTGGCCCTCGGCGACATGGAGCCCCCGCAGAACAAGGGCGGCAACCCCCGCTGGCTGCGGTACCTGCTGGCCCACAGGACGGGGAAGGACCTGGTTTCGACCTTCGCGGGGGTCATCGAACCGTACAGCCAAAAGCCTGCCATCGCGAAGGTCGAGCGGCTCAAGGTAACGGCCCCCGACGCCGCGCAGGCCGTGGCGGTCAAGGTCACGCTGGCCGATGGCGCGGTTGACTACCTCGTCAGCAGCGACGACGACAGCACGGTTATAAAGAGCGAGGGCGGGCCGGAGTTCTCCGGTGGAATCGGCTGGCTGCGGGTGCGCAACGGGAAGGTCGAGCGGGCCTCGCTGACGCGGGGGACGCGGCTGGCCCTGGACAAGTTCGCAATCTCGCTCGCGGCTCCCGGCTACACCGGCAAGATCGTCCGCATGGACCGCGACATGGAGGGCAAGGGGTACGTGTGGGTAGATGCAACGCTGCCGGGCGACGAGACGCTCAAGGGCCAGCAGATCATCATCGAAAACGACCGCGTCCGCAACGCGTGCTATGAGATCGAGAGCGTGACAAAGGACGGCGCCCTGACGAAGCTCTGTCTGGGCGAAGTCTGCTTCATCCGCGACTACAAGGACCGCAGCGACTACAGCAAGGGCTACGTGTACGAGTTCGAAGAAGGCGCGCCGTTCATCATCCCCAACACGGTCTACGTATCCCACCAAAGCGGCAACAACTACAAAGTGAAAGAGACGGCGACGGTGGAGTTGACGGTGGGGAAGGAATAGA
The DNA here is from genome assembly GCA_039683575.1 of Armatimonadia bacterium. GTDB lineage: Bacteria > Armatimonadota > Zipacnadia > Zipacnadales > UBA11051 > JAJFUB01. The sequence goes on along the minus strand of JBDKRC010000007.1, from coordinate 2,335 downwards.
TCGATGTATGGAGCCTGCGGGCGTCGTTTGACCCCGAAGGGGTCACCGAATATAGCCAGGGGTGAAACCCCTGGTGACTGGCGCCCTTCCCATACTGACCCCACAACGGGGGCACCCGCCGTTATGGTGAGGGTGAGTGATATGCATTGGCGCGACCGAATACATGTTGACCCAGAAATACTTGCGGGCAAGCCGGCAGTCAAAGGCACTAGGCTCTCAGTTGAGTTCATCCTGGGGCTGCTTGAACAAGGTTGGAGCGAGGATGATGTCCTCGCGAACTACCCGGGGCTGGAGATAGATGATATCCGAGCTTGTCGAGCCTATGCCTCTGCAAACCAGGCCCTCTGACTTTCTCTCTATCTTTTCTCAATGACCAATTCCTCAGAGACCCTCGAATTCTCCGGCGCCGTTACCTCCCTGGTCTACCACGACCCGGAGCGCGGGTTCACGATTGCTGAATTGACCCCCGAGCAGGGCAGACCCATCACCATCGTCGGCGTCATCCCCGGCGTCGTTGTCGGCGAAAATCTGCGCGTGCGCGGGCGCTTTGAAGTCCACAAGCGCTATGGCCAGCAACTCCGCATCGAGAGCTATGAGCTCATCCGCCCCTCAACCGCCAAGGGCATCGTCGCCTACCTCAGCGGCGGTCTCGTGAAGGGCATCGGCCCGAAGCTCGCCGGGTGCCTCGTGCAGCATTTTGGCGAGGAAGTCCTCGAAATCCTCGACCAATACCCCGAACGTCTCACCGAAGTCCCCGGCATCGGCAAGAAGCGCGCTGACGAACTCGCGCGCTCCTGGCAGGAGCACAAGGAAGTCCACCGGATCATGCTCTTTTTGCAGGAGCATGGCGCCGGGCCGACGCTCGCCGGGCGGATTTACGAGCGCTACCGCAGCAACGCCATGCATGTGATGGAGCGCGAGCCTTACCGCCTCGCCCGCGAGATTCGCGGCATCGGCTTTTTCACCGCCGACCGCATGGCGCGGCAGGCGGGGATCAAGGCGGACGACCCGCAACGCCTGCAGGCGGGCATCATTCATGCTCTCGTCGAGGCCGTCGGCGAGGGGCACTTCTACCTGCCGCGTACCGAGGTGCTCCATCAGGCCCAGCGTGTGCTGCAGGTGGATGAGCAACTCGTCGAGATGGCCCTCGCGGCGGTGGTGCAGGCGGAGCATGTTGCCATCGAAGAGGACGCCGAGGGCCAGCAGGGCTACTTCCTCCCTGACAGCCTGCAGGCGGAGAAGCAACTGGCGGGGCTGCTGCTCAGGCTCAATGACAAGCTTGTGCAGAAGGCGCCGTCGGTCGATCAGACCTGCGCCTGGCTGGGCAAGCGCACCGAGATGGGCGCCATGCCGCTGACCGAAAAGCAATCGGCGGCAGTATGCGAGGCCCTGCGCCAACCTATTACGGTCATCACCGGCGGCCCCGGCACCGGCAAAACCACCATCACCCGCGCCATCGCCGACGCCGCTGAAGCGCTCAAGTGGCGCGTCTCGCTGTGTTCTCCGACAGGACGGGCGGCGAAGCGTCTCAGCCAGCTTTCCGGCAAGCCCGCGAGCACCATTCACCGGCTCCTGTCATGGGACCCCGGCATGGGCCGCTTCCGCTACAATGAGGCCGAGCCGCTGCCGCTGGACCTCCTGATCGTGGACGAGGCCAGCATGGTGGATGCGCTTTTGGCGCGTGACCTCCTGCGCGCGGTGCCGCCGGGGGCGCAGGTGGTCTTCATCGGCGATGCCGACCAGCTTCCCAGCGTTGGCCCCGGCAACTTCCTGCGCGACCTGATCGGCTGCGGGGTCTTCCCGGTCAACCGCCTCACCGAGATCTTCCGCCAGGAAGAGGGCGGCGAGATTGTGGCACATGCCCACCTCATCCGCGAGGGCGAGATGCCGCATTTCGTCAACGGCAACGAATGGAAGGGCGAGGATTGCGTGCTGATGGAGCGGGAGACCGCGGAGGACGCCGCAGGGGCCGTGATGAAAGTGGTGACGCGGAGCCTCCCGAAGCTCGGTTATAGCCTCGGCGACCTGCAGGTCATCACGCCCATGCACCGCGGCCCCGCCGGAGTGGTGGCCCTGAACGTGGCGCTGCAGCAGGCTTTGAACCCACCCGCATCCGGCAAGGTCGAGGTCGGGCGCGGAGAACAGATCTTCCGCGAAGGCGACCGGGTGCTGCAGACGGCGAATGACTATGACAAGAACGTCTACAATGGCGACATCGGCCAGATCGAGCGCATCGACACCGCCAGCAAGAGCCTCGTGGTGCAGTTTGACCTGGGCCCGGTCGTGTACCAGTTCTCCGAACTCGACGAACTGGAACTCGCCTACGCCCTGACGG
>JBDKRC010000006.1:0-26496 GCA_039683575.1 Armatimonadia bacterium | reverse complement strand
TCGAAGAGGATATTCTTAGCAGCCATACTAGCCTGTCTCCTTGTGGAAATCTAGTTTTTTGTGCGGCGGAGGCGGGCGGGACGCCCGCACTACGCGGTTTGGGAGACGGGCGAGACGCCCGTCCTACGACGACATGGGTGCGGCAACGGCGGGCGGACCACGGTCCGCCCCTACGGTGAGGCGGAAGACGCAACGCCCCCGTGGTGAGGCGGACGGCGGAGCGCCGGTGCGGCGGGTCTACTCTTTGGCGTAGATCTGGTCGGCTTCGAGGATCAGGTAGTCTTCACCAGCTTCGCTGACCTCACGGCCGCCGTACTTGGCGAAGATGACGCGGTCGCCGACTTTGACGTCGAGCGGGGCCGTGGAGCCGTTCTCGAGACGATACTCGCCAACGCTAACGACAGTCGCCCACTGGGACTTCTGGCGGGCGGCCTCAGGCAGGAAGATGCCTCCCTCGGTGGTCTGAGCCTCGTCCACCTTGATCATTACACGTGCGCCTAGAACTTTAAGAGCCACTAAACGTACCTCCCTTCACGGTCACAGTGTGGCTGTATATGCCTTAACTGCAGGCGGTAATATAGCGTGTTTTGCGAGAGGATGCAAGAGGGAATTAGCACTCGTAGGGTGCGAGTGCTAAGAGAGACGATACTGAGAGAGACGGCGTCCCAGCTCAAGCGCCTCCCCGGAACCGCCTGCGGTCTCACAGGAAGGGGAGTCGGAGACGGCGCACCGGCCTTGCTTCAACCGGCAGTGACTAAGCGTACTGCTTCACGACTGGCGCCGAGGAGCATATCGTAGGCATCTGGGCCGAGGTATGCCCAGGTGCCGAGGCCGAATTCGTAGCCGCCTTGTTTCCATGCCTCGGGAGGGCCGACGTAGCCGAGGTAGTCGTTGGCATAGCCGACGCAGAGGCAGGTGAGGCGGTCACTGAGGGCGCGGATGGCGAGGCCGAGTTCGACGAAGGGCTCTACCGGAACGCCGACGAGTACTGTGTCGCCGACGCGAAGGGCCTGAACCTCGGTCTGGAACGGACCTGAGCCATACTCTGCGCGCGCGAGGTGCTCTTGCAGCAGGTAGATGGCCGCCTGGGCCGCGGCGCGCTGCTGCTCGGTCGCGGCCGAAAGGGCTTCATGCTCTCGCTGGGCCATCTGGCGCTGCAGGTCGGCCAAGTCCGGCACGTCGCGCGAGGGGAGCGCTACTGGCACCGTGGCCGAGGCGACGCAATCGCTGGCGACGGGATAGTCCGGGGCGGCGGACAGCGTGAGCAACCTGGTGGTCTCTTCGCCCAGTACCTGTCCGTAGAGCGCAACGTCGTCGAAGCCGCTGGTGCCGCGTATGGGGTTGATATTGCCGCAGGCGCCCTGGAGGAAGACGAGGCGTTCGCAGCCGATACCGGCGTCTTCAACATGGGCCACGGCGGCACCGGGGTAGTCGGCGGATATGAGTTTATTCACCTGCACCGTCACAGGGTGAGCGGTGAAGTGTACGAGCGCGGTCCCTGGCTTGCCGTCCGCGGTTTCCAGGTGCAGGACCGTGACCGCCGGGTCAATCTGGCCCGAGTCGGCGATCTGGTCGTCTGGCGGGCGATTGGCATAGCCATAGATCCTGCCGCCTTTGCCGAAGACCCGGCGGCAGCAGGAGAGGCCGTCGGCACGGCCTACGGCCTGCTTGAGGCGCACGGGCTCACGTGCGCCGTCAGCCGCGGCGACGGCGGAGGCCAACTGGTCGGCCAGCGCCTCAAGCCACTGCAGGCCGCCGGGATGCGCGGTGAGCGGGCGGGAGCCCATGGTCTCGGGCGTTGAGTGGGCGTGGGTGGCTGCGACCATGAGGTGGTCGGGGGCGAGGCCGGTCAGAGCGGAGGCGCGCTCTCGCACTTCGGCGATGAAGTCGCGCCCGTCACCGAAGAGGGTGCGCTTCAGGCCGATGGCATCGGCGACCACCATGGCTACGCGGGTGGCACCGTTTCCAACCACGAGGGCGCGAGCGTAGAGAGGGTCGTGGACTCCCCGGAAGAAAGTGTGGCGGGCGGGGAGGAAGCCGAGTTCGGGAATGGTCAGAGGTGGCGTAATGTCGACGCGGGCCGCGCCGGCGGTCAGGTTGGGGGTGCTCATGGTACGTTGCAGTTTACGCCCTCGGGGCGGCGCGTGCAATGGCGGAGAAGGCGAGGGGTATTCGAGTTCAGTAGTTGCGCCGACCCTGCAAATTGCCCTCAGTCGTAGGGGCGGCTTCCAGCCGCGAGATGACACCACCTCAGGCACGGCTTCAAGCCGTGCCGCCAGCGGCCACACGGTCATTCTCGCCGGTTCAATCTGGCTTGGCGGCTCAGCAGCCCCGCAGGTCTGGAAGACCTGCTCTAGTGGCGTTGCCCTCGCGGCTGGAAGCCGCTCGTACGGCTGGGTGGCATACGAGGAGGAATGGCTGCGATGAGAGTATAGATAGTGAAGGCGGGCGGACCCGAGGCGGGGTTAGTCCTCTTCGGGCCAGTCGCCGCCGTCGGTGTAGCGGGCGGGCCAGGCTACGTCACCGGCTTCGGCGCCGTCATGGGTCGGCGTGGCAGCGAACGGGCCGGCGCCCTTGGGGAAGAACTTCACGTGGTAGTCCAGGAACAGGATGTTCTTGCCCTGGAAGTGGAAGGGCTTGTCGCTGTAGCCGTTTTGGCCGGCGGAACTGTGGGACTGGTTGACGTTCTGGCCGAGGGCATCGCCCCAGGAGCCGGGAGCGTTGGCGCCCTTCTCGAAGAGCAGCACGGTTTTGGTCGGCGCAGGGATTTTGTCGCGGTAGAGGCCATAGGCAGGCGAACCGACTGCGCGGAAGTTCTGGGTATACTGGGCGATGGCGTAGGCGCGGGCGTGGCGGGCGTCGGTGTTCGGGTTTGACGGACACATCAGGATCTGGGTGTTCTTCAGGTAGCCTGAGATGCTGGTATCCCAGGTCTGCACGGCTGCCGAAGGTGTGTTGGGGTTGGCGGGCGGCGCGGTCTGGGTGGGATGCGTGATGGACCAACTGGGCAGGAAGCCAGCGTAGTCCTGCACATAGACTTCGATGGCCTGGCCGATCTGGGAGAGATTGCTCATGCAGGCGGTGCGGCGGCCGTTTTCACGGGCCTTGGTTACGACCGGGAGGAGGACGGCAGCGAGGATGGCGATTATCGCGATCACGACGAGGAGTTCGATGAGGGTAAAGGCTTGACGGTTGGTCTTCATGGTGAGGCCTGCTTTCAGGGGCACAACAAGCATGTCGGGCGTACGTCCTGCCCTGCGGACGCCCGCACTACGCGAGGATAGTATTCCCTAAGGACTGGCCGGCCAATCACCGTTTGGTTGCTCGGCCGGGGTCTCACACTGGCCGGCTATGCCGGTGGGGCCGTCGCTTTCGGCGAAGGGGCCGGAGGTGGCGGCGTGCCATTTGGCGTGGCCATCGGCGAACAGGAAGTTCTTGCCGTTGTTGTGGAACATCTTCCCATCATTCGTGGACGTGGTGGACTGGAGGAAGTTCTCGCCCGTGGCATCCTCCCAGCTACCGGGGACATAGGCGCCCTTTTCGAAGATCAGGACGATGGCGGTGACGTTAGTGAGGGCGCCGAGGGCCTGGCCGCTGACGTAGCGGGGCATGGCATAGGCGCGGTTGGCGCGTCCGTGGGGATTGTCGGCGCAGTTCAGGATCTGGCGGTTGCGCATGTAGGGGTAGAGTTCGGTGTCCCAGGTGTAGGGGTCCGGAAGCCAGGTAAGCTTGCCGGTGCCGTCGGGGGCACCGCCCATGAGGCTCCAAAGGGGAAGCTGCTCGTCGTAGTCATCGGCGTACATGCTCATGGCGACGCCGATCTGGCGCTGGTTGGAGAGGCAGGCGGTTTGGCGGGCCTTGCCGCGCGCACGGGCAAAGACCGGGAAGAGGATCGAGGCGAGGATGGCGATGATAGCGATCACGACGAGGAGTTCGATGAGGGTGAAGCCTCGTCCGGAGACGCAAAGGGGCCGGGTAGAAACCCGGCCCCCGTTGTTACTCGAGAAACGGAGGTTGGTCACGAATGGCCTCCTGGATGCATACCTCGGAGGTTACTCGAGCGGCCAGTCCTGCTCGAACTCCATGTGGCCCTTCTCGTGGTCGAGCCAGCCGCCGCCTTTGGTGCCGGGGCAGCCAGTCGGGTCGGAACCATTGTTGGTGAAGGGGCCGGAGCCACCGTTTTGCCACTTGACGTGACCGTCGAGGAACGCGAAGTTGTTTCCTCCATTATGACGGTAGGGACAGGCAGGATATTCCTCGCTTTTGCCGGCCTGCTTGGGTGACTCGGCGGCAGCATCGGACTTGGTTCCGGGAAGATAAGCGCCCTTCTCAATGAGCAACACAGTGCTGGTGGGAGCGGGCGGTCCATCCTGGTCCTGGCCGCTGACATAGCGAGGCAGGGCATAGCCGCGCTTCTTGCCGGTCTGGCCGAGGTTATTGGTCTCGTTGTTGTACTTGTTGTCCGGACAGATCAAGATCTGGGTGTTCTTCATGTACGGCATGACAACAACATCCCAGGTGGGATGGTTGGCTTCCTGCCCGGCGGTCGGAGTTATGTCCCAATAGATCATGCCGTCATGATCCGAGGCATAGCTGGTGATAGCCATGGCAAGTTGCCGCATGTTCGAAAGACAGGTGGATTGTCGGGCCTTCCCACGCGCCTTCGCAAAGACCGGGAAGAGGATTGCGGCCAGGATTGCGATGATCGCGATTACGACCAACAACTCGATGAGAGTGAAGCCGGCCCGTCTTGTGTGTCGCATGTGCTTGTAGCCCTCCTGTTACTGCTGACGCACAGCTGGCCTGCCCGCATAAACGCGGCAGGTTGTTAACCGAGATGATACCCTGTGCTCAAAGAGCGGAAACTTCCAATCCAGCGAAATACTACCGCTGCGGCCTTTGTTGCGTCGGGGACGCACACGGTTCCTGTAGACTATAACATTGTAACCAGTCTGCCCAAAAGGGGAAGTACTATTTTGGACAACCATGGCGGGAAAATGATGCGGGAAAGGCAGGGGTCAGGGCTCAGGGGGCAGAGGTCAGGGAAGGCGAGAGGGGGGCGCGAGAGTTTTTGGCCGAAATGGGGGGAGTTGCGGACCTGCTTATATGGGAGGGGAAGGATTCAGGAGAGGCGCTGGAGCCAACTGTCGAGGAGGAGGAGGGACCGGGGATGTCGATTGTTTGCTGTAGGGCGGGGGCTTGTGCCACGCCGCTTGAGTGGTCGGTGACAACGGCCGGCGGGGTACGAGCTGCGATGCAGACATCGCCAAGCCCCGCCCTACAGCAGGAGGGGGGCTAGGCCGGCGGGGTATGAGCCCCCGCCCTACAGCAGAGGGGGGAGGAGACGCCCGTGCTATGCAAGGCGCTGGAGCCAACTGTCGAGCAGGAGGAGGGCGCCGCATTTGTCGAGGGGGCGGTTCATGCTGCCGCAGGTGGATTGCTGGACGCAGGCGGGACAGCCGGCTTCGCAGAGGCAATTGCGGATGGTCTGGGCCGCGGCGGCCATAAGTTCGGGGACGCGGTCGAAGGCCGCCTCGGCGAGGCCGACGCCGCCGGGATAGCCGTCGTAGAGGCAGATTGCGGGACCACCCACGTCGGGATGGAGGGCAGTGGAGATGCCGCCGACGTCGTGGGCGTCGCAGGCCACGAAGAGGGGGAGGAGCATGATGAGGACGTGCTCGATGGCGTGGAGGGAGCCGGGGATGTCGATTGTTTGCTGCAGAGCGGGGGCTTGTGCCACGCCGCTTGAGTGGTCGGTGACAACGGCCGGCGGGGTACGAGCCCCCGCCCTACAGCCTGAGGCCTCGGAGGCGGGCGCTGCTTGAAGCGCAGAGAGAGAAGGGAGGAGCCAGAGGCCCATGGTTTCGTACTCTTCGGTCGGGAGGTCGAGTTCCTCGCTGCCGATGGTCTTCTCGCTGGTCTGGCGGACCTTCTGGAAGCCTACGACGCGGGTCCGGACGCTTACCGGCCCTAGCTCGAGGAGGACACCGTCCTGAGGCGGCTCAGGGGCCGGCGGCTCACCTTCGGAAGGCGCGGGTTCTGCGGGTGCGGGTGCAGGCGGCGGGAGGTCGGGGAAGAGCTGCTTCCTCTCGCCTGGCTCCACCTGGCGGACTTCGGAGTTGACCAGTGGCTGGGTGTAGTAGTTGACATCCGCGGGTTTGACGCGGGCGATTTTGGTTTCGAGGTCGAGTTCCTGCACGAGGTAGGTCTGGCCGCCGTGGAGGTAGATCGCACCCTTGTGGATCATGCGCTGGGCCGACGAGCCGTCCATGGTGCCGAGGAGGTCGCCCTTTTCGGTAACGATGTCATACGCTGTGCCGGAGGCGGAGCGGATGCTGACCTCGCGGGCGGGGTAGATCTCAGGGTCTAGCCAGTACCAGCGGGTGCGGCGGGCGATGTAGCCGCCCTCGGAGAGGATGTCGAGGACCTGGGGGGTCTTGTCGCCGAAGAGGGAGCCTTCGTCGTCGTCGATGGGTAGCTCGTAGGCGGCACAGAGCAGGTGGGCGGCGAGGATGAAGGGGTTCTCGGGATCGATGACGGCGCGCTCGCTGGCGGCGTCGAGCAGGTACTCAGGGTTGTTGACGACGTACTGGTGCAGAGCGCCGCTTAGGCCCACGAGGACGGCCAGGGAGTCCTCCTGGCCCCGTCCGGCGCGGCCCATTTGCTGCCAGGCGGAGGAGATGGTGCCGGGGTAGCCGGCCATGATGACGGCTTCAAGGCCGCCGATGTCCACGCCGAGCTCAAGGGCGGTGGTGGCCGCGACTCCAAGGAGTTCGCCAGTGAAAAGGCGGCGCTCGATCTCGCGGCGTTCGGCGGGGAGATAGCCGCCGCGGTAGGCCATGATCTTGTCGTCAAGGTGGTCTTCTTCGAGATGCTCCCGGGCGTAACGCAGGATTAGCTCGGCCTGGCTGCGGGCGAGGGTGAAGGTGATATTGCGGATCTGGCGGCGGACGAGGGTGGCGAGGAGGTCGGCGGCTTCGAGGTTACCACTGCGGCGCTTCCCGGTGAGCTTCTCGACGACTGGCGGGTTCCAGAAGACAATGAGCTTGCGGCCGCGCGGGGCGCCATCGTCGCGTACTACGCGCATGGGGAGCCCGGTGAGGCGGGCGGCGAGTTCGTCGGGGTTGCCGATGGTGGCCGAGCAGCAGATGAACTTGGGATCCGCGCCATAGTGGGCAGCGACGCGGCGCAGGCGGCGGATGACGTTGGCGGTGTGGGAGCCGAAGATGCCGCGGTAGGTGTGAACCTCGTCGAGGACGACGTACTTGAGGTTGCGGAAGAACTCGGACCAGGTGTGATGGTAGGGCAGGATGCCGACGTGCAACATGTCGGGGTTGGTCAGGACGACCTGGGCGTCGCGCTTGATGAGGCGACGGCGATAGGAGGGCGTATCTCCGTCATACGTCTCGGCGGTGAAGGCGAGGCCTTCGTCGGCTGTGCTCTCCTGGCGGAGGGTGCCCGCGCCGAAGTCAGTTAGCTTGCGCAACTGGTCCTGGGCGAGGGCCTTGGTGGGGTACATGAGCAGCGCCCGGCTGGTACCGCGCTCGTGCAGGGCGTTGACGATAGGCAGGAGGTAGGTGAGGGTTTTACCGCTGGCGGTGCCGGAGACTGTGCAGACGTGGTCACCGGCCAGGACGGCGGCCACGGCCTCGGCCTGGTGGCTGTAGAGGCGGCTGATGCCGAGGCGGTCGAGGAGGGCGCGGACGGTGTCCCGAAGTTCGGGCGGGGTGTCGGCGAAAGTCGCCGCGCGGGCGGGGCTTTCGCGGACGTGAAGGATCTGCCCGGCGTAGTCCTTACGGGAGCGGATTTCCCCCAGCAGGCGGTCAGGGTTCATTGGTCTCAGCCGGCGCGGTGCCGCTGTCCTCCGGCGGTTGGCCGGAAGGGAGTTCTGGCAGGCCATCGTCAGGTTCGGTGTGGAGGCCGTAGGGGTCCTCTTCATCGAAGGCGTGGGCGATTTTGCGGCGCTCCACGAGCCTGCCAAGGCCGATGCTGAGGAAGTACAGGAGGGTCATGGGCAGGGCCATGGTGAGCATGGTGAAGGGGTCGGTAGTGGGCGTGGCGACGGCGGCGAAGATGAAGATGATGACGACAGCGATGCGCCAGGCGCGCAGGAGGGCGCGGCTGCTCACCACGCCGAACTGCACGAGCAGCATGACGACCAGGGGCATCTCGAAGACGAGGCCGAAAACCAGGACGAGGCGCATGAGGAAGTACAAGTAGGAGACAAGGGTGACCTCGGGGGTGACGCCGAGGCTGAGGGTGAAGGTGAAGAGGAAGCCAAAGACGGTGGGCGAGATGTAATAGCAGAAGCCAGCGCCGCTTAGGAAGAGGACTATGGCCAGCGGCAGGAGTGCGAAGACGAGGCGGCGTTCACCGGGCTTGAGGCCGGGGGCGATGAAGAAGGCGAGTTCGGTGAGCCACAAGGGGGCGGAAAGCAGCACGCCCAGGAGCAGCGAGGCTTGCATCATGAGGACGATGCCACCGGCCGGGTCGAAGATGCGGAAGGCAAAGTCGTGGATGCCGGCGCGCCGGACGGCTTCCTCGGCAGGGTAGCGAAGAATCTCGAAAATGCGCTGGCGGTACATCCAGCCAGCGGTGGCACCGGCGGCGATGTAGATTACAGAGCGAATCAGGACACCGCGGAAAACCTCGAGGTGATCCCAGAAGGTTGCATCGTGGTCGTGACGAGCCAAATCATTCCTCCACGCAACTACGAGAACAGCAGAGTCTGTTCATAGTAGACGTCCGCACCTGCCAAAAAGCCTCCGCGCTTTGGGCGCGAAGGCTTTCAGTATAGCACAGTTGTGAAGATGGGGCGACCAAGGTCGGGGTCAGTGCCTCTCCTCTGGGTAGCGACCGCGGGCGAGCCGCCGGCGCCACTGGTTTGAGGCCATGACCCGGTTTGAGGCCGGGACCTGGTTTGAGGCCGGGGACTAGATGATCGTGATCTCGGTCTCTTTGTCGAAGACGTGGCTCTTAGCCATGTCGAAGACGACTTCCAGGTTCTCGCGCTCTTTGGCGACAGTCGCGCTGTCGACGTTGATGACCATGTCATCTTCGCCGGACTTGACGTAGAGCACACACTCAGCGCCCATGGGCTCGATGACTTCGACTTCGACGGTGACGAGGTTGTCGGGCGACGGGGTGACGCTGGGTGACAGGGCCTTGTCGAAGATATCGCTGGGGCGGATGCCGAAGATGACTTCCTTGCCGACGTAACCCGCGAGCTTAGCGGCGCGCTCGTCATCGACCTTGGTGCGGAAGCCGTTGGCCTTGATGTAGGTCTTGCCGCCTTCGGACTCGACGGAGGCATTGACGAAGTTCATGGGCGGGCTGCCGATGAAGCCGGCGACGAAGCGGTTGGCGGGGAAGCGGTAGATCTGCAGCGGCGTGTCGCACTGCTGCACGAGACCGTCTTTCATGACCACGATGCGGTCGCCCATGGTCATGGCTTCGACCTGGTCGTGGGTGACATAGACGGTGGTGATGCCCAGACGGCGATGGAGCTTGATGAGCTCGGCGCGGGTCTGGATCCGGAGCTTGGCATCGAGGTTGGACAGCGGCTCGTCCATGAGGAAGACGGCGGGCTCGCGGACGATGGCGCGGCCTACAGCGACGCGCTGGCGCTGGCCGCCAGAGAGTTCCTTGGGGCGGCGCTTGAGCAGGCCCTGGATGCCGAGCATGTCGGCAGCCTCGGCCACGCGCTTGGCGATGTCTTCCCGGGGCACTTTGCGGAGCTTGAGGCCGAACGCCATGTTCTCGTACACGCTCATGTGCGGGTAGAGGGCGTAGTTCTGGAAGACCATGGCAATGTCGCGGTCCTTGGGCGAGACGTCGTTGACCAGGCGGTCGCCGATCCAGATCTCACCGTCGGAGGACTCTTCGAGGCCGGCGATCATGCGCAGACAGGTGGTCTTGCCGCACCCGGAGGGGCCGACGAGGACGAGGAACTCTTTGTCCTGGATGTCCAGGTTGACACTGTTGACAGCAATCACGCCAGGGAATCGCTTGGTCAGATTGACCAGTCTAACTTGCGCCATCTATGCAACACGCTCCGGGAGAATGAAACAGGCTTCGCGGCAGACGGGGGTACGACATGCCACTGACGGGGGTAACCCATCGGCCTACCGCGCTCATCCACAAGCCACCAAAGACGGCCCGTATGCACACGGGCCGCTACGGTAGAACATTATATACGAAGTTGGGCGCGGTGTCACGGGAGAAATGTGGGGGCGAAGACTTCGGAGGCGGGCGAGACGCCCGCACTACGCGAGTTGGCTGAGTGGGTGAGGATCGTAGATTACAGCCGGCGGGGAACGAGCCCCCTGCCCTACAGCCATTGGCGGGCGAGACGCCCGCACTACGCGAGTTGGCTGAGTGCGTGAGGGTCGTGGACTACAGCGGGCGGAGTACGAGCCCCCTGCGCCCCGGGCGTTGCTACGCCCTGCGGCCATTGGCGGGCGAGACGCCCGCACTACGCGAGTTGGCTGAGTGCGTGAGGGGCGTAGATTACAGCCGGCGGGGTACGAGCCCCCTGCGAGGCGTCGCTACGCCCTACAGCCATCGGCGGGCGAGACGTCCGCGCTACGCGGAGGATTGGTGGCGGCTGGCCGCCACGGAGTGTCGGCCTCACGCGGGAACGGGCTGTTGGCAGCCCTGGCTACCCCGGCTGGGGGACCACTACCGCGGCTTCGGCGGTGGCTATGGGGCGCTCCCCGGAGGTTGTGACAATCACTTTGAGGACGTGCTCGCCCGGAGAAAGGCGATCGGCGTTGAGCGTAAAGCGGAACGGCGCGACGTTGGTGATGGCGACAAAGCGGCCGTCGAGGTGGAATTCGACCGATTCGGCGCCTTCGACTTGCTTGCCGACGTCAGCAGTTACCAGCACCTGACCGGACAGGGCACCGGGAGAGGAGCCCTGAACGACGAGGGTGATACCGCTGGCGGGCGCGGCGCCGAGTTTGGTGCTGGCGAGGGGGAGGCTGGTTGGCGGCGGCGGGCCTGCTGCCACGTCAGTCTGCCGAGGGCGCACGGGTTCGGTCGGGCCAACGGGCGTCAGGGGCTCAGTTGGCTGCTGCGGGCGGGCGGCGATCAGGGTCTCCTCCGGCACCTGGGAGAGGAAGTAGTCGCCGCTGATGAGCTTTTGGTAGGCCTGGAGCACCTGGGCGTTGTCGGTGACGCTGTAGTTGTTGTTGGCGAGGTTATTGCGGGTGGTATCGACCGAGAACCAGTTGATCATGCGCACTCGGGGGAACTGGGCGGGCAGGGCCGTGTAGAGCTTGGTCATGTTGTCGAGACAGAAGTCCACCACCTGCTCTTTGGTGGCGACGCAGTAGTGGGTGGCCGCATACTCGCAGACGGCGATGGGCTTGCGGTCGGAATAGAGATCGTAGACGTGCTTGAGGAGGGCGCGCGGGTCGTCGCTCGGGGGCTTGGAGGGGTCGCCATCGGCGCGGTAGACGCTGTAGAGGTTGACGCCAACCCAGTCCACATATTCGTCGCCGGGATAGTACATCGGGATCGTGGCCTTGGGCGTGGCGTACGGGCACCAGATCATGATGACGTTGGGGGCTTCCTCGTGCATGATGTTGTACACGAGGCGCCACTTGGCGATGTAGAGGTCGGGATCGCCGGAGTAGGCCATCCAGTTGCCGTTCATCTCGGAGGCGTAGCGGAGGAAGATGGGCTTGCCGGTGCGGGCAGCGGCCTGGGCCCAGCCGTGGAGGTAGTCATCGTCGCGGACCGGGCCGAGGCCCTCGTTGGGTTCCCAGGCGATGTGCGGCAGGGCTCCCTGGGCGTGAAGCTCCTTGACCCACTTGTAGGGGAAGGGCTGGCCGTAGCCGACGTACTTGAAGTAGGTGGCGTGCTTTTTGGTGGTGAGCTGCTCGAAAGCGCCGATTTCCCCCGCAGTGTTGTTGTCGAGCTCGATGTAGGCGCCGATGTAGCAGCCACGACCGGGCTCGTAGGGGCCGAGTTCGCCGGCCACAGCGAGGCTTCCGAGCAGCACGATCAACAGAAGCTGCGTCAGAACCTGTGGGAGGGCTCTGCGTGCGACTGTGAGCAGTCGCGGCCCGATGGTCGCGGTCTGGAGACCGCTCCCACAAGATAGCCCCGGTTTTGAGAGGGCAAGTATCCTCAGCGCCAGTCTTACGGGCATTAGCTACTCCGCGTCCTGGGTCTTTTCGGGCCGCCAGCGGTCGTGCAGCCAGAGCCACTGCTCGGGATGGGCGCGAATGGCGCGCTCGATGGCTGCGGTGATGCGGCGAGTATTCTCAGTCAGGTCAGCGGCGCGGTCGCCGGTGCCAATCATCTCGACTTCGGGCTGGACCTCCAGCACAAAGCACTCGCCAAACGTGCGAACGCAGAAGCAGGGGAAGACCCTGGCGCCGGTGCGCATGGCGAGGGTGGCCGGGCCGACGAACGTCCAGGCGGGACGGCCGAGGAACTCGAGCAGCTGGCCACCCTGCAGGGCGTGCTGGTCGGGGACTATGCCCAGCATCTCGCCACCGTGGAGCGCCTTGAGCATGCGGCGGGTCTCCTGGCGGCCGATGACCTGCATGCCATGGCTTTCGCGCGAGGCGTTGATGAGCGAGGAGGTCAGGTTGTGGGCGGCGTCGCGGGCAATCACGGTGAAGGGGACCGGGAGGTCGGCTGAGAGGCGGGCTCCGAGCCATTCCCAGTTGCCATAGTGAGCGCTGACGATCAGGACGCCCTCGCCAGCTTCCAAGGCCTGGCGGATGGGAGTGAGGTCGGGCGCCTTGATGAGTTGCCGGAGGTCCTCAGGGGTCAGGGCCGGGAGGCGGAACACCTCGGCCATGGTCCGGCAGATGTTGCGCACGCTGTCGTGGAAGATGCGACGCCGCTCGGCGTCGGAGAGCTCGGGGAAGGTGGCGGCGAGGTTTCTCTCGGCGAGGCGCTGGCGGCTTGGAAAGAGGCGGATGATTACCGCTCCACAGGCGTCAGCGATGGCCCAGACGGTGCGCAACGGCAGCTTGCGCGCCCACCAGCTGGTGAATAGCGCGATGCGGCTGACGATGGCTTGTTCTACACGGCGTTGCAGCGGATTCTTCATGCTTCTGGCTCAGTCTCTCCGGGAAACTGCTCTAGACCGGCGAGCACCTGCTCTTTGCCGGTCATGATCTGCAATTGAGTGCGCAGCACCCAGACTGGGAGCGGGGCGCCCTCGGGCAGTTTGACAGCGTCTTTCTCAGTGGTCACAACAACTGTGGCGCCCGCGCGTTCCGCGGTGTCGCATACTTGCAGCCAATCGGCTGGCTGGTAGTGATGATGGTCAGCATACCGCAGCGGCGTCACCCGGGCGCCGAGAGCGGCGAGACTGCTCTCGAAACTGCCGGGCGAGCCGAGGCCGGACATGGCGATTACCGGCAGGTTCCGCAGGTTCTCCAGCGGCACGTCTGCGCCCTGTAGGGTGGCGATACCGGCGCTGGCGTGGCGGGCCAGAACTGGCGTCTGGTGCGGCACAACCCGGGCCACGGCGGCCTGCACGGCTGCGAGTTGGTCAGCGGTGACCTCGTCGGCGTGAGTGATCCAGACCTGGTCAGCGCGGCGGAGGTGGCTCCACGGCTCCCGCAGGACGCCGCGAGGCAGCAAGCGGGCGGTGCGCAGGTCCAGCCGGGCGCTGATCAACACTATATCCCAGTCGCGCGCCATGCGGAAGTACTGGAAACCATCGTCAAGGATCGCTACCTGTACCCCGGCGGCGGCGAGAAGCTCGATGGCCTGCTCGCGGCGTTTGCCGACGGCGACCGGCACCTCAGGCAGAGCGCGGAGGTGCTCGGCGGCCTCGTCGCCAGTCAGGGCGAGGGAGGCGATGGTGCCTTGCCCGTCCGAGGCCAGGATAACCTGACTGGCGTCCTCACGGCGATGGCCGCGCAGGACGATGCCGGGGCGGAGGCCGCGGGAGATCAACTCGCGGGCGACGTACCGTACGGCGACGCTTTTGCCGGTGCCACCGACGCTCAGGTTGCCGAGACTGATAACCGGCAGGGCGGGGCGCGTCTGGCGGCGCAGGCGCAGGTTGCAGAGCGCGTGGTTGCCCTTGAGACCGAGCCAGTATAGCCCAGAGAGAGCGGTGAGGCCAACTCGAGCGAGTGACGGCAGGGGCCCGCGGCTGTCGCCGCTGATCAACCTGTGCCACCGGTGCTCGAAGGTGTCACCTGCGGGCATGTCAGGCCTCATCGCTGGAGGGAGTCTCTTCGGCGGCTGTTTCCGCCTGCCTGGGCGCTTCGGGCTCGCCATCGCTGTGCAGCAGTTGCTCCACGGCCTCGGCGTAGCGGGCGGAGGCTCCGGCGTACTTTTCGAGCATGGCCTGTCCGCGCTCGGCAGCGCTGGCGCGAGCCTCGGGGAGGCTGAGCAGGCGGGCGCACTCGTCGCGCAGTTCATGGATATTGTGGACCTGCACACCGCAGCCCTCGCGGACGGCGATGGCGCTGATATCGCGATGGTCGGCCATGTACGGGCCGAAAAGGGTCATTTTGCCCTGCGCGATGGGCTCCAGGACGTTGTGCCCCGCGAGGCCACGAACCAGGCTGCCGCCCACGATCACGAGATCGGCGCAACCATATAGTGAGGCGAGCTCGCCGACGGTGTCAATGATGGCGACGCGCCTGGCAGGGCCGGCGGTGGGCGGCGCTACTTCCTCGCCAGCGGCTCGCGCGGCGAGGACGTGGCTGCGGCGGTAGACGTCGTAGCCGTGCTGCTGTACGAGACCGTGCACGCGCTCCCCGCGCTCGGGATGGCGCGGGGCGATGATCAGTTGCAGGTTTTCATGGGAGAATCTGAGATGGTCAAAGACGGAGAGGATGAGGTCCTCTTCCCCTTCGTGGGTGCTGCCGGCGAGGAGGACTTCGTCATCTTCGGCAAAGCCGAACTCCTGGCGCCATTTGGCGGCCTCCGCGGGGAGAAGGGCACGAGGAATCTCGTCGAACTTGGAGTTGCCGGAGACTATGACCTTGTCCGCCGCGGCACCGAGGAAGCGGAAGCGGTCGGCATCAAGGTCTGACTGGGCCAGTACGAGGTCAACGTTGCTCATCATCCAGCGGTAGATGGGCCAGAGAGCCTTGGTCTTGGGGTAGGCGCGATCGGAGATGCGGCCGTTGACGACTACGGTCTTGGCGCCCCGCTGCTTGGCCATCGCGAGGACATTGGGCCATAGCTCGGTCTCCACCATCACGAACATGGCGGGATTGAGACGCCGCATGACATTGCCGACGATCATCGGCAAGTCGAACGGGAAGTACATGATGGCATCGACGCCGAGGTCACGCTTCTCGGCGACGGCGCGGCCGGTGGGGGTGATGACCGAGAGTATGAAGCGCGCCAGAGGCAGGCGCAGCCGAAGCTCGCGGAGCACCGGGGCGACGGCGTTGACCTCGCCGACCGAGGCGGCGTGAATCCAGATCACCGGGTCCTCGTAGGTGCTGAAACGGTCGAAGCTCTCCGGCAGCCAGCCGAGGCGCTCTCTGAGGCCCTGGCGGGACTTGCCACGCAGCAGGCGCCAGCCGAGGTACAGCAGCAGCAGCGGGAAGAGCAGCGCCAGGAAGACGTTGTAGATTATGTAGCCGGCGGACCAGCCGCGCCCGCCGTCCTGATTGCTTGCAGAGTTAGTCATCGGTATCCCCGAAGGTCTCGGTTGCAGCCTCAAGACCGGGAGTTTCAGGCTGGTGCTGTTCCACGAGTTCAGCGGATTCGTACAGGCGCCGGTAGAGACCGTCGTGCTTGAGGAGTTCCTCATGCGGGCCCTGCTCGACGATGCGGCCGTCAGCCATCACCACGATACGGTCGGCGTCCTGAATGGTGGACAAGCGGTGAGCGATGATGAGGGCCGTGCGGCCCTGAAGGAGGGTTTTGAGGGCCGAGTGGATGGCTTTTTCGCTCTCATTGTCAAGCGCCGAGGTGGCTTCATCGAGGATGAGAACCCGCGGGTTGCGCAGGAAGGCGCGGGCGATGGCGACGCGTTGCTTCTGGCCACCGGAGAGGCGCCCGCCGCGCTCGCCGGCCTGCGTGTCGTAGCCTTCTGGCAGGTCCATGATGAAGTCATGCGCGTTGGCCGCCTTGGCCGCCGCGATGATCTCGTCGTCAGTGGCTCCTTCACGGCCAAAGCCGATGTTGTCGCGAATGGTGGTGCCAAACAGGATGGTCTCCTGGGGGACCATGCCCATGAAGCGGCTCAGGGAGCGCTGTTTGACCTCACGCACGTCCCGGCCGTCGATCAGCACCCGCCCCTCCTGCACGTCATACAGGCGCGGGACGAGGTTGGCGACAGTGCTCTTGCCGCCGCCACTGGGACCGGCGAGGGCAACGACTTCGCCGGGCTTGATGTCCAGTGAGAAGTCATGCAGGACGGGGTGCTTGCCGTCGTAGGCGAAGGAGACGTGGTCGAAGGTGATTCCGCCGTCCACGTGGTCCAATTCGATGGCGTCAGGCGCATCCTTGACGTCCGACTCCTCGGCCATGACCTGCAGGGTTCGCTCTGCGGCTGCCTCGGCGTTCTGTAACTGCAGGTAGAGGCGCGAGATGCTGTTCAGCTGGGCGGCAGCGCCCTCGAGCATGAGCAGGAATGTCATCAGGGCGGCGGGGGTAAAGCGGCCGTGCATGATCTCGTAGCCGCCGAGGACGAGGGTTGCACAGGTGGCAACGCCGATGAGGCCGAAGACGGGCGCGTAGGCCAGGGCTTTGGCGCGGGCGGTCTTCATCTCGGCCCCGAATACTCCCCTGATCTCGGAACCATAGCGCTTCTGGATCTGCGGCTCAAGACCGAAGGTCTTGATGACCCGCATGGTCGCGAAGCTTTCCTGGGTGGTCGAGGTGAGATCGGCAATCTTCTCCTGGGTGCGCAGGGCGTAACGGCGGGTGTAGCGCCCCATCAGGGAGGTGATGCCAAGGACCAGCGGGATCACGACACCGAGAGCCAGAGCCAGGGTCCAGGACATGCGGACCATCTGCACGATCAGCGCCATGACGGTCAGCGGGGCGACGACGACCTTGAACAGGTCAGTGCCGAGGGCGCGCTGCAGCACGACGGTGTCATTATTCACGCGCGAGATCAGCTCTCCGGCCCGCTTGCGCTCGAAGAAGGCCATCGAGAGGGTCTGCAGGTGGGAGAAGATGGCTTCGCGGAGCTTGACGAGGGTGCGCTGGCCGATGTAGTCGCCCATGTACAGAGCGATACAGTTGCTGATGGCGGCGCCGCAGATCGTGACGAGGAGGATCAGCGCACGACGGAGGAGCTCCTGCATCGCGGCCGTCTGCTGGGCATGGTCATTGCTGGCAAGGCGTTCGAAGGCCTTCTCGAAAACGCCCTGCGTGTTCGTGAAGGAGCCGACGTTGAGCGCGGCGGTGATGCCCATGACCAGCAGGGCAACGAGAATCAGCGGGGTCAGTTCCCGGGCGTAATAGCGCAGCTTGAAGAGCGAGCGCATCAATAAGTCCTTTCAGATACGGCAGCCACCACCAGGTCGGCGGCCCGGCCTGCAGCACCGGGGGGGCCGAGTTGCGCCCGAACGTCGCGCAGGCCCTCGGTGATCTCCGCCAGGCGCTCAGGCTCGGCGAAGAGTTCGGCTATGCGGCTGGCCAGCGCGGGGCCGGAGGCTTCGTCCTGAATCAGCTCCGGCACGAGCTCGCGCTGGGCGATGATGTTGGGCATGGCGTAGTACTTGGTGGAAAAGCTCATCAGGCGGTACTGCAGTCTCATCGCAAGCGTACCGCGGTACATGGTCAGCATCGGGGTCAGAGCCGCCGCTGCTTCGAGGGTTGCGGTCCCGAAGGAGGTCAGGACCAGATCGGACGCGCGGAAGATACTCGCACTTTCGCCGATGACAGTGATGTGGTCCTGCAAGTCGGCAGGCAGGTGGTCGGCACCGGCCTGTTTCGCGGGCGGCGAGGACCACAGGAAGTGGTACTGGCCGGTCGCAATGAGGCGACGGGCGGCTTCGAGCATCTGCGGGCCGAGTAGCGTGCGCTCAACCTTGCGACTGCCGGGCAGCAGGCCGACGTAGTGTTCGGCCTCGGGAAGGCCCAACTCCCGCCGGAATTGGGGCTTGTCCTGCACAGGCTGGATGCGGTCCACTACCGGATGGCCGATGAAGTGGGCGTTGATACCGTCTTTGCGCAGCAGCGTCTCCGACCACGGAAAAGGCGTGGCCACAACATCCGTGATCGCCGCGAGGGGCGAACGGTCGCGCTCGCTTTGGTCCCACGACGAGGGCGGAAAGTAGTACATGATCGGCTGGTGCCACGGGAACTGGCGAACGGCGCGGGCGAGACGGACGTTGAAGGCGCCGCAGTCCACCAGGACGAGCAGGGCAGGCCGGCGCTCACGCAGCAAGCGGAGGAGGCGCAGCTTGGCGAGATACAGGCCCGGGATCTTGCGCAGCGCCTCGGGGACGCCAATAGCGCCCCAGCCGCCACTGTCGAAATCCGTGACCACGCCAGCCTGGCGCATCTTGTCGCCGCCGGCCCCGGTGAGGCGGAAGCTGCCGCGTTTCAGCAGTTCCCCGGCGAGCAGCGCGGAATGCAGATCGCCGGAGGGCTCGCCGACAACGAAGAAGATTTCAGGTGATTTCATGGGTTGACGACTGGTATCGGTAGCGCGGGTCGCTCGCCCACGCGGGCAGGCGAGCCGCCTGCCTTACTGTCAAAGGCTGATCCCCTGCCGCACTCAGCGATGGCTGAGCTGGCGCCCCATGGAACCGGCATGCGTGCGCTGGACGAAGTCGCACAGATACTTGAGTTCCGCGCCGTCTTCCACTTCCTCGGCAACCTGACGGAGGGCGTCGGAAATATTGTGCTCGGAGCGGAAGAGCAGGCGGAAGGCCTTGCGCAGGGCGGCGCGGCTCTCGGCGCTGACGCCGCGGCGCTCAATACCAATGACATTGAGGCCGCGAACCTCAGCAGGAATGCCCTCTACAATCGAGTAGGGCGGGACATCGCGGTTGATGCGGGACATGGCGCCGACCATGGCCATCGTACCCACGACGACGAACTGGTGGAAGCCGGACATGCCGCCGAGGTTGACGTAGTCTTCAATCACAGCGTAGCCGGCAAGCTGCACACCATTGGCGATCGAGCAGTTGCTGCCAATATGCACATTATGACCGGCGTGGCTGTAGGCCATGATCATGTTGTTGTCGCCAAGCAAGGTGCTGTTGCCCTCGCCGCTGGCCCGGTGGAGCGTCACGTATTCGCGGATCTGGTTGCCGTCGCCCAGCTTGAGGAAGGTCATCTCGCCGCTGTACTTGCGATCCTGGGGGGGCTCGCCGAGGACTGCGCCGGTGGAGATGAGGCAGTCGGCACCCATGGTGGTCCAGCGCCGGACCACGGCGTTGGGCCCGATGACGCAGCGGTCGCCAATGACCGCGCCGTGCTCGATGATGGTGTAGGGCAGGATTTCGACGTCTACCCCTAGCTGAGCCCCCGGTTCGACAATAGCAGTCGGATGAATGGCCATAGCGGCTCCTCCTGAAGCGACAATGCGGATATCCGGCGTGGTCAGAGGGCCGGTGAGACGGGAGCTAACGCCCGTTGTCTACCAGCGCAAACATGAATTCACCCTCAACTGCTACCTCGTCGCCCACTTTGGCGACAACGGCAACTTTCCCAATGCCGCCCTTGCGGCGAATAAGCTCGGCTGTGATCGTCAGCTGGTCGCCAGGGCCGACCTGGCGGCGGAACTTGATGGCGTCCATGCCGGCGAAGAAAGCGGTCTTGCCGGCGGTTTCGGCCTCGGAGAGCAGGAAGATGCCGCCGACCTGGGCCATGGCCTCGAGCATGAGCACGCCGGGCATGACGGGATTCTCGGGCCAGTGGCCGGTAAACTGCGGCTCGTTGGCGGTTACGTTCTTAAGGCCAACCGCCCGCACGCCGGGCTCGAGCTCAAGAATCCGGTCTACGAGCAGGAACGGGTACCGGTGCGGCAGTATGTTCATGATCCCCTTAATATCCATAGACATCTGAGAAGGCCTCCTGTGTCGCCCGGAATCACAAAGTAAAGCGGCATCAACCGATGCCGCTTACCGTTTCCAGCTCAACCGCCGCCGGCGTGCATACCCACATGGGGTGAGTTTGGTGATTATAACAAGAGGGGGAGGGCAAGTCAAAAGTGGGGGGAGGGGTGAGGCGGGAACGCGGAAGAGGTTAGGGGCGGCGCGAGGAGTGCAGGAAGGCCTTGAGATTGGCGAAGGCCGGGGGCTCTGCGGCACGGACGGTGATCTCCTCGTTCGTGCGCGGGTGGCGGAAGGTTAGCTGGAGCGCGTGCAGGGCCTGACCGGGCAGCGCGGCAACCAGGGCGTCGAGTTCCGGCGGGCCAGCCTGGTCGCGGACGGCGTCTCCATACACTGGATCGCCGATGAGCGGGCAGCCGAGGTGAGCGAGATGGACGCGGATCTGGTGGGTGCGGCCGGTTTCGAGGACGCACTCGATGAGGGCGGCCTGGCGCTTGCGCGGGCGGCCGGATTGTAGGGCGGGGGCTTGCACCCCGCCGTCTAGTTGGTCGGCGATAACGGCTGGCGGGGTACGAGCCCCCGCCCTACAGTCGGAGGGCTGCCAGACTACCTCGTAGGCTTCCATGGTGCGGTAGTGGGTGATTGCCTCGCGGCCGCGGCCCTCTTCCATGACCGCCATCATCGTGCGGTGGTGGGGATGGCGGCCGAAGCCTGTGCGGACGGTGCCGCTGGGGGGCTGCGGGTGACCCCAGACGAGGGCCTCGTAGACGCGACGGGCCTCGTGGGCCTCCACCTGGCGGCTGAGGGCGACGTGGGACTGGTCGTGCTTGGCGATCAGGAGCAGGCCGGAGGTATGCTGGTCGAGACGGTGGACGATGCCGGGCCGGATATCCTCGCCGGCCGTGCTGAGGCGGCAGTGGGAGAGCAGCGCGTTGACGAGGGTGCCGTCCTGGTGGCCCTTAGCGGGGTGGACGACCATGTCCGGGGGCTTGTTGACCACCAGCACGTCGTCATCTTCGTAGACCACGTCGAGCGGGATGTCTTCGGCCTTGAGGTCGAGTGGCTCGGGGATGGCGGGGCAGATGACGAGAGTCTGCCCGGCGGCGGGCTTGTCGGAGGCCCGGGCGGGGGCGCCGTCGAGCAGCACCAGACCGTCTTTGAGCAGCCTCTGGGCAGCGCTGCGGGTGAGGTCGGGGGCGAGGGCGATGACGACCTTGTCGAGGCGCTGGCCAGCCAATTCAGACGGTATGGCAAACTCTCTAGCGCCGGGGGCCGGAGCCATGCTTGCCTCCGCCGGTCTGAGGGGCTTCCTGGGCTGGCTTCGCCCGCCAGGTCAACGCCATGATCACCACGACGACGAGGAAAATGAGCACCGAGGCCAACTGGCCTACAGTCAGCCAGGGCAGCAGGAGCTTGCCCGTGGCGCCCGCACGCGTCATTTCGAGCAAGTAGCGCTGAATCGAGTAGAGGGCGAGATAGGCGCCGAAAAGGTGGCCGGCGCGCGGGAACTTGCCCCGCAGCTTGACGAGGATCGCGAATATTACCAGCGAGGCCGCCATGGCGTAAAGCTGGGTCGGATGGACGGGGCGGTCGTTGATTTCGCCGTGCGGGAAGACCATCGCCCAGGGCAGGTTGCAGGGGTGGCCATGGCAGCAGCCATTGAGGAAGCAGCCGATGCGGGCTATGGCGTAGCCGATGGCGATGCCGGGGCAGACTTCATCGGCGAGGGCCCAGAAGTTGATACTGCGCAGGCGCGCGAAGAGCAGTCCCGCGAGGATTGCGCCCAGCAGGCCGCCATGGAAGGAGAGGCCGCCCTCCCAGACGTTGAGCAGGTGGCCGGGATTTTGGGCGTACTGGTCCCAGTCGAGGGCTACGAAGATGAGGCGCGCGCCGATGATGGCGCCGATGAGGCAGAAGAGGGCGAGATCGAGGGCTTCCGGCGGCTTGATGACCCGCTTATCGCCCCATTTGGCGAGCCAGATGGTACCCGCCGCGAAGGCGAGGACCAGCATGGTGCCCCAGGACTTGATCTCGACGGGGGCAAAGCGGTTGACGAGGAGGAAGACCAGGACCGTCAGCACGGCCGCAGGCAGGGCGGTGAGGACGGCGCGGGCAACGTTGAGGGGCTTGCCCTCGCCCCAGCGGGCCTCGGCCCACTGCCAGGCAAGCATCAGGAGATACAGGACAACGAAGATAACAGGGAGGGCGAGGTAGCCCCACGGGCCAAGGCTCACCAGTACGGGGCGCATCAGACGGTCTCCTCATCTTTGGCGGGGGTGCAAGGTGCTGGCGCCGGGCCGCCGCGGATGGCGTCGAGCAGGACCATGGTCGCTCCCGTGCTAATGGCAATATCAGCAACGTTGAAGGTGGGCCAGAAGGAGAAGTCTATGAAGTCCACCACATAACCGAGATGGAGGCGGTCGGCGAGATTGCCGAGAGCGCCACCAAGCAGCAGCGCGAGGGCGACGTTCACCCACGGGCTACGCGGGCGGCGACTCACCCCGAAGGCCAGGAGACCGATGATCAGCAGCGCGGCAATCGCGGTCAGGACATGGTGCGAGCCGGCCATGACGCCCCAGGCCCCTCCACGGTTCTGGGCCAGCGTCAGGCTCAAGAAGCCACGAATGAGCGGCTGGGGCAGCCCAAGCTGCAGATGCTGCACGACCAGTAGCTTGGTAAGCTGGTCGAAGAGAGCCACCCCAACAGCCACAATGACAAAGAGCCGGCGGCCATACCGCCGGCCCTGGGTCTTATCGGGCACAGGAGTCTCCGACGCCCTGTTTTCAGTCATTGCAGTCCCGTCCTGCGTCATGACCCGAGTCGCTTGCGGCAATCGGCGCACATCGCAGCCCACGGGAGGAACTCCAGCCGGGCCTTGGCGATGTTCTTGCCGCACGAGTCACACTGGCCGTACGTGCCTTTTTCCATCTTCTCAAGCGCATGCTCCACGTGCGCGAGCATGTCGCGGAAGTTCTCGCCTATGGCCATCGCCTGAGAGCGCTCGAGGGTATCGGAGGCGGCGTCGCCACCGGGTTCGTCGAAATCTTCAGCCGAGACCATGGAATCGAGGCGATCCCGTCCCGCCGTGCGGTCGTCAATGCGCCGAAGCTGTTCTTGTAGCCTGTCCCGTTCCGCCAGCAGTGCTTCTTTGAACTTGGTCATGTCCATCTTGCGCTGTGCCACAGATACTCCTCCTGAAAACGGGGCGTTCCCCCACTCTGTCAACCTCAGACTTGCGGCCTCGGAGAGCGGGCGAGACGCCCGCACTACGCGTTGTGTGTTTGTCTTGCGTATGTTGAGAGACGGGCGGGACGCCAGTCCTACGCGTTTTGGTATGGGTCTGCGGTGCTTGCGACTAATGCAACGCTTCTTATTGGGTCAATGCCTTCACGTTGGCTGCGCAGCGGCTGCAGAGAGTCGCGTGCTCAGGGTCCTGACCGACCGAGGGGAGCACCATCCAGCAGCGCTGGCACTTCTCGCCCTCACTGCGCCGGGCCACCACATTCGCCACACCCTCCACGGGTTCCTCCGCCTCGCGCAAGATCACTTGCGAAACGATCAAAAGGCCAGGCAGTTGCTCGGCCAGCGGCGCGAGGGCCGCGCAAGTCTCTTTCGAGCAGGTGATCTCGATGGCTGCCTCCAGCGGGTTCTCGGCTTCGCCACGGTTTTTGGCGTCTTCAAGGGCCTGCAGCGCGATCTCCCGCACCTGCATGAGAACATCCCAGCGCGCAGCAAGTTCCGGCTGCGACCACTCGGCGGGCGGCTGCGGCCAGTCTGCGGTCTGCACGCTCTGCGACAGGCGGCCGTCGAGCTTGCGGCACTGCTGCCAGACTTCCTCGGAGGTGAAGGTCAGCACGGGGGCGATGATCTTCACCAGCGCCATGAGGATTTCCCACAGCGCGGTCTGGGCCGAGCGGCGGGCGTGGGAGGCCGGAAGCTCGGTGTAGAGCCGGTCCTTGAGCACGTTCAGGTAGAACGCGCTGAGGTCGGTGACGCAGAAGGAATGCACTTCATGGTAGAAGAGATGCAGGTTCCAGTTGTCGAAGGCGTCGGTCATGCGCCCGCAGAGCCACGACACGCGGCTCAGAGCCCACTTGTCGACCTCAAGGAGGTCACCGTAGGCGAGGGCGTCGGTCTCAGGGTTGAAGTCCTGCAGGTTCTGGAGCATGAAGCGGCAGGTGAAACGGATCTTGCGGTAGGCGTCGGCCACCTGCTCGTAGATGCTCTCGGCGGCGTACATCTTGCGGCGGAAGTCCGCGTAGGTGAACCACATGCGCAGGACGTCCGCGCCGAACTTGTCGGTGATGTCCGTCGGCGGGATGATGTTGCCCTTGCTCTTGGAGAGCTTGTGGCCCGTCTCATCCACGAAGAAGGCATGGCCGACGACGGTCTTGAAGGGCGCAGGGCGGCCAAGGGCCATCGCAGCCCACAGCGAGGTCTGGAACCAGCACTGGTACTGGTCGTCACCCTCCAGGTAGAGGTCGGCCGGGTTGGTCAACTCGTCGTGGGTATCAAGCACGCAGTAGTGCGAGACGCCCGAGTCAAACCACACGGACATGATGTCCGGTTCTTTGATGAAGTTGCTGCCGCCGCACTTGGCGCAGGTGGTGCCGGCGGGCAGCAGGTCCTGCGGCTCTCGCTCGAACCAGACGTCCGCGCCATGCTCGGCCACGAGGTCGCGGATCGCGTTAGTGCTCTCCTCGGTGAGGAGGGTCTCGTCGCAGTCAGCGCAATAGAAGACCGGGATGGGGACACCCCAGACGCGCTGGCGGGAGATGCACCAGTCCGGGCGGGCCTGGACCATGCCGGCGATGCGGCTCTCGCCCCAGGCGGGGACCCAGTGGACCTTCGCGATCTCGTCGAGGGCGGACTGCCGGACCTTCTCGATGTCCATGAACCACTGCTTGGTGGCCCGGTAGATCACCGGGAGATGACAGCGCCAGCAGTGGGGGTATTCGTGCTCGATCTTACCGGCATTGAGCAGCGCGCCGGCTTCTTCGAGCCAGGCGATGATCATGGCATTGGCCTGATCGACGACCTTGCCGGTCAGCCTCTCCCCCGCCTCGGTGGTGAACCTGCCGTAGTCGTCAACAGGGCTGATGACCGGAAGGTTGCAGCGCAGGCCGGTCTCGAAGTCCTCAAGCCCATGGCCGGGAGCGGTGTGCACGAGGCCGGTTCCGGATTCCATTTCTACATAATCGGCCAAAACTACCGGCGAGCAGCGGTCGTAGAGCGGGTGGCGGGCGACGAGGCCCTCCAGTTCGCGGCCCTTCCTGGTCGCCAGGACTTCCGGCTCGCCCAGGCCACACTCATCAGCGACCTTGGCGAGAAGCGCCTTCGCGACGATCAGGTAGCGCTCGCCGAAGCGGGCGAGGACATAGTCATCACTGCCGCTGACGGCGGTGGCGGTGTTGCCGGGCAGAGTCCACGGCGTGGTGGTCCAGATGACGGCCTCGGCGGTGGCGCCGGCGGGAAGCTCGGCGAAGCGCTCGTGCGCCTCGGGGACCGGGAAGCCGACGTAGATTGCCGGGCTTTCCTTGGTGGCGTACTCGATCTCGTCCTCGGCCAGAGCCGTCTCGCAGTGATAGCACCAGTAGACGGGCCGCTCGCGGCGGTAGACGAGGCCCTTGAGGGCGATCTTGGCGAAGGCCTCGATCTGCCGGGCCTGATACTCCGGGTTGAGGGTCAGATAGGGGTTCTCCCAGTCGCCGCGCACGCCGAGCCGCTTGAACTGTCCGCGCTGCAGGTCTACATAGCGCAGGGCCAGGTCGCGGCACTTCGCGCGCCACTGCAGCGGCGGGAGGCTGTGGCGGTCGATGTCGTATTCCTTGGCGACGCTTTGCTCGGTCGGCAGACCCTGCGTGTCCCACCCGGGGACGTACGGGCAGTCATACCCGCGCATGGTCTTGTACTTCATCGTTATGTCTTTGAGAATCTTGTTGAGCGCCTGGCCCAGATGGATGTTGCCATTGGCGTAAGGCGGGCCGTCGTGCAGCACGTACTTGGGCGCGCCCTCGCGCTGTTTGCGGACGAGGCGGTAGATATCCCACTCTTCCCAGAGCTTGAGGATCTCAGGCTCGCGCTGGGGCAGGTTGCCCTTGAGGGGGAATTCGGTCTGGAGCAGGTTTAGTGTTTGGCGATAGTCCATGGCAGTAGGCTTTCAGGCGGTTGGGCCACGTCCGCAGGGCGAGAGCGGTGGGTAGCGGGTAGCAAAGAAACCCCGGATCGCTCCGCGGCTCGCACAAACGGAGTGGCAGACGCAGGTAGTGGCTGTGAAGTTCAGATGCGGAGAACGCGCGGGATTAGTGCCCGCGCGCCGGATGCTACGAAGCGCTGCGAGAGGCAGCGCCAATTGGTCAAATAGTATAGTCTGACAGTGATAGGCCGTCAAGATTGGGGATGGGCCACTGTCGCTGCCAAGTAGTAATGTCCCTCTTGTGCAAAGTAGAAATGTCCCTTCGGCGAACTGAAGGGCATGAAGTTACTGATGAGCCACAAGGAACGCAACTACAGCAAGGTGCTCGAACAACTGCAG
>JBDKRC010000005.1:0-4565 GCA_039683575.1 Armatimonadia bacterium | reverse complement strand
TACTCCGGACTAACCAACGGAGCCTTCAGCATCAACTGGGACAGCCGCGGCTGGGCCGGCCAGACCGTGGAGATCAGCGCGCGCCCAACTACGGGCACGGAATGGCACACCTACACCTCAAGGTTCTTTGTTGGACCTGCCTGGGAAGGTCATCTCGACAGCCCGGTGGATGGAAGCACCGTTAGTGGCGTAATCCCGATCAGCGGCTGGGCCAAGGAAACCTCGGGGCGCTTCACCATTAAGGCCATTGAGATACTGATCAATGGTAAGCTCGCCACGTCGCTGCCGTACTCTGGTCTCACGAATGGCGTCTTCGGCATCCATTGGGACAGCTCGGGGTACGAAGGCCAGACTGTAGAGATCACCGCACGTCCGACCACGGGGCAATACTGGCACAACTACACGTCACGCTTCCTTGTTGACACCCCGCCCTCCAAACCAGTCTCCCTCACCATTACCCCGACAGCCCCCGGCCACGAGCCTCTCACTGCCCATGCCACCGGCGGCACCGATGCCGACGGCGACAGCCTTACCTATCAGTACCAGTGGTCCAAGAAGCGACCTGATGGCCGTTGGGAGGGGTTCACCTACACTGGTGAGACCCTTCCCGCCTCGAGCGTCCACGCAGGCGAAACCTGGGGCGTCCGTGCCCGAGCGTACGACGGCACGGCATACAGCCCGTGGAACAGCGCGTGTGTCACAGTCACCAATATGGCCGGCGTCACTCCCGCGCCCAAAACCTACAACGTGCCGGTTACCACTTCCGTCTTCGCCAGCTTCCGCTGGCCGGTCAAGCAGTCGACAGTCACCACCCGGGTACAACTCAAGCTCGGCACGACGAAGGTCATCCCGACTGTGATGACCTGGGTAACCGCCGAGCGGAAGGTCAAGCTCCGGCCCAAGTCGCCCCTGCTGCCGAATACCTACTACCGCATCAATATCGATCCCGGCATCGTCTGCACCAGCGGCCGCGTGCTGGGCTGGGGCGAGAACTACTGGTTCAAGACCGCCCCGGCGGCCACAGCATCGACAGTGAGTCTTTCTGCCGCTGCAACGTCTGCCGGTGCGGATCTGAAGGTCAGCCTTACCTCAGCCGCCACCGTCCGAACAGCCATCTGCAACATAGCCGGGCGGGTGGTTGCCGAACTCCCGGAGCGCGCCCTCCCGGCAGGCGTCACCTCTCTCGCGTGGACCGGCAGGAGCAGCACCGGCACGAAGGTCCCGCCGGGGATGTACCTGGTGCGGGTCACAGCGTGTGCCGCCGACGGTCAGCGGACCGACACTGTCGCCCCGCTCATGTTACGGCGCTGACCTGATGGCCTCCAGTAAGACAACGAGAGCGGCCAATCGGCCGCTCTCGTTGTCTTCCGTCTCGACTGCCCCGGACTACAGAATGATCTCTTCCACCTTGGCCCCATGCGTGAGCGTGTTGCCCACCTTGCACAGGTGGCAGGCGCTCTCGACGATCTTGCGCTGCCGCGCATCGAGTTCCTCCGGCATCTTCACTTCGCAGCGGAAGTTGTCCACACGCGAGGCATCATCCACGAAATCAGCCGTTACCTTGACCTCCATGCCCTCGTACGGAATGCCCTTGTTGAGGCAGGTTACGGCGATCACTATGCCCAGACAGTTACCCAGGGAGGCCGCGAGGCTCTCCGGCGGGAGCATAGCCGCATCTTCCCCACCCCGGTCCGCCGTGACGTCACAGAACGTCTGGTGCCCGCGGCTCTCTCCACAAAAGCGGGTCTTGCCGACATTCTTGCAGATCACAGTCATCTTATCCATGGGATACCGCTCCTATTCAACTATTTTAGCAACTACTAAAATAGTAGTATAGTTATTCTTCCTGGAAAGGCAAGGCCTTTTTTGGCAGGAGTGGCCACGCGTCAGCCGCCCCTGCCGTTGTCCACGACTGCCAGACGCTCTGCCACCACGGGCCGGTTGAGGCTCGGCCCCTCCTGCGCACACGCTGCCTTCCTTCCTCGTCTGGCACCTACTGTGCTATAATGTTGTTGTTATTGTGGAACCTGCATTGCCAGGTTGAAAGGACGCCGTCTTTGCCTCACAAGCTCACTTCACGCGCCGACTGGACCCTCCTGGCAGTTGTCATGCTGTTGGTGGGCGTCGGCGCCTTGATGATCTATAGCTCCACCCGCGCCGAGATGGGTGCCCACAAGCTGATGATGCAGCTTGTCTGGATCGCTCTGGGGCTGGCCATCATGGCCTCCCTTACCATCGTGGACTACAACCGCCTCATCAGCCTGGCCATCCCCTTTCTCGGTTTTGTCTTCTTCCTGCTGATTGTGGTCCTGGTCACCGGCCACTTCGTCAAGGGCGCCCAGCGCTGGATTCCCATTGGGCCGCTGAATATCCAGCCTTCGGAGATGCTCAAGATCGCCCTGATCCTGCTGCTGGGGGGCTTCCTGGCCAGCCGGGAGGAGGAAGTCGGCGACTTCGGGCTGGTGCTTACCTCGCTGGCGTGGGTCGGCGCACCGACGCTACTCGTCCTGGCTCAGCCCGACCTGGGCACGCCGGTGCTGATCTTCATCGTATGGATGACGATGCTCTTTCTGGCCGGTGCCCGCGTGATACACATCGGCGGCATCGTCTTCGCCTTCCTGATGCTCTTCATGGCCGCCTGGGGCCTGAATATCATCCGTCCCCACCAAAAGCAGCGGCTGACGGCCTTCATGGACCCCGATGCCGACCCCACCGGGCAGGGATGGCAGCTCAAGCAGTCCCTGATTGCCATAGGTTCGGGGCACCATGTGGGCAAAGGCATCTTCAAGGGAACCCAGAGCAGGTTGAGATTCGTCCCTGACCAGGAGACAGACTTCATCTTCACCGTGGTCGGCGAGGAAACCGGGTTCATCGGCTCGGTGCTGGTCCTCGGCCTGTTCGGGGCGCTGATATACCGGGCGCTGGCCATCGCCGCCGTCGCCAAGGACACCGCTGGCAGGCTCATAGCTGGGGGAATCGCGGCCATGTGGCTCGTGCACGTCATGGTCAACATCGGCATGGCCGTGGGCATGATGCCAGTCAAGGGCATGCCCCTGCCCTTTGTGAGCTATGGGGGCAGCAATATGCTCACCATGATGGCAGCCGTGGGACTGCTACAGAGCGTCTATATCCACAGGCAGAAGATCATCTTCTAGAGGCGGGGAACAGATACGGCATGAACGGGCGAGGCGGGAACCCCGGCAACGTGTGTCATTCTGAGCCCGCACGTACTCGTGCGGCAAGCGAAGAATCCCCCGACCGGAGCCCGAGATTCTTCGCTTCGCTCAGAATGACAATGATTGGTTGGTAATGAACGCAGATCGACTCCAACATTCTGGTGAGCATGAGGTGGATGATGAGCGGTGAACGCAAGACGGCCTTACGCGGACGAGCCCCCTACCGCGTCAGTTTCGGCGGTGGCGGCACCGATCTGCCGGTCGTGGCCAACTCGCAGGGCGGGGCTGTGCTCAACACGACCATCGCCTTCTATGTCCACGCGACCCTGCTGCCGCGTACGGACGGCCATGCGCGCATCTGCTCCGTGGACTATGACATCATCGCCGACTACGACCTCACCGCCCCCATCCTCGATCAGCAGAGCCAACTCAAACTCTTCGACGCGGTACTCAAGCGCTTCGCCCCGGAGCAGGGATTTGACCTGTTCGTGGAAAGCGACGCGCCAGTCGGCTCCGGCCTCGGGGCCTCTGGAGCCCTGGCGGTCCTGACGACGGCTCTCCTCGCCCGCCACACCGGGCGAGCCATGACCCAGTACGACATCGCTGAGGCAGCTTTCCAGGCCAACCGCGAACTCCTCGGCGAACGCGTGGGACGGCAGGATGAGTACGCCGCGGCCTTCGGCGGCGTCAACTTCATGGAGTTCTCCCAACACGGCGTAACCGTCATTCCGCTGCGCCTGCGGCGGGAGTTGGTCTGCGAGATTGAGCACCGGTTCCTGCTCTGCCACACCCCGGCCGAGCGCTCCCCGCAGGACCCGGTGAACGAGCAGGTGAGGCTGCATCGCGAGGGGCGCCGTGAGACGGTGGAGGCGATGGCAGCGCTGCGCGACCTTGCCTACGAGATGCGCGACCACCTGTGCCGCGAGGATCTGGATACCTTTGCGGCGGACCTGGGGCGTGCGGGAAAGCTGAAGGTTGCGACCAATCCCGCGGCGACAGTCGCCCTGGTGGACGACATGCTGCACGCGGCGGTCGAGGCGGGTGCCCTCGGCGGGAAGCTTCTGGGAGCGGGCGGAGGGGGCTATCTGCTGGTCGTCTGCGGTCCCGGACAGAAGGGTGCCGTGACAGAGGCCCTGCGGGCACAAGGTGGGGACGTGGTTCCCTTCCTCATCGACACCGACGGCGTCATGACGTGGCAGGTAGACATCGCCGACGGCAGCAACCTCCATACATTCTACCGGGAGTGGTTGGAGAGGTAGGCGCGCGGCGCGCGATCAGTAGCCGGTCAGCAGTACCCCCCCGTGGCATACGCGTAAGCTTAGGGCTCAATTTACCAGTAGGGCGGGCGGCTCGCCCGCCAGTAGGCACCCCGGGGCGGGCGAGCCGCCC
>JBDKRC010000004.1:0-8565 GCA_039683575.1 Armatimonadia bacterium | reverse complement strand
TGGCCGGCAACGACGAGGCCATCAAGCAGCGGATCGCGTATGTGGACAAGGGGCTCGAGTGGCCGCTGAACGCCATGGAGGGCTGGCAGGCGGCCGAGGCGCTGCGACAGATGAAGATGACGAAGGCGAGCGGGCCGGAGGTAATCCGGCTGATCAAGCAGGTGAACCGGTCGCTGGAGGCGGCGCCAGGGCTGTGGCAGCGGAGCGTCATGGAGGACCCCTACAGCAGCTACTGGTACAAGGCAGGCGCGCGGCCGAATGTGATCGCCCAGTGGACGGAGCACTGCCAGGGCTCGATCGTGACGGCGCTGAGCGGCCTCGCGGCCTGTTACGAGGCTGCAGGCAGCACGGCCGAGGGCGACAAGGCGCTCGGAGAGCTGCTCGCGCAGATCAAGGGAACGGATGTTGAGGCGATCCTGCGGGTGTACCGGGGCGAGTTGGACAGCCAGCCGAACAAGCTGCCCAATGGGGGCTTTGAGAGCACCGAGAACGTGAAGGATGACACGCCAGTAGGACCGGAGTGGAAGAGCGAAGGGACGCCGCCGGGGTGGAGCACCTGGAAGATCGACCCGGTGAAGGGGAAGCTGTACCTGGATGGCGGCAAGGCCCACAGCGGGAAGCTGGCGGCGGCGCTGGAGGGCGGCGAGTGCACCTGCTATATCACCACGACGCCAGTAGAGGCGGGGAAGCAGTATGCGGCGTGGGCGTATGGCTGGGCGGAGAAGGTCACTTCGGGGCGCAAGACGGCGCTGGAGGTGCGGTGGCAGGATAAGAATGGCAAGTGGTTCAACGGCGGGCTGAACACGGTGGCGGCGGTGACGCAGCCGGGGCGCTGGGAGCGAGTGGTAAGCGTGGTGAAGGCGCCAGAGGGTGCGGCGAAGGCGGTCATTCTGCTGACGGTGTACGAGATGCCCGAGGGGGAGCGGGCGTGGTTTGATGACGTGACGTTTGTCGAGGTGCCATGATGACTGGCACCGGGATCGTGGCGCTGGCACTGCTGCTGGTGGCGGTGCACTGTGCGGCGGCGGAGATCGTACTGCCGGCGGTGCGGGAAACGGCAGAGCCACAGACGCTGACGATCAAGGTGCCGGACATCAAGGGCTCGTATACCATACCGTACCTTCAGTCGTCACGGGAGGTACGGGTGCGGGTTGTCTTTCCGGAAGGGGCTTCTCAACCTTCGCAGGTGCGCCTGTGGCGGGATGACAAGGTGGCAGGTGAGGCACAGGCTTCCCCGCAAGCCGCGGTGGTCGTATTCGCCAACGTCGCGCCAGGGGAGTATGTTGTGGAAGTGGGCGGACGGCGGTATGAGCGGCTGGGTGTGGGGACGGTGATCGCCGCGCTGGGTGACAGCATCACGGAGGGCTACCACAGCCGCGGGTTCTGGCGCAACAACCTCGAACTGACGGCGGCAGCGTTCCCGCCTGAGGCGGTGTCGCGGGATGGGCGCAACTTCCCGCAGCACTCCCCCACCACGGCCTGGCACCGACCGGAGATCAACTGCTTTCAGAGCTGGATGACGTCACTGAACGACCTGCTGAGCGAGAAGTGGCAGCAGCCGGTCTTCATCGCCAATGAGGGGTACGGAGGCAT
Organism: Armatimonadia bacterium; assembly: GCA_039683575.1. Lineage (GTDB taxonomy): Bacteria > Armatimonadota > Zipacnadia > Zipacnadales > UBA11051 > JAJFUB01. The sequence continues at coordinate 6,972 of JBDKRC010000004.1, read as the reverse complement.
CACGACGGGGCGGTACCTGCAGACGATGCAGGGCGACAGGGGTTGGCAGGAGCGCATGAAGCTGCTGCAGCCGACGGTGTGGCTGATCCACCTGGGCGTCAATGACGAGCGGGCGAAGCTGCCGGCGGCGGAGGTGGCGGCGAACCTGGAGGCGATGGTGGACCTGCTGGTTAAGGAGTACGGGGCCAAGCCGGAGGCGATCTACCTGGCGCGGCCGTGCTATGACTACGCGGAGGGCGCGGCGGAGATATTGGAGAGCTACATCGTGGAGATGGACAAGCTGATCGAGCGGCGGGGGCTGCGGGCGGGGCCGGACTTCTTCAGGGCATACAGCGTGGAGAAACAGCGGTGGTACGGAGAGGACCCGGTGCACCCGAATGTAGAGGGGATGGAGTTGATGGCGCGGCTTTGGGGGGAGGCGGTGAGGGAGTAGGTCTGAGAAGCAATGCAGAGGCCAAAAGCAGAGCCGGCGACCATTTTGGTCGCCGGCTCGTTTGGTTGTCGGGGATGCGGGTTCGGGACGAACCCGCCTACGCGTGAGATGGGGTGTCGGCGCGGGACGAACCGCCTAGAGCCACTTCTTGCCCTTCGGGGATTCGGTGCAGTAGGCGCCGAGGACCTTGTTGATGGCGTTGGCGATGTGCTTGCAGTCCGCCGCGCTGTACCACTGGTTGAGGCTGATGCTGATCATACGCTGGAACAGGTCGTCGGCTACCGGGCACTGGCCCTTCTTGTAGTCTACCTTGCCGCCGGCCTTCTGGTAGCGCTCACAGCCGAAGGGGCAGTCGCTGCCCGGACCGCCCTTTTGCAGGACCAACGGGAACATGTAGTGGTAGATGTGCCAGTCGGGGGTGTCGCTGTCGCCACGCATGCCACAGCCCACGCCCTCGGCGTTCAGAGCTGCCACGATATTGCGGCCGAGTTCGATGCTCTCGGGGAAGAAGCGCAGCGTGTAGCCGACTTCGCCGTCGGGATCGTTGAGCTTCTGGGGGGTGATTTCCTTGAAGGTCTTCAGTTGGCCCAGAATGCGCATTTTGACGTTGTGGAAGCGCTTGAAGAGCGCGGGCATCTTGCGGAGCTGCACGGCGTCAATGGCGGCTTCCAGCTCGGACATGCGGTAGTTGGTGCCGACGAAGAGCTCGCCGGGATAGCGCTCGGGGGCGAAGCGGACGGGGCGGGTGAGGCCGCCACCCTCGGACAGGCAGCAGGCGGCGTCGTAGAGCTTCTCATCGTTGGTGACGAGCATGCCGCCCTCGCCGCCACCGACGATCTTGTAGGCGGAGATGCTATAGATGCCCAGGTCGCCCCAGGTGCCGACGTACTTGCCCTTGACCTTGCCGCCGTTGGACTGGGCGCAGTCTTCGACGACGGGGATTTTGTGCTTCTTGGCGACCTTCATGATCGCGTCCATGTTGGCGACGCTGCCCATGACGTGGGTGGGGGCGATGCAGGCCGTGCGCTTGGTGATGAGCGCTTCGATCTTCCTGGGGTCCATGTGCAGGGACTCGTCCACGTCGCAGAAGACGGGGACGCCCTTGGCCATGACTACGGCGGCGGCGGTGGCGTAAAAGCCGATGGCCGAGAGGATGACTTCCTTGCCGGGGCCGACGCCGGCGGCGACGAAGGCGGCGTGCAGCGCGGCCGTGCCGGAACTCATCGGCAGAGCGTACTTGACGTCGAAGACCTTGCGGCCCATGCGGGCGAAGGTCTGGTTGGAGCTTTCCTTGAGGTTGGTGTAGTAGTTGGCCAGGTACGGGCCGCCAGCGAAGTCTTCGTCCGAGAGCGCGGCGTCTACGCGCGCAAGCGCTTCTTCGGGCAGTGCGAAGCGCTGCACGACCGCCATGAACTCTTCTTTCCCGATCTTCGGCTTGCCCTTACCCTCGATGGTAGTGACGGCTTTGAGGCCGCCTTCGAGCGCGAGCTTCTGTTGCAATCTCTCGTTGGACATTAGCATACCTCTCCGTCGTGATTGGGCGTAGTTCACCAGAAGGTGTGCGGGGACCTGCAAAGGTCTTTGGAGGGGCCGAGCTTTAGCCAGCCCAGGTTGGCGCGGATGTGAGGTGTCGGTGATAACGGCGGGCCGGCTGAAGCTCGGCCCCTCCGAACGGCGAGAAGTTTTTCGGTGATAACGGCTGGGCCGGATGCGCGGTGAGGCTCCGCATTCGGCCCCTCCATACGGCAAGACAGAAGCGGCGGGCCATCATTGGCCCGCCGCTTTATATAGACTGGGAAGACGTCTAGATGAACTTGAACTCTTCCTGTTTTCCATCCATTTCCGCGTGATACTCCTGGAGAGACTTGACCCCGAGGCCTTCGCCACGGATGGCCTCGAGGCCCAGGACTGCTACCATGGCGCCGGCCATGGTGGTGATGACCGGGACGTGGTAGAGCACGGCCTCGCGGCGGATCGCGATTTGGTCCTCGCGCTGGGCCTGGCCCGCTGTCGGCGTGTTGATGATTAGCTGGATGCGGCCGTCGTGGATGAGGTCAATCGCGTGGCGTCCGCGGCCTTCGCCGACGCGCTGAATGATCTCGGCCTCGACGCCGCTCTTGCGCAGGACACGCTCGGTGCCCTCGGTGGCCACGATATGGTAGCCAAGGTCACTGAGGCGCCGGGCGATGAAGATGACGTCGCGCTTGTCGCGGTTGCGGACGCTGATGAAGACCGTGCCGCGCTCGGGCAGGTCATGGCCGGCGGCGATGTAGGCCTTGGCGAAGGAGGCGCCGAAGCCGGGGTCAATGCCCATGACTTCGCCGGTGGACTTCATCTCTGGCCCAAGCAGGGTGTCCACGCCGCTGAACTTGCTGAACGGGAACACCGGGCACTTGACCGACATGTGCTCGGGCTCGATCTCTTCGGTGAAGCCGAGCTCTTCGAGGGTCTTGCCAGCCATGACACGGGCGGCCAGTTTGGCCAGCGGGACGCCGATGGCTTTGCTGACATAGGGGACCGTGCGCGAGGCGCGCGGGTTGACTTCGAGCACGTACAGGGTCTCGTTCTTGATCGCGTACTGGACGTTGAGGAGGCCCTTGACCTTCAATTCCAGCGCGAGGGCCCGGGTCTGGACCTTGATTTCCTCGAGTTCGCTCTCAGCGAGGCTGAAGGCCGGGAGGACGCAGGCCGAGTCACCGCTGTGGATGCCCGCCTCCTCGATATGCTCCATGATGCCGCCGATGACGCACTTCTTGCCGTCGCAGATGGCGTCCACGTCGATCTCGATGGCGTCCTGGAGGAAACTATCAATCAGGACGGGGCGTTCCGGCGAGGCCTCTACGGCGGTCTTCATGTACTTCTCGAGAGCCTCGTCGTTGTAGACGATCTCCATCGCACGGCCGCCCAGGACGTAGGAGGGGCGCACAAGCACCGGGTAGCCGATGCTGCGGGCGCATTCGAGAGCGCCCTCTACGGAAGTGGCGGTATCATTTTCCGGCTGGCGCAGACCGAGCTTCTGCAGGACCTGCTGGAAGCGCTTGCGGTCCTCGGCGAGGTCAATGCTCTCGGGGCTGGTGCCGAGGATGGGTACCCCGGCAGCTTCGAGGCCCTTGGCGAGGTTCAGCGGCGTCTGTCCGCCGAATTGAACGATGACCCCGTGCGGCTTTTCCTTGTCGCAGATGTTGAGTACATCTTCGAGAGTGAGGGGCTCGAAGTACAGCTTGTCGGAGGTGTCGTAGTCGGTGGAGACCGTCTCCGGGTTGCTGTTGACCATGATGGTCTCATAGCCGTCCTGCTCGAGCGCGAAGGCGGCGTGGACGCAACAGTAGTCAAACTCGATGCCCTGGCCGATGCGGTTGGGGCCGCTGCCGAGGATGATGATGTTCCTCTTCTCAGAGGCGCGGAATTCGTCTTCCTCTTCGTAGGTGAGGTAGAAATACGGCGTATAGGCTTCGAACTCCGCCGCGCAGGTGTCAACCAGCTTGACTACCGGGGTGACGCCCAGGTCCTTGCGGTACTGGCGGACCTCGTCCTGCGTGGCCCCGGTGAGTGTGGCGATCTGCACGTCTGAGAAGCCGACGCGCTTGAGGTGGCGCATGTAGCGCTTATCGATGCCCTGCAGGCCCTTGGCACCGCGGAGCTTGACCACCTCGTCCTGCTCGTTGACGATGTCCTCGATGTGGCTGAGGAACCACGGGTCAATGCCGGTGATCTCGTGCAGTTCGTCCACACCCGCGCCGGCGCGCATGGCGCTGCGGAGTTGGAACAGCCGGTCGGGATGCGGGATGCGGAGCTTCTGTTCGAGTTGCTCGCGCTCCATCTTGTCATAGTGGCTGCCCTTGCCGTCGGCGCCGAGGCCGAAGCGGCTGATCTCCAGGGAGCGGATGCCCTTTTGCAGGGATTCCTTGAAAGTCCGGCCGATGCTCATGGCCTCGCCAACCGACTTCATCTGGGTCATGAGGGTTGGGTCGGCGGCGGGGAACTTCTCGAAGGCCCACCGGGGGATCTTCGTGACCACGTAGTCAATGGTCGGCTCGAAGCAGGCCGGGGTCTCGCGGGTGATGTCGTTGCGGATTTCGTCGAGGGTGTAGCCAATCGCAAGCTTGGCGGCAATCTTGGCGATGGGGAAGCCGGTAGCCTTGGAGGCCAGGGCAGAGGAGCGGCTGACGCGGGGGTTCATCTCGATGACGACCATGCGGCCGTCGCGGGGATTGACGGCGAACTGGATGTTGCTGCCGCCGGTGTCTACCCCGATTTCGCGGATGACCTTGATGGACTGGTCCCGCATCTTCTGGTATTCGCGGTCGGTCAGGGTCTGGGCGGGGGCCACTGTGATCGAGTCACCGGTGTGGATGCCCATCGGGTCGAAGTTTTCAATCGAGCAGACGATGACGACGTTATCCTTGACGTCGCGCATCACCTCAAGCTCGTACTCCTTCCACCCTACAACGGACTCCTCGACCAGCACTTCGTTCATGGGCGAGGCATCCACGCCCTTGCTGACGACTTCCTCAAGCTCTTCCCAGTTTTCGGCGGTGCCGCCGCCCCAGCCACCGAGGGTGCCGGAGGGGCGGATGATCAGCGGGAAGCCAATCTCCTCGGCGATCTGCCGGGCGTCGCGGACGGTGGAGGCGAAGGCGCTGCGGGGCAGCTCGAGCCCGGCGGCGATCATGGCGTCCTTGAAGAGCTCGCGGTCCTCGGCCTTTTTGATGGCCTTGCGCTTGGCGCCGATGAGCTCAACGTTGAAGCGGGAGAGCACGCCGCTCTCAGAGAGCGCCAGAGCGAGATTCAGACCCGTCTGACCGCCAAGGGTGGGCAGCAGGGCGTCGGGGCGCTCTTTGGCGATGATGGCACTGACACTCTCGACCGTCAGCGGCTCGATATACGTGACATCGGCCGTTTCGGGGTCGGTCATGATGGTCGCAGGGTTGGAGTTGACGAGCACAACCTCGTAGCCCTCTTCGCGGAGAGCTTTGCAGGCCTGGGTGCCGGAATAGTCAAACTCGCAAGCCTGTCCGATGACGATGGGGCCGGAGCCGATGATGAGGATCTTCTTGAGGTCGTCGCGTCGTGGCATGGATACTCCTCGGATGAGTCGTCGGGAAACTGCGTTCGGGTCGTTGATGACGGCTGGGCCGGCTGAAGCTCGGCCCCTCCGTTCCGATGCGGGCGAGCCGCCCGCGCTACTGGTGTCCTTGGGCGCTGCTGGATGTAGGCTGTCGGTGCGGGACGCACCGACCTACGCGGGATTGTGCGGATGAGGCCCGTGGGGCTGGAAGCCCCACTCCATCCCACTACCCTCGCGGCTGGAAGCCGCTCGTACGGCTATCAGGGCACTACTGCTGGTGATTCACAAAGAACGGTGGCCCTGTTTGCTTCAGGCCACCGTTGTCATTTCGGCTTGAGCACGGAAGGTTAGCCTCCTACCTGACACTCCACTCCAAATTCGCGGGCTACTTCCGCCAGGGCCTCGACTGCGGCCCTCTGCGGTGGCTCCAGGTGCAGTCCGTTCTTGATCCCCAGCGCCTCGTACTTGCCTTCGCCCAGCCGGTGGTATGGCAGGATCTCGACCGGCGGGACATGCTGCAGGTTGGTGATGAACTCCGCGAGGTCGCGGATATCCTCGACGCGGTCGTTGTAGCCCGGCACGAGCGGCAGGCGCACTTTGACCCGAATCCCGTCGCTGGTAAGGCCCTGCAGGTTCCGCATGATGAGGCTGTTGGGACGGCCGGTGCGCTGGCGGTGCAGGGCCGGGTTGATGCCTTTGAGGTCGTAGAGCACCATGTCCACGTAGGGCAGCATCTGCTCCATAGTTGGCCACGGCGCGTAGCCGCAGGTATCGAGACAGGTGTGCAGGCCCTCGCCCTTGGCTGCCTTCAGCAGCGCCAGGGTGAATTCCGGCTGCTGCAGCGGCTCACCGCCCGATATTGTCATCCCGCCGCCGGAGTTCTGGTAGAAGGGAATGTCCTTGCGGACCTCGACCATGACCTGCTCAACCGTCATGGTGCGACCACGTATCACCAGGGCTTCAGCGTAGCAGGTCCGCGCGCACTCGCCACAGGCCTTGCAGAGCCCGCGATCTATGTTGATACCGTCTTCGCCGCGGGAGAGCGCGCCTTGCGGGCAACGCTGCAGGCACTTGCCGCAGCCTATGCAGTTGCGCTTGAACTGCGCGAGCACCGGCTGGCTGGACTGTGACTCGGGGTTATGGCACCAGTCGCACCGCAACGGGCACCCTTTCAGGAAGACAGTGGTGCGGATGCCGGGGCCGTCGTGTACAGCAAAACCTTTGATGTCGAAGACGATGCCTTTGATGTCCATAGCGTCGATTCGCGGTGCAGTGCCCCTGCGTTTGGCCAATAAAGCAGTGTACCGTCTACGGCGGGCACTGTCAACCGCTGCACGGTGGGCATGTCGCTGCCAAGTAGTAATGTCCCTCTTGTGCAAAGTAGAAATGTCCCTTCGGCGAACTGAAGGGCATGAAGTTACTGATGAGCCACAAGGAACGCAACTACAGCAAGGTGCTCGAACAACTGCAG
>JBDKRC010000003.1:0-41231 GCA_039683575.1 Armatimonadia bacterium | reverse complement strand
TCCGAACGCGCCTACTGAGTGCACAGCACGAGCAAATCGCACAAGCGGCCAAAGCGGCCTGACAAAGTTGTACAACTCCCGACAATGATGGGACGTTATTCTACCTACAAAGGCGAGTCGCACCCCTGCCAGACGACATGCCGGCCCGACGATGGCGCGGATAACTTGCCAAAGCGGAGGGGGGGTTGATATACTTGACATAAGCATACCTGCCTGGCAGCAGATCTGGTTATCAGGCGACCTGGGGACCCCCAAAGGATGTGGCACTGGCATGTCTGACCTGCAAACGTGTAGCTTGGTGTTGACCGTCTCGGAGGGCAAGCGGCTGATCGCCAAGGGCGTAGCGGCGCTGCCGGTGGTGCGCAAAGCCCTCGAGCAGGGCATCGTACTGGTCACCAAGGGCACCACGAACTCCTACGTCGCCGAGGAACTCCTGGGCGAGAAGATCCAAAAAGGCGCCTACGTCCTCGGGCGGACGCTGCCGGCCAAAGCCGACGTAAGCGGCGTATTTGGCGGCAACCTCTCCGAGGTCGTCCTCGTCAAGGGCCAAAAGAGCGACCTCCCGATGAAGGAGGCCGTAGCGCAGATGGGCCGCGGAGATGTAGTCATCAAGGGCGCGAATGCCCTGAACTACGAAAGCGGCATCGCCGGCCTGCTGGTGGGGCATCCTGAGGGTGGGACCCTCGGAACCATCATCGGCCCCTTCTACGGAAAGGGCCTGCACCTGGTCATCCCGGTGGGCCTGGAGAAGGAGATCGTAGGCGACATCCTGGACCTCGCCGAGACGATCACTGGTGAGCCGGAGCTTAGTCGCGAGGGAATGCCGGCGCTGTGGCCGATGCAGGGCGAGATCGTGACCGAGATTGAGGCTCTGGAACTGCTGACCGGCGCGGAAGTCCACCAGATCGGAGCCGGCGGCGTCTGCGGAGCCGAAGGCGGCATCTGGCTGGCAGCCTGGGGCAGCGCCGAGCAAATCGCGGCAGTGAAGGCCCTGGTGGACCAGATACAGGGCGAGCCCAGCTTCAGCGAGGCGTAGAGCGACAACAACGGGCATTGAGTTCCGCTAACGTTGTCATCCTGAGCAAAGCGAAGGATCCCCCGGTGTCGCAGAGATCCTTCGCTTGGCAGACGAAGACGTCCGCGCTCAGGATGACAGCACACACACGACAGGGGTGGTGAGAGATGCCGGAACGTGAAGCGATGTTCTGGAGCGCGGAGGGAGAGCGGGCGGATTGTGTGCTCTGTCCCTGGCACTGTCACATCCGTCCCGACGCCGTCGGGCGCTGCAGCGTGCGCAAAAATGTGCATGGGGTGCTGCAGACCCTCAACTATGCGGAAGTAACCTCGATGGGCCTGGATCCCATCGAGAAGAAACCGCTCTACCATTTCCATCCTGGCGGCTCCATCCTGTCCCTGGGGACCTTCGGCTGCAACCTGAGCTGCGGGTTCTGCCAGAATTGGCAGATCTCCCAGACCCGGCCCGCGACGCGCGAGGTTGAGCCCGAGGACGCAGTGCGGATGGCGCAGGAATATGTGCGCGAAGGCAATATTGGGCTGGCCTTTACCTATAACGAACCCTTCATATGGTATGAGTACATCCGCGACACGGCGCCGCTCGTGAAGCAGGCCGGGATGTACAATGTGCTCGTCACGAATGGAATCGTCGAGCGTGAGCCGCTGGAAGAGCTCCTGCCATACATCGACGCGATGAACGTGGACATCAAGTCCATGAGCGAGCGTTTCTATCTGGAGCACTGCAAGGGCCAGGCGTTGCCGGCGCGGCAGACAGTGGAGCGAGCCATTGGCCGGGTGCATGTGGAGATCACCAACCTGATCATCCCCGGCCAGAATGACTCCGAAGAGGAACTGCAGGCGCTGGTGGACTGGGCGGCAGGCGTCTCGGTGGATATGCCGGTGCACTTCTCGGCATATCATCCGGACTACAAGTTCGAAACGCCGCCGACGCCGCCGGCAACTCTGAAGCTGGCGTACGAACTCGCCAGGGCGAAGCTGAAGCACGTGTATGTCGGCAACATTCAGCTTGAGGGCGCACGCGATACCGAATGCGCCCAATGCGGGCGGCTTTTGGTGTCGCGGGCCGGCTATGCGGGCAGGGTCGTGGGTTTGAATAACGAGGGCAGGTGCGCTGGCTGTGGATGGGACCCCAATATCAGGCTATAGGCGACAGCCGAACCAAATGAGCTGGGGCGGGAAGGCCCGCGCGCGCTTCCGCCGCGCCAGTCAGGTCATGAGCGTGCTGGGGCGCTTCGGCTTCTCGTGGGTGCTGCACGAGGCCGATCTGCCGCGGGTGCGGCACCGGCGGATGGAAGCCGAAGTCGCCGGGCTGGAGATGCCCGAGCGGCTGCGGCGCGCGCTGCTCGAGTTGGGTGGGACCGCCATCAAGCTCGGCCAACTCCTCGCCAGCCGGCCTGATCTCGTGCCGGCGGCGTACGTCGCCCAGCTTCGGGAATTGCAGGATAACGTGCCGCCGCAGTCGTTCGAGGACGTGCAGCAGGTTATTCGCGAGGAACTGGGGGGAGAGGTAGACGAGCTTTTTGACCAGTTCGAGCGGGAGCCGCGGGCCTCGGCGTCCATCGGGCAGGTGCATTTCGCGCGGCTGGCGGACGGCACTCCGGTGGCGGTGAAGGTGCAGCGGCTGGGTGTGGCGGAGTCGGTGGAACTGGACTTGGACCTCATGCTCTGGGCGGCACGGCGGGCGGAAAAGTCCGTCGCCTGGGCCGCCGAGAATCGAATTCTGCAGGTAGCGCAGACCTCTGCCGACACGATCCGGCAGGAACTGAACTTCCTGATTGAGGCGCACAACACCCGGCGGCTAAAGGACAACCTGGCCGAGGAGTCCATCGCGTACGTCCCGGCGATTTACTGGAACCTGACGACACGGCGGGTGCTGGTGGTGGAGTGGGTGGAGGGGGCCAAGGTCGGGCAGCCGGAGGACCTCGCAACGTTCGACGTGGACGCGCAGGGCGCGGCCAGCAACATGCTGGCGCTGATGCTGCGGCAGATTCTGCGGGACGGATTCTTCCACGGCGACCCCCATGCCGGAAACGTGCTGTTTCCCGGCGGCGAGACGGTGGCGTTCATTGACTGCGGCAACGCGGTGTCCATCGACCGCTCGGTGCGCGAGCACCTGGTATCGCTGATTGTGGCGGTGATGAGTGACGATGCGCAGGAGGTCACGGACTATGTGCTGGCGCTGGGGGCCACGAGCGAGCGCACGGACCTGGAGCAACTAACCACCGACATTGGGCGGATGATCTCGTACTATTCCGGGTTCAAAAGCAGCGCCCAGATCGGCCTCGGGCAGCTTCTGAACCAGCTCCTGGAACTGGTGGTGCGGCATGGCGTGCGAATGCAGCCAAGCCTGGCCGCCATTGCCAAGTCCTTGATCGTGACCGAGGGCATCTGCCTCGGACTGGACCCGCAATTCGACGCGCAGGAAGTGCTCCGCCAGGAACTGAAGGTCCTGGTCGCCGAGCGCCTCAAGCCCAAGCGCATCGGCGAAGAGATCTTCCGGATGGCACGCTCGACCAGCCGTTACGCCCAGAGCCTGCCCCGGCAGGTGAACCAGGTCTTGCAGCGGATGCAGGGCGGCGGCATCAGGATGCGCATCTGGCATGAGAACATTGATCGGCCGCTTCACCGGCTGGACCTGATGGTCAACCGGATAGCGTTCGCCCTCGTGGTGGCGGCGGTCATCATGTCCTCGACCAACCTGGTAACCAGCGAGCGGGCGCGGGGACCGCTCGCGGACTGGCTGACCGTCATCTATCTCTTTGTGGGTCTTATCCTCGGCGGCTGGCTCCTCTTCTCGATCCTGCGCTCAGGCCGGTTCTGACGCCGGGGGGGCATCGAAGCTGAGGGCGTCTCGACGAGGTCGTACGAGCGGCATCCTTGCGACCGCTGCGGTCGCCGCGCGAGATGACGCCACCGGAGCCTGGCTTCCAGCCGGGCGGAAACACGTCAGCCGACTTGCTTCTTTGCCTCTTTCCTGGAGCTGGATACCGTCTCCGTGGGGCTGCAAGCCCCACTCTCTCTTGCCAGTACCCTCGCGGCTGAGCCGCTCGTACGGCCTTCCTTCAGCCACCAAGGAGCCCGGTTTGCCACCTTTGCTGACCGCTCCCCTTATTCTGGCCTCAGCCTCACCCCGCCGACAGGAGATACTGCGGCTGGCGGGAATTGAGTTCGAGGTGGAAGTGAGCGCCGCCGAGGCGCATCTGGGCAGAGCAGCCTCTCCACGCTGTCAGGCCGAGGCCGGAGCGCGGGCCAAGGCCGAGGATGTCGCCCGGCGCCACCCTGGACGGGTTGTCGTGGGGGCGGACACGGTGGTGGCGCTGGGGAACAGGCTCCTGGAGAAGCCCCGGGACGAAGCAGACGCGCGCCGGATGCTGCGCGAGCTGTCGGGACGGCGGCACGAGGTATTCACCGTAATCGTGCTGGCTGTGGGCGAATCCGGGGGTGCTGAATTGCTGTACGAAGAGTGTGCAACCTCCCTGGTCAGCTTCCGGCGGCTAGCGGAGGCTGAGATTGACGCCTATGTCGCCACTGGCGACCCGCTCGACAAGGCAGGCGCTTATGGCATACAATCAGGTGGCGGGGAACTTGTAGCCGAGGTTTGGGGATCATATCTAAATGTAGTGGGCTTGCCACTGGCAAGACTGCGCCTTGCCCTGTCCGCGATAGGCTGGGCGGGACCTTCTGAGAGAGCTGATGAAGACTAAGCAACTGGTCGGAATGCGTGGAGCCGACTTCAAAAAGAACATATTTGAGCGCGGCGTGCGCGGCGTGATGGGCTGGTTCTCCAAGTTCTCCCCCGATATGGGGATCGACTTGGGGACTGCCAACACGCTTGTGCACGTCAGTGGCCGCGGCATTCTGCTCCGCGAGCCCTCCGTAGTGGCCATCGATACCGTCACCAACGCTGTCCTGGCCGTGGGTGAGGATGCCAAGCGGATGGTGGGGCGTACACCCGCCCGCATCGCCGCCGTACGGCCCCTGCGCAACGGCGTAATCGCCGACTTCGACATCACCGAGGCCATGCTGCGGCACTTCCTGCGCAAAGTGCAGCCCCAGCGCTGGTTCGTACATCCCCGCATGGTCGTTGGCGTACCCTCCGGCATCACCGAGGTGGAGCGCCGCGCCGTAGAAGACGCCGCACGGGCTGCCGGAGCCTTTGAGTGTGAGATCATCGACGAGCCGATGGCAGCGGCTATCGGTGCGGGGCTGCCGGTCGCCGATCCCGTTGGCAACATGATCGTGGACATCGGCGGTGGCACCACTGAGATCGCCGTTATCTCGCTCGGCGGCATCTGTACCCAGCGCTCGATGCGCATTGCCGGCGAAGAGATTGACGAGGCGATCGGGACGTACATCCGGCGCGAGTTCAACCTCTATATCGGCGAAACCACCTCCGAGCAGATCAAGATCCGCATCGGTTCGGCCTTCCCGCGCCAGGAAGAGGAAGAGATGGAAGTCCGTGGCAAGGACCTGCTCAGCGGCCTGCCGCGGAGCATCGTCATCAGCTCGGGCGAAATTCGCGAGGCTATCCAAAGCACGGTCAATGCCATCGTGGAGATGGTCAAAGAGACCCTCGACGCCACCGCCCCAGAGCTTGCAGCAGACGTGATGAACCGCGGCATAGTCCTGGCTGGCGGCGGAGCGCTGCTGCAGGGGCTCGACCAGTTGATCAGTGCCGAAACCGACATTCCCGTCTATGTGGCCGAGGACCCGCTGACTTGCGTCGCGGTGGGAGCGGCTAAGTACCTGGAAGAGCTCCAGGGCCTGACCAATCCGTACCGTTAGCCGCTATTGTGCCTGCAGGAGCGCTCAAGGGAGCGCGACCAGATTGGCACCTCAGCCGGGTAGCCGGGGAGCAACTGGCGCTGGCGTGCGACACACCTTGTCATCCTGAGCGCAGTGAAGGATCTCCGGCACTCACGATGGCGTAGTAGACTCGATTCCACAGAATAACCTCTCATGCTAAGAAGACCCCGGAGCGGCTTTGACACTCGCCCCATAGTGGCGCTGGTACTGCTGGCGCTCGTGCTGACCATATGGCAGCACCGGGCGCGCGGCTCCACGACTGCCGGCAGCAGTAACATGAGCGCCCCTGAGCGTCTCGCCGCCGCGGTCGTCTGGCCCGTCCAGAACCTCTTTGCCTCTGGCTCGCGCGTCCTCGAAGGCATCGGCACCGGCCTCGGGCAATACCGGCGGCTGGCCGACGAGAACAAGCGCCTCCGCGCGGAGAAGGAAGAACTGACGGCGCAAAAGCTGCGCCTCACCGAGGCCTACTTCGAAAACCAGCACCTCAAGAAGCTGCTCGGCTACACCGAGCGTGCCAGCGGCAACCCCATTGTGGCCGAGGTCGTCTCGATCAACTACGGCCTCAGCCGCAAGCGTCTGACCATCAAGGCCCCGCCCGGACGGAAGTTGGAGGTTGGCAACATCGTGCGCACCGAGGCCGGCCTGGTCGGGAGAATCAGCGACACGCCCCCCAAGCGCGGCTACGTGTTCCCGCTGATTGACGCCGAACATGCCGTGGCCGGAGTCGTCCAGCGCTCGCGCGACCAGGGAATGGTGCGCGTGGCCGCCCAGCCGGAGTACCTGCCGGACATGCTCGTCATGGATAAGCTCATGGGCCGCGCCGACATCCGGGTGGGAGATGTGATTCTCACCTCAGGGATGGGCGAGGTCTACCCTGCGGGCATACCTATCGGTACCGTGGTCGGTACGCGCCGTTCGAGCTCCGGCAGCATGGACCTCACTGCGATCATCAGGCCCTTCGTGGATTTCGACCACCTCTCTTACGTGTTGGTAGAGCGCCATGGAAAGTAGCTATGTCTCCAGCGGTCCCGAGCGCTCGGCCCTGAAGGGCTATATCTTCACGGTACTGGTCCTGCTGATCTGCGTCGCCGCGCAGGCCGTCTGGCCGCCGTGGTTGCGATTGCGCGGCCAGCCGCCTGACCTGACGCTGGCGGCGGTCCTAAGCATTGGCCTCACCACCGGGGCCATGTCCGGCCTCTTCTCGGGGTTCCTGGGGGCGTACCTGTGGGCCTCGGTAGCCGGGGTGGCGATGGGCAATCTGTTCATCAGCCACATGGGCCTCGGGTTCCTGTCCGGCGCGATGCGGGGCAAGATGTTCTCAGACCGCCTCTCGCTTGCAGTGATTCTGGTGGCGGCTGGCGTAGTGGTCGCTTCGGTCATCAACCTCCTCCTGGCCCCGCCGCCAAGCCCCCAGTCATGGGTGATAGCGGTCCTGGCCAAGGCAATCTACAGCGGCATCATGACCATTCCGCTCTATGGCTTGATGCGAGTGCTGGCAAGGCACTATCCGGACCCACAGGATCTGTAACCACTTGGAAAGTGACGAAAATGGGACTGACACCATTCTCGCAGCCTTCCCGATGCCCTACACGAACTTCATGCGAAAATGGTGTCTGTCCACGTTTTCGCTTCGCCCAGGTAGAGCCATATGCGCATCATCGGAATGATCCCGGCCCGTCTCGCCTCCACGCGCCTCCCGCGCAAAGTCCTGCTGGACATCGCGGGCAAGCCCATGGTGCAGCACGTCTACGAGCGCGCCTGCCAGTCACAGCACCTCTCCGAGGTAGTCGTGGCCACCGACAACGCCGAGGTCTTCGCCGCCGTCGAGGCCTTTGGCGGCAAGGTCGCCATGACTTCGCCCGACCACGCCTCCGGCACCGACCGCCTCGCCGAAGTCGCCCGCAACATGGAATGCGACCTGATCGTCAATCTGCAGGGCGATGAGCCCCTGCTCAGGCCTGAGGTCATAGACGCGGCGGTCGCGCCCTTCCTGCAAGAACAGGGCCTGCGCCTGGGTACCGTCGCCACGCCGATCACTACGCTGGAGGAACACGTCGAACCCTCGGCGGTCAAAGTAGTAGTAGACCAGCGCGGCTTCGCGCTCTATTTCTCGCGTTGCCCGATCCCATACTTCCGCCTCGACGCTGGCCAGGAAGCAGGAGACAGTCGCACTCATCCAAAATCGGGCCTGCAACCGCTGAAACACATCGGCCTGTACGTGTACACCAAGGAAACGCTGCTCTGGATGGCGTCACTGGAGCGCACGCCGCTGGAAATCACCGAGAGCCTAGAACAGCTTCGCGCCCTCGAAAACGGCTGCCCAATCCGAGTGGTAACGGTAGACTACTCACCAATAGGCGTGGACACGCCCGAGGACCTGGAGCGGGTTCGGGAACTGCTTTCCTAACATGCCTATCAGTATGGAGCGATCGCTTTGAGCCACTCAGTCCAACTAAAGAACCTCACCTTCGGCGCCGCCGACCTCGTCCTGATGGCCGGCCCCTGCCTCATCGAGGACCTCATGGCCACCTACGACATGGCCTGCCGCGTCCGTGACATGGCCGCCGAAGCCGGTCTGCCCTACATCTTCAAGGCCTCCTACGACAAGGCCAACCGCACCTCCGTGACCTCCCAGCGCGGCCCCGGCTGGCAAGCCGGTCTGGACCTCCTCGCCGAGGTCAAAGAGCGCGCCGGCGTCCTGCTCGTCTCCGATGTCCACGAGACCACACAGATCGCCGCCGCCGCCCAGGTCCTCGATGTCCTGCAGGTCCCGGCCTTCCTCTCCCGCCAGACCGACCTCCTGGTCGCCTGCGGCGAGACCGGCCTGCCCGTAAACATCAAGAAGGGTCAATTCCTCGCCCCCGGCGACATGGCCCATTCCGTCGCCAAGGTCAAGTCTACGGGTAACGAGCGGGTGATTCTGACCGAGCGGGGCACAACTTTTGGCTACAACAACCTCGTGGTAGACATGCGCGGCCTCGCGATCATGCGCGAACTCGCCCCGGTGGTCTTCGACGCCACCCATAGCGTTCAGCTACCCGGCGGCGCAGGCGGCGCCTCCGGCGGCCAGCGCCAGTTCGCCGCAGGTCTGGCCCGGGCAGCGGCGGCGATGGGCATCGACGGCCTCTTCCTCGAAGTCCATCCAGATCCCGACAACGCGCCCTGCGACGGCCCCAACATGATCCCCTTCGCCGACCTGCCGGAGCTACTGCGCTCGGTCAAAGCGGTGCATGAGGTGGTGAGACAGGCATGACCACACTGTCCCCCTCCCGGCTCTCATCCAGGGATCGGGAACTCGCCGAGAGGGCTGCTGGAGCAATCAAGCGCCACGCTCCCGACGCTGAGGTGATTCTCTTCGGCTCCAGGGCCGGCGGGACGGCGAGACCGGACAGCGACTTTGACTTCCTCGTAATCGCCGATACCGCCGACCGTTATCAACTGATGATGGAGCTTATCCCGATCTTGGAGGCTGTTGAAGGACTAGCCTCCTTCGACGTGATAGTGATCCCACGACAGGACTGGGCGCGGGTGCGGCGAATGCCGAGCTTTGTGGGCTGGCAGGCCGACCAGTATGGGGTGCGGATCAATGTCTGACCTGCCCAACACCTGCCGCGCATGCGTGTGATCAGCAGTCTCGATACCTGAGATGCCGCAGTAGATTGGAGGGTCGACCACGTTGAGGCTAACGCACGTTGCCCGAAAAGTACTACAGCAAGCGGGGCATCCGCTCAACACGCGCGAAATACTCGAGATTGCTAACAAGCAAGGGTTAGTTCCAACTGATTTGGCCGATGCTGAAGCAAAGATGGCAAGGCTCCTCGCCCGCTATGTTAGGCTCAAAATCACAGATATTGAGCTGCTTCGGACAGACGTTTGGGGCCTTAGGTGCTATGAAAGCCCTGACGTGATAGGTTGGCCCGAGGGCGCGAAGACTACCGTTAAGGTGAATCGCTTCGAGCGCGACAACAGAAACAGAATAGCCTGTCTGAACAGGCACGGTTGTGTGTGCTGCGTATGCGGTGTCGACTTCGGCTCTGAGTACGGGGAATTGGGTGAAGGCTTCATTGAAGTGCATCACCTGACGCCGCTTTCGCAGGTGAAGGAGGGCTACCAAGTCAACCCAGTAGTAGATATGGTTCCTGTGTGTCCCAACTGCCATAACATGATGCACCGCAGGAACCCGCCGATCTCACCGGAGCAACTTAGGCGAATCCGGAAATCAGCTGCATCACAGGCCAGACAGGCTGCAAAACCAGAACAAATGTCCATGCTCTAGGCACTATGACAAGCAACGAAATCATCATCAAACAAGCCCGGCAAACTCTCCAGATCGAGTGCGACGCCATCACCCGCGTCTCCGACCGCCTCGGCGAAGACTTCGTCCAGGCCGCCCAACTCCTCCTCGACACCTCCGGCCGCGTCATCGTCTGCGGCATCGGCAAGTCCGGGGCCATCGGCCGCAAGATCGCCTCGACCCTCGCCAGCACTGGAACCCCTGCCCTCTTCGTGCACCCCGCCGAGGCCATGCATGGCGACCTGGGCATGATCTGCGACGGTGATGTCGTGATCATGCTCTCCAACTCGGGCGAGACCAACGAGATCCTTGATATCCTCCCGGCCGTCAAGCGCCGGCAGGTGAAGCTCATCTCCATCTGCGGCGATGAGAACTCGACCCTCGGCAGGGCCTCCGACGCCTTCCTCAACGCTCATTGCGAGCGCGAAGCCTGTCCGCTCGGCCTCGCTCCCACGGCCTCCGCGGTGGTGGCCCTCGCCCTGGGCGACGCCCTCGCCATGGCTCTCATGGCCGCCCGCGGCTTCACCGCCGAAGACTATGCCGAAAGCCATCCCGGCGGGGCATTGGGTCGCCGTCTCCTCCTCCGCGTCAGTGACGTCATGCACAGCGGCGAGGACAACCCGACCATGGGCCCGGACGGCACGGTCATGGAGGCCCTGCTCAACATGAGCGTCGCCCCCGTGCGCGGCGTCGTGACCATCATCGACGAACACGGCAAGCTGATTGGCCTCTTCACCGACGGCGATTTCCGCCAACTCATGCGGCAGTCCGCCGACCATGCCAGAATCATGAACAGCGCCATCGGCGACGTCATGACCAGGAAGCCCACCGTCGTCAAGGCCGACCTCCTCGCCGTCGAGGCCCTACGCCTCATGGAAGAGCGCGAATTCGACAACGTCCCGGTGGTGGACGACGAGGGCCGCGCGGTGGGCATGGTGGACATCCAGGACTTGATGAAGCTGAGGGTCATCTAGACCATGCGGCTGTGCCTGATCCACACCTCGGACCACCACGGGCGGTTGACCGTGTCCCAAGCCCGGCGCCTGCGACAACTCAAACAGGACCGCCAGGCCCTGCTGCTCGACAGCGGCGACGCCCTGGGCTCTCCCAACCTCTTTTCATACCCCTGGGACGAAGCAGTCGTCAGCGCGATGAACGAGGCGGGATACGACGCCCTGTGCATGGGCAATCGCGAGTTCGGCCTCCTCTCCGCGGCGATGCGCGGCAAGCTGGGCCGGATGCGCTTCCCTGTCCTCGCCGCCAACGTTCAGGTGCAGCGTGGCCGGTACCCGCAACTGCAGCGGTGGACGATTCTCGACACCAACGGCCTACGCGTCGGCGTCTTCGGCCTCAGCCAGCCCCTCCTGCGCGGTCGCAGTCTCTGGGAGCGGGCCGCGGCGGTGCGCCACACCGACGCCCTCACCGCTGCCCGCGAGGCCATCCACGCCCTGCAGCCTGAGACCGACCTGCTGGTGGCCCTGACCCACTATGGCGAGAAGCCGGAACACGACCTCGCCGCCGCCTGCCCGGAACTCTCCGCCATCCTCGCCGGCCACTGGCATATGCAGCAGCCGAGCCTGGAGCTGGCCGGCCACACCGCAATCTCGCGCACCTTCGCCCACGCCCGCGGTGCGGCTATACTTACCTTTGACGGAACGAACTGGACCCAGGAAGTGGAACAACTGTGAGCTATCGCCTGTACGCAGACATCGGCAATTCACGCCTCAAACTCGCTGCGGTCACCAAGGGCCGCTGGCTGCCGCTGATCACTGTCTCCTGGGAAGAAGCCTGCGAGGGCCCCCCCGATCCCGAGCAGTACCTTCTCAAGCACGTAATGAAGCAACTGGACAAACAGAATCTGGCCAAGAGCGAATGTGACGCCCTCGTGGCCTGCACGAGCACTACCGAGGCCGACGACATCCTGGACACGCTGCGGAACGCCCTTCAGGCGCCGCTGCGGATTCTCGGGCGTGATCTGCAGGCCAAGCTGGAGAGCCGCTACAACCCGCCGGAGGCCTTGGGCGGTGACCGCGTAGCCAACGCCGTCGCCGCGTACGCCGAATACGGCGGCCCGGTGATCGCTATTGATCTTGGAAGCTGCATCACAACCGAAGTCATCTCGGCCGAGGGAGTCTTCCTGGGCGGCCACATCGCGGCGGGGCTGTCCGCGCTGTATGAGGGTATCTTTCAGATCGCGCCGCAGCTTGAGGCGGCTGCCGAAGAGGATCCCCAGGAGGCCAGTCTGCCGCTTGGCACCAGCACCTCGATGGCACTCAAGATGGGCGTGCACCTGCAACTTGGTGCGACGCTGGACCTGCTGATCGCGGCCTGCCGCCAAGCACTGGATGACGAAGGCGCCCTCGTGGTGATGACCGGAGGAGACGCCGAGAGCATGGCGGAGAGCACGCAAGACGAGGCGGTCGTGGTCGACACCATGCTAACCCTCAAGGGCCTACGTCTCATCGACGAGGCTGCGAATCCCCCACAATGAGCCGCGCTTCCCTCCACATTGGCGCCGTCAAGATCGACCCGCCTCTGGTCTTGGGACCGATGGCGGGTTATACTACTCTTGCGTTCCGGCTTCTGTGTCACAATGCAGGCGCCGGCCTCGTCGTGTCCGAGATGATCTCGGCCAAAGCCCTGCAGTACGGCAGCACCAAGACGCCGCCCCTGATGGAGACCTGCCCCCAGGAGCGTCCCGTCGCCCTGCAGATTTTCGGCGGTGAGCCGGAAAGTATGGCCGACGCCGCCCGATTGTGCGTCGAAATGGGCGCCAATGTTGTTGACATAAATATGGGGTGCACAGTCCCGAAGGTCCGGCGTTCGCAATCGGGCGTCGGGCTCATGTGCGACCCGGACCGCGCCGTCGCCGTCGCCGCCGCCGTAGTGCAGGCCATCGCCGCCCCGGTCATGGTCAAGTTCCGTGCCGGTATGGTGGTCGGCGATGACAGCTACCTCGAACTGGGCAAGCGCCTGCAGGATGTGGGCGTCGCGGCGCTATCGCTGCACGCCCGGCCCGCCAGCGCCTACTTCCGCGGTCACGCGGATTGGACGCACGTGGCCCGGCTCGTGGAGACGGTGGACATACCCGTCATCGGCAACGGTGACGTCACCACGGGGCAAGACGCTGTGCGCAGGCTGCGGGAGACTGGCTGCGCGGGCATCATGATCGCCCGCGGGGCCCTCGGGCGGCCCTGGGTGTTCCACGAGGCCCGCGAGGCCCTCGCCGGACGCACTGACGCCTGGGAGCCCACCGGCCCCGAACGCCTCGCGGTCGCGCTCTGGCAGGCCCAGATGCTCGCGCTGCAGTTTGGGGACATCTCGGCCGCGCGCCAGATGCGCAGCCAGATGAGCTTCTACGTGAGGGGGCTGCCGGAGGCCGGAAGGCTGCGGCAGAGGTTCCAGGGGGTGCGGTCGGTAGGTGAGTTGGCCGACGTGGTGTGGGAGTACCTGGAGCGGACGCCTTGCTCTATGGAAGAGCCTACTGTGGGACGGGTCACTGACCCCGACGGAGCCAGATAACAGGTATCGACGCCTGACGACAAGGACATACCCTTTTGACGAAATTTGCTTTCATTATCCATCCCCTGCACGTTAGCGACATCGGCAGGAAGTACCCTTTCTTGCGGGCCGTGCCGAACTCGTGGGTAGAGGCGATGCTGGGGGTAATGCCGCCCCAGGACTGCGGGCGCATCACTGGCGTCAAGTCCCCGACCGGCGCCGAAACCGAAGGCTGGTTCGTCGGCTGCCCGCTGACCGCCCGCCAGCTTCTGAACGGTGACCCGGAAAAGTGCACTCGCAAGATCGTGGACGCCTGCAAGCAGGCCGCTGACCTCGGGGCCGAAATCGTCGGCCTCGGTGCCTTTACCTCGGTCGTCGGCGACAAGGGTTTCACTATCGCCGAGCGCCTCGACATCGGCGTCACCACCGGCAACAGCTACACTACTGCCACCGGCATCGAAGGCACACTGCTTGCTGCCGAGAAGATGGGCATCGTGGCCAAGGACGCGCGGGCGACCATTCTCGGCGCGACCGGCTCAATCGGCAAGATCTGCGCCAAGATCATGGCCCCACAGGTGGGGTCGCTAACGCTGGTGGGGCGCAAGCCCGAGAAGCTACAAGCCTTGATCGAGGAGTTGGGCAATCCGGAGAACGTCAAGGCGGAGACGGACCTCAAAGCGGCCCTGCGCGAGGCCGACATGGTCATCGCGGTCACGGCCTCGGTGGAGGCCATAGTCGAGCCCGAGCATCTCAAGCCCGGTGCGGTAGTCTGCGACATCGCCCGCCCCCGCGACGTGTCACGGCGTGTAGCCGAGGAGCGCGACGACGTGCTGGTGATTGAGGGCGGAGCCGTGGCAGTGCCCGGGCCGCCCAACATCGAGTTCAACTTCGGCTTCCCGCCCGGCATGGCCTACGCCTGTATGGCCGAGACCATGATTCTGGCGCTGGAGGGCCACACGGGCGACTATTCCCTCGGCGCGGACCTCAAGATCGAGCAGGTCGAAGAGACGGCGGCCCTCGGCAAAAAGCATGGCTTCAAGCTAGGCGGCTTCCGCAGCTTCGAGCGGCAGCTCAGCGATGAGGATATAGAAGCAGTGAGGCAGCGGGCGCAGGACAGACGGTAACATGCCGGGGGGAAGTACATGAAGTACCGCATGTACGTTGACGAGGTTGGTCATGCCTCACATAAGTCATGTCGGGATGAGTTGTATCGCTACCTCAGTCTGACAGGGGTCATCCTTGAGCTTGGCTATGTGAAGGATGTCGTGGTCCCGGCCCTGGAAGGGATGAAGGCTCGTTTCTTCGACACGCATCCAGACGATCCTGTCATCTTGCACCGGCAGGATATCGTGCGTAAGAACCCGCCCTTTCAATGTCTACACGATCCGGAGACATGCCTGGAGTTTGATCGTGAACTACTGCAGTTGCTGAATGATTGGGAGTATCAAGTAGTCACCGTCATAATAGACAAACAGGAGCAACTGGAGCGGTACAGAGTCTGGCGCCATGATCCATACCACTATGCCATGCAGGTGCTGTTGGAGCGGTACGTGACATGGTTGGAGTTGCATGGATTTACCGGCGATGTATTGGCCGAGTCTCGTGGGGGAAGAGAAGATCAGAGGCTGAAAGCGTCCTTCGAGGGCGTGTGGACTGCAGGCACCGAGTACGTGAGGCACGAGCAATTTCGAGTCGCCCTGAGTAGCAAGCAACTCAAGGTGAAGCCCAAAGCCAACAACATCGCTGGCCTGCAACTCGCCGATCTCATCGCGTACCCGAGCCGCAAAGGGCTTCTCCAGGCCCGTAACAACCTCCCTGCCGCCCCGGACTTCGGAGCACAGGTGCTGGAGATTCTTCACCGTAGCAAGTATCTGAGAAATAGGGCGCAGAAGATTGAGGGGTGGGGTACGAAGTGGCTGCCGTAAAGAAAAAGAGCCCACCAAAGTGAGCTCTCCGAAGGACTAGCCTTCCACCTCCAAGAACATCTGGATTGGGCTGATTATACCCCAGCCAGCGTTGAAGTCAAACGAAATCGCGACAATTTCAGGGAAAATGTTGAGGCAGTATTGATGTCCACCGAAAACGAACAGATCATTCAGCGGCGCGAGAAGCTGCTGGCACTCCAGGCCGCCGGCCACGACCCCTTTGCCATTCACCGCTTCGACCGCTCGCATCTCGCCGCCGAGGCCGTCACGGCCATTGAGGCCGTCGAGGCTGCTGCCGGCGGGGCCGAGGTAGATTGGGAGACCCAGGAAGTCCCCGTCAAAATGGCGGGCCGCCTGATGGCGATCCGCCGTCAGGGCAAGTCCACCTGGGCCGACCTGCATGACCTCTCCGGCAAGGTTCAGCTCTGGGCCAAGCCCGACGTCCTCGCGAACTTCGACGACTTCGGCGAGCTCGATCTCGGCGATATCATCGGCCTTGAGGGCAAAGCCTTCCGCACCCGTCGCGGCGAGCCCACCGTACGCCTGGAGAGTTTTGTGCTGCTCGCCAAGGCCCTCCGCCCCTTGCCCGACAAGTGGCATGGCCTGCAGGACGTCGAGACCCGCTACCGCCAGCGCTATGTAGACCTGATGGTCAACACCGACGCGCGCGAGACCTTCCGCAAGCGCTCGCTGGCCGTCCGCGGCCTGCGCAACTACCTCGACGGCGAGCATTTCATGGAGGTCGAGACGCCTGTCATGCAGCCGATCTACGGCGGCGCGGCGGCGCGGCCCTTCGTCACCCATCACAACGCCCTCGACATGAAGCTCTACCTGCGCATCGCGCCTGAGCTATACCTCAAGCGCCTGCTCGTGGGCGGGTTCGACCGCGTCTATGAGATCGGCCGCCTCTTCCGCAACGAGGGCGTGGACACCCGCCACAACCCCGAGTTCACCTCCGTCGAGACCTACGAGGCCTATGCGGACTACGGGGACGTCATGCGCCGGGCGGAGGGCTGCATCTGCGCCATGGCCCAGGCTGCCAACGGCGAACTCAAGTGCACCTACCGGGGCAACGAGATTGATCTGACCCCGCCCTGGACCCGCCTGTCGCTGCTCGACAGCGTGAAAGACGCCACCGGCGTCGACTTCGCCTGTCTCAGCGATGACGCCGAAGCCCGGGCGGCCTGCCAGGACCTCGACCTGGGCGACCTCGAGAAGGAGAACCTCGCGGGCCTGCTCGACAAGGCCTTCGAGAAATTCGTGCAGCCAGGACTCATCCAGCCGACCTTCGTGATTGACTATCCGGTCATCATCTCCCCGCTTGCCAAGCGCCTGCGGCCTGATTCCGACATCACGGCCCGCTTTGAGATCTTCATGGGCGGTGAGGAGGTCGGCAACGCCTTCAGCGAGTTGAACGACCCGCTCGATCAGCGCCAGCGCTTCGAGGCCCAGGTCGCCATGCGCAGCCGGGGCGACGCCGAGGCCCACCCGATGGACGAGGACTTCCTGCGGGCGCTGGAGTACGGCATGCCACCCGCAGGTGGCCTGGGGATCGGCATAGACCGAATCATCATGCTCCTGTGCGACAAGCAGAGCCTGCGCGAGGTAATCCTCTTCCCGCACCTGCGGCGCGAAGAGAGCAACTCGACTGCGACGGAGACGGCTCTCCCGCCTGCGTAGCGCCGGCTTCCAACCGCTCCGTCTGTACGGGCGGACCGTGGTCCGTCCGGTCGCCATCAACGACCACCGCGTAGTGCGGGCGTCTCGCCCGCTGCCACATTCATCGTAACAAGGACCCGGTATGCGCCTCCTGGTTGACTTACTCAAGTCAATGCGGCCGCGCCAGTGGACCAAGAACCTGCTGGTGTTTGCGGCCCTCTTGTTCGCCCAGAAGGCGTTCGACCCCAGGGCGGTGGCTGAGGCCGTGGAGGCCTTCGTCATCTTCTGCGTCCTGGCCGGGGCCATGTACCTGATCAACGACTGCCTGGACGTGGAGCGCGACCGCCTCGACCCGGTCAAGCGGCACCGGCCACTTGCTTCCGGTCGGGTCTCCGTCGGTACGGCCGTCAGCGCCGCGTCGGTGCTGACGGTGGCCGGGCTCTATGCGTCCCTGTGGTCCGGAGGATGGCTGCTGCTGGCCATCTGCGCCTCGTATGTAGCCATCACGCTGTCCTACAGCCTGTTTCTGAAGCATGTCCTCATCGTGGACGTGTTCTGCGTCGCCTCTGGCTTCGTCCTGCGCGCCGTGGCCGGCGCGGCGGCGATCCGGGCCGAGATTTCCCCCTGGCTGATCATCTGCACCCTGCTCCTCTCCCTGTTCCTGGCGCTGGCGAAGCGGCGCGGCGAGATCATGACCCTCGGCGAAGAGGCCGCCAGCCACCGCGCCACGCTGGGCGAGTATTCGACCGAGCTTCTCGACCAGATGATCTCAGTAATGACCGCCTCGACGCTCATGTCTTATGCGTTATATACCATCAGCGACCGGACGGTGGCGATGGTGGGCAGTACCCGGCTTTTGTATACCATCCCCTTCGTGATCTATGGGATTTTCCGGTACCTGTATCTGGTACACGAAAAGGACATGGGCGGACACCCGGACCGCGCGCTCTTGCGGGACTGGCCGCTCATGATCAACATCCTCCTCTATGCACTGGCGGCGGGCTTGATTATCTATTTCCGATAGAAAAACGTTACGTATTGGGCTTCAGGGAACTGTTTCGAGAGCAAACTGTTTGCTTGATTTTTGGCCCTGAATCGTTACATTGGTTAACTTTTGCTGACGCGTTGGGCCCCCTATTTCGTCAATGAACCATGTCCTTTTGCGCGGCCTAACGCCTCTGGCGCAGTCGCGCTTCTCATTATCATGGTATTGATCAGCGAGTTCGTTCATGACTAAAGACCCGAACACAGACAATGACAATAACAATAACAACCTTGGCCAGCGGTCCAACGGCTATACCATCACTGAGGATTCTGAAGCGATCCACACTCCGGTAAGCGGTATGGTCACGCCGGAGACCACAAAACGCGGGGGTGTGGACCTGACGGAGGGCCACCTGCTGAAGGGCATCGCGTTACTGTCGTGGCCGATTGTGACCGGCGCGGTGCTGAACTGGATCATGGGCGGGGCCGACACCAAAATGGTCAGCAGCCTCGGCCCGGAGGCCATTGCGGCGGTCGGCCAGTCCCAGGGCATCATCTTCACCATCATGGCGATCATCTTCGCGATCGGGACGGGCACGCAGGTGCTCGTGGCGCGGTACACGGGGGCCAAGCGGCCGGACCGGGTGGCCGAGGTGACCCGCCAGACGATCATTATCTCAATCATCGTGGGCATCCTGATGGTCCCGCTGGGCCTGGTGCTGGCCCGGCCCTCGCTGGCGCTCCTGGGCGTGGATGGGCAAGTGCTGCACTTTGGCACCGCGTACATGCAGGCCTTCTTCTGGGGCTCTATCGGCCTGATCATTAACTTCATGCTCCCGGCGGCGCTCCAGGGAGCCGGGGACACTCTCACGCCGCTTTACACCCTAATGTGGATGAACGTGCTGCATATTGCGAGCGGGTATGTGATGATCTTCGGGGTGGGCCCGGTCCCCGCGATGGGGGTGGCCGGGGCAGCGTGGGCGGTTGTGCTGTCCCGGGGTGTCGCGGCGATCTACATGATCTGGGTGGTAACCAGCGGGCGCTATGCCATTACCGTGCCGCTGAAGCACTCGTGGCGGATACACTGGCCCATCTGGGGCAAGATGTTCTACATCGGCATGCCCTCCTCGCTGCAGGGCCTGACGCGTAACGTGGCCTACCTGATGCTGGCGGCGATCCTGAACCACACTGTGGCGGGAACCTTCGCAATCTCCGGACACACGGTGGCGGGGCAGTGGGGGGCGCTGGGCATCTTCATCGGCCTGGCGATGATGACGGCGGCGATGACGGCAGTCGGACAGAACATGGGAGCGAACAATGACCACCGGGCCGAGAAGAGCTGCTGGCATGTGGTCTATATCTCCGCGATCAGCTCAACCATCCTCGGCGGGCTATGCATCGTATTCGGCCATCCCCTGGTACGGTTCTTCACTGATGACCCGCAGGCCATGTACTGGGGCTGGTGGGCGCTGTTGTTCCTGTCTGCGTCGCTGCCGTTTGCAACCGTCTCCATGGCCTTCTCCGGCGGCCTGCGCGGGGCTGGGGACACCATGAGCCCGCTGTGGGCGACGCTCATCTGCACACTGGTAATAGGTCCGTCGCTGGCATGGCTGCTAGCGCTGAAGCTCGGCATGGGGCCGATCGGAGCGTGGATCGGCCTGGCAGTCTCGATGGTGGCGCAGGCGATGGTGACGGGAGGAATCTTCCAGATGGGGAAGTGGAAGAGAATACAGATATAGAGGCAGGGATCAGGTTTCAGGAATCAGGGGTCAGGAACGGCGGGCGCACGAGGTTGTCATCCTGAACGAAGTGAAGGATCTCGGGGCTTGGTGGGTGCCGGAGATTCCTCGTCGCAAACGACGCTCCTCAGAATGACACGCGTGTTGGGGGCCGTCGAGGGCAATGCCCCCCCAACGGCAGCGATCAGCGGTGAGGAACGGCTGGCGCACGAGGTTGTCATCCTGAACGAAGTGAAGGATCTCGGGGCTTGGTGGTGGGCGGGGATTCTTCGTCGCAAACGACGCTCCTCAGAATGACACGCGTGTTGGGGGGGCGTCGAGGGCAGTGTCCCCCCAAACGGCAGCGATCAGCGGTGAGGAACGGCTGGCGCACGAGGTTGTCATCCTGAACGAAGTGAAGGATCTCGGGGCTTGTTGGGTGCCGGAGATTCTTCGTCGCAAACGACGCTCCTCAGAATGACACGCGTGTTGGGGGGCGTCGAGGTCAGTGCCCCCGAAATGGCAGGGGTCGTTGACCCCTCCCACATTTGGCGTACCGGAGGTAGAGCCATGCGACTTATGGGCGTTTTGCTGATGCTGATGGTGGCTGCCAGTGTGTTCGGACAGGCGCTGGAGGTGCCTAACCTGGATTTCAGCAAGGGCAAAGAAGGTTGGACCGAGTGGTCGGGGACGGTGGCCCATAGGTGGGAGGTTGAGCCTGCCGGGGGCTTTCAGGGGCGGCCCGCACTGCGGATTGACGCCGCCAACGCCGCGCATGACGTCATGGTC
The DNA here is from genome assembly GCA_039683575.1 of Armatimonadia bacterium. Taxonomy (GTDB): domain Bacteria; phylum Armatimonadota; class Zipacnadia; order Zipacnadales; family UBA11051; genus JAJFUB01. The sequence goes on along the minus strand of JBDKRC010000003.1, from coordinate 20,520 downwards.
ATGACCTCCACTGACAAGTTCAAGGCCGGGGAGCGGTACCGGGCGGAGGCGTGGTGGAAGATCGAGGCTCGGACGCCCAATCCCGAGGTGGATTTCCGCATTATCTTCCGCGATGCGGCCGGCAAGTGGATCAGCGGGGATGACTACCTGCCCCTGAAGGAGACGCAGGAGGAGGGCTGGACACATGCGGTGTATCGCGTGCCGGTGCCGAAGGGGACGGCGGCCGCGAGTGTCGGCATCTGGGTCCGCAACACTGAGGCGACGGTGCGGGTGTCGGGGCTCAAGCTCGAGTTGGCGCCGCCGGGGGTGCGGACGTTTGACTCCATGTATCTCTATGACCCCATGCAGGTGGAGCTTGGGAATGCGCCGTTGAATGGGTTCATGAAGCTGCGGGAGACCCAGTCACCGTTCCTGCCGCGGGCGGACCGGTGGAACCGGCTGCTGGTGCGGGTGGGGTTTTTGCAGGAGGACCTGGCGCGCGCGCGGCGGACGGCGCTCTATGCCGGGCGGCCGGCGGAGCAGATGGTGCGGCACGAGCAGGCCGTGGAAGGCATTCTGGCCGATCTGGACGTCCTGCAGCAGACCTACGGGCGGCTGTATGCGGCGAAGAATGCGGAAGCGCTGGAGACCGACTTCGACCCTGCTATCGCGAAGCTGGAGGAGCAGGTGAAGCAGACGGAGACCGCGCTGTCAGACTGGCAGAGCCAGGTGGCGCGCGTAGGAAAGCTCTTGCGGCCGTTGACGTGGCGGACAGTCGACAAGACGCAGCCGTGGTGGGACCCTCAAAAGAAGACGAACCGGTACCTGCTGTGGAGCCGGTGGAGCACGCCGGAGTTCTGGGATCTGGAGAAGCCGTTGGACCTGGGGCCGGGGCACACGCTGACGGCCGGGTATCCGGCAAGCTTCACCAATGGCAAGGCGGACTGGTCCAACTATATGACCGAGTGGGAGAAGAAGCGGGCGGCGGGGGCGACGGAGTCATCGCTGATCACTCACTATGCGCTGCATGACAAGGGGTACCTGGCGCCGGAGTTTGCCGAGCAGCAGAAGAATGACCCGGAGTTGCGGCTGTTTGGCGAGGATGGCAAGCCGCTGGGAACGCCGAGCGGGGTGACGAACTTCAACTGGCTCGACGCGCGGGTGCGGGGGCACATGGTGGACGTGCTGGGGCAGATGGCGGCATTCTTCGCAGACAAGCCGGAGTTCAAGTTCTATGTGACGGCATGGGAGTCGGCGGGCCCGTATGCGGGCGGAGTGCGCGTGGGGGCCAATCCGAGCCATGCGGCCCTGTTTCAGGAGTATCTGAAGAAGCGCTACGGGACGATTGAGGCGCTGAACAAGCGTTGGGGGACGGCGCACAAGGACTTTGCGGAGCTACTGCCGGTGCCCGAGGGCAGCCCGAAGCCGGGAGAGGCAAGCACTCCGCAGGCCATTGAGAGCCAGCGGTGGGCGCAGGAGAGCTATGTCGATTACCTGGGGACGATCCGGGACGCGGTGGCAGCGCAGGACCCGACCAAGCCGGTGGTGGGGCAGCAGAGCGGGCTGATGGACAGGGTGCTGAGCCCAAGGGTGTGGGAGGGCGTGGACATTTTGGGCTATCATAACCGGGCCCGGACGACGATGCCGATGATGGTGTGGCTGGCGTCCACGCAGCGGTACACCAAGCAGCCGACGTCGCTGTTTGAGAACTTCTGGGGCTGCCAGGAAGACCATCCGAAACGCATGGCCGAGGAGAAGGTGATGCGGGCGCAGATGCGGCGGTACCTGTTCCGGCACGCGGTGTGGGGCCGGGCCATTCAGGTCTGGTGGTATGCCTATACGTCGGCGCCATACTTGCTGAGCTACAACGGCAACTGGTTCAACCCCGTGTACGACCTGACCACGTTCAGGTATTGCGCGGCCGGGTACCCGGTGGAGAAGGCGAAGGTGGACCGGTTCGAGTCGCTGCTGCTCGACAGCGAGATTGTGCCGTCGAAGGTGGTGCTGGTGCAGCCGTATGCGTCCATGCTGGCGCAGGGGCGCAATGGGGCGACTTGGAGGGAATGGGTGGCGTGGCATAACGTCTTATATCCGGCTGACGTGAAGTATGAGGCCTTGCCGGACACGTGGTTTGAAGAGGGACGGGCGAAGCTGAGCGACTTCAAGGTGGTCATACTGCCCTTTGCGCCGCATTTGAGCGCGGCGTTTACGAAGCAGCTGGTGGAGTTCATGGGCAAAGGCGGGACCGTGATCTCGTCGGGGCTGCCGGGGGTATGGGATGAGTTGGGGAAGCCGAATGGCGAGCTTTTGAAGGCGGCCGATTTCCCCACTTCCCAGATGACGGCGGAGGGCGCGACGTGGGCCGTGAAGGATGCATCGCCGGGAGTGGTGGAGAGCAACAGGTTAGCGGTACTGACCGCGCCGCTGGAGAGGCTGAGCAAGTCGGAGCAGGGATTTGCCCGGAGCGTGGTGGAGAAGGCGGCGGAGAAGCCTGCGGAGGCTCCGGGGACTTCGCTGGAGCTATTGCTGCGGCGGCTGCCGGATGGGCGGGAGGTGCTCTGTGTGCTGAATGCCGATCCGGACAAGGCGACGCAGGGCATGGTATCGGTGCAGGGGGTGTTCCGGGAGGTTGTGGACCTGGATCAGGCGACGCCGCTGCTGGTGCCGAGCAAGGTGGAGAAGGGGCGGACGCGGTTTGAGACGGTGCTGGAGGCGGGCGGGACTGCGTACTATATGCTGGTGAAGTGAGGAACATCGGAAGGATGGGGGATGTTTGTGACTAGAAGGGGTTGGTGGGAGAGGCGGAGGTTGGTCGGGGACTGTCGCGGTCTGGTGACCGCTCCTACAGGCAGCAGGTATGAGTAGCGGGCGGGGGCTGTTTGCGCCTGGGTCGCTGGTTTGGTATAATTTTGAGGTTTGGAGCAAGGGTCGCAGAACTGGGTCATAGCACGTAACGGAGACGTTTCTTATGATACATATGCAGGGGGTAGGACTACTCTACCCCGACGGGACGCGGGCGCTGCGCGGGATTGACCTGCACATCGAACGCGGCGAGTTTGCGTTTGTGGTGGGGGCGTCGGGTAGCGGCAAGTCGTCACTCGTGCGGCTGATCTACCGCGAGCATGTCGCCACTGAGGGGCGCGTGATCGTGGGCGGGCAGGATGTGGCGCAGTTGCCCCCGAAGCGGGTTCCGGCGCTGCGGCGGCGGGTCGGCGTGATCTTCCAGGATTACCGGCTGCTGCCCGACAAGACTGCCTTTGAGAATGTGGGCTTTGCGCTGGATGTAGTGGGGGTCAGCCGGGCGGAGAAGTACCGGCGAGTGCCGATTGCGCTGGAACTGGTGGGGCTGGGGGACAAGGCGCAGTCTTTCCCGCATCAGCTATCAGGCGGCGAGCAGCAGCGCATCTGCATTGCGCGGGCGCTGATCAACACCCCGCCGGTGCTGATCGCTGACGAGCCGACGGGAAACCTCGACCCGGACACCTCCTGGGATATCGTGCAGCTCTTGTCGCAGATTGCCGATAACGGCACTACAGTGGTTGTGGCGACCCATGACAAGTACATAGTGGATAAGCTGGGGCGCCGGGTCATCAGCCTGGTGCAGGGGACTATCGTGCGGGATGCCAAAGAAGGAGGCACGTACGATGGGACCTAATTCGGCTGAGCTGGTGCTGATCCAGGCCTGGAACGCGCTGAGGCGCCATCCGCTGGTGGCGCTGGGAGCGGTGGCCAATATCGCGATCTCGCTGGCCATCGTGGGCGGGTTCTTTGTGGCAGCCTACAACGTCGAGCATATCGCGAGCGGGCTGGCGCGTGAGGCGACAATCAGCGTGCAGCTTAAGGACAAGGTTGACCCCAAGAAGGTAGAGACCAAGCTCTACAGCGACACCCGGGTGAAGCAGACGACGTTTGTCTCCAAGGACCAGGCGTTGGAAGAGTACGCCAAGTCGGTCAACCTGCCGTACAAGGACCTCAAGAACTCCATCACCAACCCGCTGCCGGACATGATCCGGGTGACGGTGACCGAGCCGCAGTACCTGACGGCGGTGGCGCAGCAGGCCAAGAGCATCGCCGGCGTGTCAAAGGTGCGGTACCAAAAGGACGTGGCGGAGAAGCTGCTGCACGTGGCCGATGGGATCAGGCTGATGGGGATGGTGTTGGGTGGGGTCATGGTGCTGGCGGCGTTGATGCTGGTGAGCACCACGATCCAGCTTGGGGTACACTCGCGGCGGCGCGAGATCCGCATCATGCAGCTTGTGGGGGCGACCAACAACTTCATCAGGGCGCCATTTCTGATTGAGGGAGCGGTGCAGGGGCTGCTGGGCGGCATCCTGGCGGCGGTGCTGCTGCTGGTGGGGTACTCGTACCTCCATAGCAGCATCGCGCAGAGCCTGGCGTTTTTGGAGCTGGTATATAACACACAGTTCATGGCGATGTGCGCGGCGGGGATGGTCGTGCTGGGTGTGGTGTTTGGAGTGGTGGGGAGTCTGGTGGGAACAAGGCACTACCTGAGGTTGATCTAAGGTAGTGGAAGCCGGGCGAGACGCCCGGCCTACGCGGGCCAGAGCCGGGCGAGATACCCGGCGTACGCGGAGCGACGTGAACTAGAGTACCGACGGTGAAGGGAGGTCAGCGGACACTTGAAACAACGATTCGGGATGGCCGGATTACTCATCGCACTCTGTCTGCTGATGACTACTGAAACGTTTGATGCGAACGCCCAGAGCCGGCATTCGTCATTGCGGAAGAAGCATACCGTCGTGCGCAGCAAGATCCGGCAGATCCGCAAGGAGATCCGGAACATCAAAGCTGAGCAGGCAACGCAGAAGAACAAACTGGTGAAGGCGCAAGTGGACCTGGACGAGGCGCAGCACTCGCTCCGGCAGGCGGCGGCGAGGCTCAGCAACACGCGTTCGACGCTCACCGTGGTGCGCCAGGAGCACAAGCAGGCCAAGGTTCGGCACCAGGCGCAACGCAAGCGGATGGAGGCGCGGATTCTGGCCCAGTATGAGGCCGGGAACCCCTCGTACCTGGAAGTCGTTCTGGATGCTACCACCTTCGCGGATTTCACCGAGCGGGCGGAGATAACGCAGTCCATCGCCAACCGCGACCAGTCGCTCCTGCGAGAGCTTCTGGCGACGCGGCAGGCGCTGGCGACGCAGAAGGCCCGGCTGGAGGATAAGGAGCGCGAGGAAGCGGAGGCCAAGCTGGCAGTGCAGCGGGAACGGAACAATGTGGCGGTGAAGGCTGAGGTCGCCGAGACGAGGCTCAAGGCCGCGAACCAGGATCGCCTGGAGGCCGAGCGGCAGTTGGCGGCGATGGAAGAGGCCTCGAGGGACATCGAATCAATGTTGGCGCGGGTGCAGCGGGGTGGGAGCAGCGCAGGAGCGTACTCCGGCAAGTGGGGGGGAAGCTTCCTGCGGCCGGTGCCGGGGCGGCTGACGAGCCAGTTTGGGTGGCGGATTCACCCGCTCACCCACACGCGACGGTTCCACGACGGCGTGGACCTGGCCTGTTCCGGTGGAACGTGTATTCGCGCGGCGGATAAGGGCCGGATAGTGCACGCGGGCTGGTGGGGGCCCTATGGGCTGGCGATTTTGATCGATCACGGCAGCGGCGTGTCAACGCTGTACGGGCATTGCATGAGGGGTAGCTTGCGGGTGAGCACCGGGCAGGTCGTGAGCCGCGGCCAGGCGATAGCCAGCGTGGACAGCACGGGGTGGTCGACGGGCAACCATCTGCACTTCGGAGTGCGGAGGTTTGGGAGGCCGGTGTCGCCGTTCTAGGCAAGGCGCGGCGGGGGTGGCAAGAGAGATGCTTCGTCGCAAACGGCGCTCCTCAGCATGACAAGGGGAGAGCGGTAGTGACGGGGGAAGATGGGCGAGACGCCCGTCTTATGAAGAGGGCTTTGGGTGGGCCGCCACGGAGTGCCGGCCCCCCGCGAGATGGACGGATTTCAGCACTGATACCGCCTTCTGGCGGATTGGAGGACGAATTTGAATCAGAATCAGCAGCGGGTTTTCATCGCGCTGGCGCTCGTATTGGTCGTCATGGCCTTTGGTGCGGGCACGGTGACAGGGCTGGGTTTGGGCAAGGGGATCTTCCTGAACGCAGCGACGCGCGTGGCGCAGATCACGTCAGGCGCCTTTGAGCACAAGCGGGACTATGACATCCCCGCAGCGACCAATCTCAACGCCCTTGAGGTCATCTGGGAAGTGCGGGAGAAGGTCAAGCAGCAGTTCGTATACCCGGTTAAGGACGAGAAGAAGCTGACGTATGGCGCGATTCGCGGCATGCTGGCTTCGCTGGACGATCCTTATACCCGGTTCCTGGATCCCGAGGAGTTCAAAGACTTCCGGACTGACACTTCCGGGCATTTTGACGGCATTGGCGCGGTACTGGAGGCCAAGGCGGACGAGAAGGGGCGGGACGAGGTAGTAATCTCGTCCATCCTGCCCGAGGGTCCCGCGGCCAAGACCAACCTGCGGCCGCTGGATGTCATTGTCAAGGTTGATGACAAGATCGTGGACGGCATGACGCTGAACGCGGTCGTGGGCCTGATTCGTGGGCCACGGGGCACCGAGGTGAAGCTCCTGGTGGTCCGCAAGGGCAGTGAGAAGCCCATCGAGATCAAGGTGGTCCGCGCGAACATCGAGGTCAAGGTTGTTGAGTACAAGATGCTCGACGACGAGAAGAAGATCGGCTACATCTGGCTGCGGTCGTTCAACCAGAACGCGACGCAAGAGATGAACAACGCGATCGCGGACCTCACCAAGAAGGGCATGAAGTCGCTCGTGTTCGACATGTCCATGGACCCGGGCGGCATCCTGGATGTCGCGGTGGAAGTCGGCAGCATGTTCATCGATAACGGGCCGATTGTGTGGACCAAGGAGCGCGGGGCAGAGGCCAAGTCGCTCAACGCCATCCCCGGCAATGCCATCAACAAGAACATCAAGATGGTGACGCTGGTAGACGGTGGGAGCGCGAGCGCCTCGGAGATCGTGGCAGGCGCGCTGCAGGACACCAAGCGGTCGCTGATCGTGGGTCAGAACAGCTTTGGCAAGGCCAAGGTGCAGACGATCTGCGAACTGCAGGATGACTCGGCGATGTTCCTGTCCACGGCGCTGTACCTGACCCCGAAGATGCGCGACATCAGCATCAAGGACGAGAAGGGCAAGCGCGGCATCAAGCCGGACGTGTACTTCCCCGAGCCCGACCCGACCAAGACCGACCTGAAGTTCGACAAGTGGCATGATGAGCAGGTGGACCTCGCGAAGGCGGAGCTGCTCAAGCTGCTGGCGAAGTAAGCCCGAACCGGCACTGGCCGGCAGGGGCAGATGAGACACTGATGAGGATCGGCCCAGGTGCCCAAGGAGGCATCTGGGCCGATTTTGTTGAATAGGTAGGGGCAGGGCCGGCAACCACGCCGTGCTCGGCGACTGAACCGACATGCACGATCCTCAACTACTAGAACGTAAGCTCTACAGGGCGCAGGGGCTGGTGCGCCTGTATCGTTGGTGCCTGATTACCGCGCTTTTGGTGATCGGAATGCTGACGATGCTGCTGTTTTTCGCCAAGGCTCCGCAGCTTGGGCGCGCGATCCTGATCAATGATCAGGTGGCCGCCATGGTGCGTAGCGAAAAGGCGGCGATGGCGGTGCGCGAGCGGCTACTGGCGCAGGCCAATGATGGCGGGCCAGGCCAGGCGACCTTCCGCGAGAAGTGGGAGGACGTCACGCGGCCGGTGGAAAACGGGCGGCTGCTGTCGGTTGGCGAGGCTGTGGAGGTGCTGAAGCCAAAGGTTACGGTGGTCAAGGAGGCGTGCTCGATCGAGAATGCCGGCGTGCAGTTGGTCATCGTCCCGACCAAAGAGACGGCGCTGAACGTGCTGGACCGGCTGAAGTTGCGCTATAGGGCGCCGACGGACGCCGTGGTAACGGCGACGAGACTGCGACCGGAGCCGACGATTAGGCCCTGCACGGCGGTACCGAGTCAGATACTGACCGATGAGGCCGAGGCGGCTGCGCGGCTGAATTCGGCGCGGACGCAGCCGGAGATACATCAGGTGCGCGAGGGCGAGTATCCTGACAAGATTGCGGCGCAGCATGGGCTGACGCTCTCGGAGTTCCGGCAGCTTAACCCTGAACTTGAGGGCAAAGACCTGCGGGTGGGCCAGAAGGTGAACGTGCTGTTCAGGACGCCGGGGCTGGTGGTGGTTACGGTCAAGCAGTGCGTGACCACCGAGCAGGTTCCACCGCCGGTGAAGCGCTCGGCGAGCAAGACTCTGCCCAAGGGCGCGAAGAAGACCGTGTCGCCGGGGAAGCCGGGGCGCAAGCGCGTGCGGTGGGAGATTACCATGTACAACGACCGGGAAGCGCGGCGGCGGAGCCTGAGCGAAGAGACAGTGGCCGAGGCGGAGCCGCAGGAGATCCTGATCGGCTCCGGCGGCGATACCCCGTGAGGCAGTTACTACTGCGGGACGGGTCTCCAGACCCCGATTTTGTGACACAGGTTACGGACCACAAACCACACACCGCGTAGGCGGGTTCGTCCTCGAACCCGCTCCCACCCCGCGTCGGTTCAGGGATGAAGCGACCTACGCGCACTGAGGTGTGTATTCTACGAACCGTGACGCAGGTCTCTGTTCGCTCCGTCGGGGTCTGGAGACCCCTCCCACCATTCAAGATGATACTCCGGCTTTTGAGTACCCCAAACGAAGGAACGATGCCTGTGGATGTTAAGACTGCCCTGGGGGCAACGCGGGAGCTGGTAGACGCGGCTCTCGATCAGTATTTGCCGCGTGTGGACGAGGTGCCGACGCAGATCGCCGCGGCGATGCGGCATGCCGTGGGGGGCGGCAAACGGGTGAGGCCGTTCCTGGCGATGCAGGCGGCAGAGGCCTTTGGGCTTGACCCGCAACTGGTGCTGCCGACGGCGTGCGGCATCGAGATGATGCACTGCGCGACGCTGGTGCATGACGATCTGCCCTGCATTGATAACGCGGACCTGCGGCACGGGCGGCCTTCGTGCCATGTGGCCTTCGATGAGGCGACGGCGGTGCTGGCGGCCGATGCGCTGATCATTCACGGGTTTGAGTGGGTGGCGCGGCAAGCCGAGCGGGCGGAGACCCCGCCGGAGCGCGTAGTGCAGTGTGTGCGGGAGTTCGCGGAGTTCACCGGCCCGCGAGGGCTGATCGTGGGCGAAGCGCTGGATATCGAGACCGAGCACCGACCCTACACCGAGCAGGAACTGGAGTTCATCCATCTCAACAAGACGGCGAAGCTGATCATGTTCTCAGCGCGGTCGGGGGCGATACTGGCCGGGGCGCCCGCCGAGGGGCTGGCGACGATCACCGAGTATGCCGAGGCGTTGGGGCTGCTGTTCCAGATCACCGACGACCTGCTGGATGTGACGAGCACCGCGGAGGAGATGGGCAAGCCGGTGGGGGCGGACGCGGAGGCGGGGAAGGCGACGTATCCGGACCTGCTGGGGCTGGAAGCGGCGCAGCGGCGGGCGGAGGAAGTGGGTGAGCGGGCGATGAGGGCGGCGGAGAGGCTGCCACGGGCCGAGGTGTGGACGAGCTTCGCGGAGTTCATTGTAAAGCGGCGGAAGTAGGCGTCAGGCAACGCGTGGTGGCCAAAATGGGGGACGGAGCCTTCGCGCCGACGTTAGCCTGGCGGTGCTGACCAAGTGAATACCGGCGCGAAGGCTCCGTCCCCATTTTGGGCGACAGGTGGGCGGTGCCGGAGGCAGCCGGAGCGGGCAGGATGCCCGCGCACCTACGGCCGGAGCAGGCAGGATGCCCTGCAACGCAGACGTCGATTCGCGCTCCCGTTGAACGGCGGCGGGCGAGACGCCCGCACTACGCGGCAACTGGTGCGCCAAACGCAACAGGGATGGTGGTAGCAGTGACGACGCAGGAGCCGGTGCAGATCGGGTCGCGGCTGGAACTGCTGGTGGACGAGTCGCTGATGGAGGCCAAGTCCGGGGATCTGGCGTTGCGGCTGCATCATCCGGTGCGGCGGGAGGTCGTGTTCCGGACGGATGCGCCGTGGGAGGGGAACGCGTCGGCATACCAGTCCATCTTCAAGGACGGGCCGATCTACCGGATGTACTACCACGGGCTGCACTACCGCCACAGCGGCCCCCCGGCGCAGGCGCGGGAGGACCATCCGCAGGTAATGTGCTATGCCGAGAGCGAGGATGGCCTGAACTGGCGGCGGCCGGAGCTCGGGCTGCACGAGTTCAACGGTTCGCGGGCCAACAACATAATCATGACCCAGCAGACCGCGGAGGAAGTCGGGGCAGATCCGGCCCATGCCGTGGTGCTGCTTGATGCGAACCCCGATTGCCCGGCGGATGAGCGGTACAAGATGGCAGTGGTGGGCAGCAAGCCCCATGGGATGTACTTGATGGGATCAGGGGATGGGGTGAACTTCCGACTGCTGAGCACCGAGCCGATCTTCACCGACGGGGCGCTGGACTCGCAGAACTTGCTGTTCTGGGACCCGGTACGCGCGGAGTACCGGGAGTACCACCGGGACTTCCGCGACGGCTGCCGCGACATTCGCACCTCGACCTCACGTGATCCCCTGCATTTCTCCGACTTTGAGTGGCTGAGCTACCCCGGCGCGCCACGCCAGCAGCTTTACACCAACCAGGTTCAACCATACTACCGCGCGCCGCACATCTTCATGGGCTTTCCGATGCGCTACAATGACCTCGGGTGGTCGAACGCGACGCTGGACCTGCCGGGGACGGACGAGCGGATGGCCCGGGCGGCGGTACACCCGCGCTACGGTACGGTCGTGACTGATGCTGTCTTCATGAGCAGCCGCGACGGAGTGAGCTTCCAGAGGTGGTCGGAGGCGTTCATCCGGCCGGGGCCGCGCAGCCGTGGAAGCTGGGTCTATGGCGACAACTTCGTGTTCTGGGGGATGCTGGAGACGCCCTCGGAGACGGCGGATTGCCCGCCTGAGCTGTCGCTGTATGCAACCGAGGACTATTGGGAGGGGATCGGGACGGCGGTACGGCGCTATACGCTGCGGCTCGATGGGTTTGTGTCGGCTCATGCGGACTTTGGCGGCGGGGAGTCTGTCACCAAGCCACTGGTGTTTGAGGGCGGGTGTCTGGCGCTGAACGTGGAGACCGGCGGCGCGGCGGGGGTGCAGGTGGAGGTGCAGGAGGCCGACGGGACGGTGATTGAGGGGTACGCGTTGGAGGACTGTCCGGTGATCCGCGGGGACACGCTGCGGCATATCGTGCGCTGGAACGGCAATGGCGGGGACTTGCGGGGGCTGGCGGGCAGGCCGGTGAGGCTGCGGTTCCGGATGCAAGATGCCGACCTATATGCGTTCCAGTTCGTCCCTTATGAGGCGGAGCCAGTAAGGCCGGTGGTGCCGCCGCATGATCCGAGTTTCTGAGGGATGATGGTTGCTCGGTGATAACGGCTGCGGGCAAGGATGCCCGCGCTCCACACGGCAACGGCAACGGTGGACGGCTGCGGGCGAGCCGCCCGCGCTACTGGGTGGGGACACATTCGCGAGAAGGACAGGCAGATAATGGAAATAGTGCTGGTTAGCGAGGGCGGGTTTTGCTTTGGGGTGCGCCGGGCCATGAAGATGGCCGAGGAGACGATTGCGCAGCATGGCAACGGGGCGACCCTTGGGCCGCTGATCCATAACAAGGAAGTCGTGGCGCGGCTGGAGAGCGAGGGGTTGCGGGCGGCGCAGAATGTGGAGGACGTACGCGAGGGCGAGGTAGTGATGCTGCGGACGCATGGGACGGGGCCGGCGACCATCTGCGAGCTTCGGGAGCGGGGAGTGACGGTGGTGGATGCGACGTGCCCGTTTGTGGCGCGGGCGCAGCGAGAGGCGGCGCGGTACCAGGCTGAGGGCTACCAGGTGCTGGTCCTGGGGGAGCCGGATCACCCGGAGGCGCGGGGGATCGCCGAGCATACCGGCGAGGAAGCCATTATCGTCGAGTCGGCGGCTGACCTGGCCAACCTGACGCTCCAGAAGAAGATTGCAGTGGTGTGCCAGACGACGCAGCGGCTCGACAGCCTGCAGGCGCTGGTGCATGACCTGCTGCCGCTGGTGACGGAGTTGTGCGTCGCGAACACGATCTGTGATGCAACCACTAAGCGGCAGGAGGCGTCTCTGACCGTGGCGCGCGAGGTGGACCTGATGCTGGTCATCGGCGGCAAGCACAGCGCGAATACGACGCGGCTGGCGCAAATCTGCGCGGAGACTGGGACGGCGACGTACCATATCGAGACGGCGAAGGAGTTGCAGGCGGAGTGGTTTGCGGGAGTTGGGAAAGTGGGGGTGACGGCGGGGGCTTCGACACCGGACTGGGTGATTGAAGAAGTGGTGGAGCGGCTGCGGAAGAGGGCGAGGTAGAGCCGGCGTGGGCGAGCCGCCCACGCTGCTGCGTGAAACCGAATAAGAAGTGGCGGAGTGGTAGCGATGGACGAACATGAAGAGAAAGAGCAACAGTCCGAGGGGCCGTCGTGCAGCCTTGACCATGCTGAGTATGGCTGACCCTTTGCTATGGCGGTCACGTGGATCGTGACCGGAATTGGGAAGCTGGTTGGGGCCATCATTCGACTGTTCAAGAGAGCGTAGATGCCGTCAGCATTTCTGAACGAGATCAATAGGACTTTTCTGCAGGTCATCCCGGTACTGGTCGAGTTTGTGGCGATAGTGTGGCTGGCGGCGTGGGTTTCTGAACGCTTCATCGCGACCCTCCCGGATGACGTGCCGGAGAAGGCGGAGTTACTGCAGGGGGCGCGAAACCGGTGGTTCATCTGGGCGCCGCTGGCGTCGCTGGCATTGATGTATGCGATGATCGTGTATGCACTGGCGCCCCTGAGTGGTGTGGTTCTGGGAGCGTTCGTGCTGCTGCTGCCCATCCTGTTGATGGCCTACGCCAATCCAGCGGCGCTTGATGCGCCGTCTGCGGCGGTGGAGGTGCTGCGGGCGAGACTCCGGCGGCAGGCGGCTGATCCGGAGCGGTGGGTGGCGCGGTACAGGCTGCTAAAGGCGCGACGGCAGAGGCTGGGGCTTTTGAAGTGGGCCATGGCCGCGCTGATGGCGCTGCTTGTAGTGATGGGCGTGTATGGCTACGTGACGGTTGACCGGGTGCTGGCGATGCGCTTGCGGGCGCAGGTGGTGGTAGAGGCGCTGAGGGCGGACCTGAGCACCAGCTTTGAGGGCACGATCTTCAGCGAGACGCCGCCGTGTGTGCCGCTGCGGACGATGCACCTGATACCAGGCAAGGACCTCAGCAAGGCACAGGCGCAGAAGTATGTGGGGGACGTTGTGAAGTGGTTTGGGGTCCGAGGTGAGAGGTGGCCGTGGCAGGTGCGGGTGAAGATGGGTGACGGGCCGCCGCTGGCGGAGGGCGAATACGCAGGGAGGCGTTGATGATCACGACCTTTGAGCAGGTACTGGAACACACCAAAGAGCACCCCGTGCGGACCCTTGCGGTCGCTGTGGCCGAGCAGGCGAGCGTGCTGGAGTCGGTCAGGGATGCGCTGGCAGCGGATATCGCCCGGCCGCTGCTCTTTGGCAAGGCGCGGGAGATTGAGGCGCAGGCGGCGGAGGTGGGGCTGGACCTGTCACAGGCGGACGTCGTGGACCAGCCCAATGACCTCGCGGCGGCGGCGCAGGCGGTGCTGGCGGTGCGAGAGGGACGCGCGGATATCCTGATGAAGGGGCAGATCCATACCGACGACTTCCTGCGCGCGCTTCTGAATAAGGAGCAGGGCCTGCGGACCGGCAGCATCATGAGCCATGTCTTCATCCTGGAGACTGGCTTTCGCGGCAAGTTCACCTTCGTCACCGATGGGGCAATGAATATCGCGCCCGACCTCGTGACCAAGGCCGACATCATCATGAACGCGGTGTTCCTGGCGAACTGCTTCGGGATCGAGTGCCCAAAAGTGGGCGTGCTGGCGGCGGTGGAGCTTGTTGATCCGAAGATGCCGGTGACGCTGGAGGCAGGGGCGCTGGGGGCCATGGCGCGTCGGGGACAGTTCCCGAACTGTATCGTGGATGGGCCCTTCGCGCTGGACAATGCCATAGACCCGCATGCGGCGAAAGTGAAGAAGATCAGTGGCGAGGTGGCGGGCGACTGCGACATTCTGGTGTGCCCGGACATCGAGTCGGGGAACATCCTCAGCAAGTCCTTCGCATTCCTGTGCGGCGGAAAGAGCGCGGGAGTGCTGGTCGGGGCGGCGGCGCCGGTGGTGTTGACCTCACGGGCAGACAGCGCCGAGGCGAAGCTATACTCGATCGCGACGGCGGTGTTGATGGTGAACCTGTTCAGAGGCGGGCGGCTGAAGATTGGGAAGATACATTTTTGACGGCGGGAACGGGTATGGCGGTAAAGGACTGTCATTCTGAGCGAAGCGAAGAATCTCCGCGTGCGTGCGGAAGCGGGAGAGATTCTTCGCTTCGCTCAGAATGACAATATGTGGGTGGCTATGGGTGCCGTCAGGCATGACGCACAGCGTGAAGCGTAAAGCACGAGGAAAGAGGTTTCTATGTACCCACTGCGGCCGCTGAAGGTCTATGCGCACGAGTCGGTTCAGGATGACCCACGGCAGGTGCGGCGGATGGAGCGGATGCTGGCGGCCGTTACGCCGGCGGATGGTAAGATAGTCTGGATCAATGACGGGAACATGGGGGATGTGGCGCGAGAGCTGGTGACGCTTTGGGCGGAGGCGGAGAAGCCGGACGACGTTCCGGCGGGGTATCTCCGGCCGCTGCTGTTCACCAAGCTGTCGGTGGCTGAGGAGCCGCAGCCGATAGATGACGTGATGGCGCGGCTTGGCGAGGGAGTGCCGGAGGGGGTCATCAACCACATCCTCGGCAACTTCAAGCCGATCCAGGAGTACCACAGGTACGCCAATGACTACCAGCAGAACCGGGTGTGCTGGCCGACGTGGGACTTCGGCACGATGGTCGGCTGCCCGCATGGGTGCCGGTACTGTGGGTTCGGCAAGCGCGGTGCCTACATCACCGTCGCGACGAATCTCGAGGAATACATGGATGTCGTCGTACCCCGGACCATCGCGCAGTTCCCCTGGCAGAAGTGCTTCCGCATGATCGGCTGGAGCGGCGATGAGATCACGCTGGAGCCAGAGCACGGCACCTTCGAACTGTTCCTGAAAAAGCTGGCGGAGCATGACCGCTACGGGTACTTCCACTCGGCGGGGGCAAATGTGGACTGGATCGCGGACCTGCCCAACCGCGAGCGGCTCATCGGCATCTTCAGCATAACAACCGAGACCATCGCGCGGGACATCGAGAAGGGAACCGGGCACGCCTTTGACCGGTTTGACGCGGGTAAGAAGCTCAACGACATGGGAGTGTCGGTGCGGTACAAGTTCAAGCCGACCATCCCGATCCGGAATTGGCGGGAGGAGTATGCGAGGGCCATCGAGTACGCGCTGCAGGTCTCACAGCCCGAGTCGCTGGGGTTTGGTGTGATCATGTGGATGTCGCTGGAGGCAGTGGGGCAGCGGCTGGATGGGCTCGAGATGCTTGATCCTGAGTTTGTGAAGGCGGCGCAGGACGCGGCGGAGGAGATGGAGGGGAATGTGGTTGCGCCCTTCCCGCACCACGTGCGCAAGGAGATCTACCAGCACCTGATCCGCGAGGCGCGGCGGTGGAACCAGGATGTGAAGCTCTTCCTCAGCACCGAGTCGCGGGAGATGTGGGATGAGTTGAAGGATGAACTAGGGCAGGACCCGCGGGCGTTCTTGTGCGGCTGCAGCCCGGTGGCGCCCCCCGGAGGGAAGCTGACGATGACGCAGGGGTGCCCGTACTCGACGTATAAGGCGCTGGAGGGCCATGCGGAGGGGTGCGGATAGTCGCCGCGTGGTAGGCACACTCCGTGTGCCGGACTCAACTGCGAGACATGTTCCGGTTGCGACTGAAACCCTGTCATGCTGAGCGAAGCGAAGCATCTCGCGCCGGAATGACGCGAGATGCTTCGTATGGGCTTTCGATGTAGCGTAAGCGGCGGAGATGCTTCGTCGCAAACGGCGCTCCTCAGCATGACAAGAGGCGGGCTCACCGCCGCTCCTCAGCATGACGAGCTCACTTCGTCTTGCGAGCGGCCTTGGCGGCTTTGCGGGCGGCCTCGGCGTCGGGGGAGACGCTCTTGACCTCGATCTCGTTGATCTTGTCGCCCTGCCTGATCTTGTCGGCTACGTCCATGCCCTCGGTTACCTTGCCGAAGGGCGAGAAGTCACGGTCGAGGTGGCTGACGGCTTCGCGCGGGCCAATGATGACGAAGAACTGGCTGCCGGCGCTGTCGGGGGCGGCGGTCTTGGCCATGGACAGGATGCCGCGCTCGTGCTTGAAGCCCTTGCCGGTCTCATCCGGGATGGTGAAGCCGGGGCCGCCGGCGCCAGTACCCTCGGGGTCGCCGCCCTGGATCACGAAGCCGGGGACTACCCGGTGGAAGGTCAGGCCGTTGTAGAAGCCTTCCTCGGCCAGCAGCAGGAAGTTGCCGGCTGTGATGGGGGTCTGTTTGTCGAAGAGTTCGGCAGTGATGTCGCCCTTGTCCGTCTTGATCACGAGTACCGTCTTGTCACCTTGCACTGGTTTGCTCTCCTCGCGCGCGTTCTCGCGCGCAGTCGTGTCTGCCGGCGCGGCAGGGGGTGGCGGCGCGGGCGAGGCCTGGTCCACGACCGGCGGCGGGGGCTGCGGCTTCGGACAGCCGCCAAGCGCAAAGGCCGCCAACAGCAGCATCACGCTGCAGAGCCACGTTTTGCCGTAAGTATTCATGGACATGGAGACGCCGCACCACCTGTCTAGTTCGCTTGCTGCCCTCAGAAGGGGCGGCGAGAAGGTTCGCTGTGCGGTGATAGAGTTCCTTCTTTGGGCGGTGAGGTGTCTGTAGGGCGGGGGCTTGTACCCCGCCGGCCGTTATCTGTGATAGCCCGAGCGGCGGGGTACAAGCCCCCGCCCTACAGCGGAAACGGCCAGAGCGCTTGCGGATTACTGAGGTACACCGATGCCCGATAGACCGAACATCCTCATCATCATGTCTGATCACGAGCGGGCGGAGGTGCTTGATCCGGCGCATCCTTGTCCTACGCCGAATGCCACGCGGCTGGCGGAGGAGGGAGTGCGCTTCACAGGCGCCTATACGGTCTGTACGCACTGCTGCCCCTCGCGGGCCAGCTTCATGACGGGAATGTACCCTAGCCGCCATGGCGTCTTCAACAATGTCAGCAATCCGACCGCTCTGCACCGGGGGCTCTATCCGGGTGTGCGGACGTGGTCAGAGAACCTGGCGGAGGCCGGATATGTCATGCGATATACCGGCAAGTGGCACGTCAGCGCCGAGGAGGACCCGAAGGACCGGGGCTGGGAGGAGTTTGGGCAGGTCACCGCGACGGGTACGCATGGGCGGGTGACTTGGGAGGGGCCGCCGCCGGGGCCGCGGGACGCAGAGACCAAGGGCGGATTGCACGACTGTGTCTGGGTGCCGCGTGATGGGTGGCCGGATTCGCTGCTGTCGGGGGTCGCGCCCAGGACTTCCCGTGAGACGCTGGAGTACCGCCAGACGAAGGATACGGTGGACATGATCCACCGCCTGGCCGAAGAGGGGCGGCCGTGGTGCACGTACCTGGGCTGGGTGACGCCGCATGACCCGTACGTGGTGCCGGAGGACTATGCAGACCTGATAGACCCGGCGACAGTGCCGCTGCCGCCGAACTTCCGCGATGACATGAGCGACAGGCCGCGGGTGTACACGCGCCAGCGCCGGATGCTGTGGGACCAGCTTGACGAGGACCAGATCAGGCTCTCGATCAGCCGCTTCTGGGCCCTGTGCGCCATGATGGACGAGTTCATGGGGATGGTGCTGCAGGCGCTTGAGGAAACCGGGCAGGCGGATAACACGCTGGTCATCCGCACGAGCGACCACGGGGACCTGCTGGGCGAGCACGGGCTCTTCCTCAAGGGCGTGGCGCCTTACGAGGGATCGTACCACATACCGCTTCTGATGCGATGGCCGCAAGGGATTGCGGAGCCGGGGCGGGAGATCGGGTCGATAGCGCGGATTCTGGACCTGTGCCCGACGATTCTGGAGATGGGCGGGGCTGAGGCCTTGCCCGAGACTGATGCCACGAGCCTGCTACCGTTGCTGACGGGGCAGGAGGCTGATGGCCAGCGGCAGGAGCTGTTCACGCAGATGAACGGCGTGGAGTTGTACTACAGCCAGCGGATCATGCGGATGGGGCGGTATAAGTACATCTTCAACGGCTTCGACTTCGATGAGCTCTATGACCTGGAAGAAGACCCGTGGGAGATGCATAATATCATTGATGAGCCCAAGCTGGAGAAGGTCAGGCGGCAGTTGCTGGCGCGGCTGTGGGAATATGTCCACGATACAGAGGACACGATCGACAACGCGTATCCCCCGGTAGGGTTGGTTCCGGTGGGGCCGCACGAGAGTTTGCGGAAGGGAACGGGGAACTGAGAAACGCGTCGTAGGCACATTCCGGGTGCCGGATCCACCTAGCACAGGAGTTCCGGCACACGGAGTGTGCCTACCACGCGAAGAAGATTGGGATGTAAGGAAGCAGACATTTATGCGAGGTTTCGGAGTAGGGGGCTTCAAGTCATTGGGGGGAATGAACCGCACCTTCGGGCTGCAGCGGGAGTTCGGCGTTGCCGAGAGGCCGACCGTGCAGATCACGCGGGCGCTGGTCAAGCGGGTGCTGCAGCATTTCAAGCCGTACAAGTGGCAGTGGGCCGTCATTTTTGTCTGTATTGCCGCGTCGGCATACCTGACGGCGCTCTCCCCGCAGGTGGTGCGGGCGATCCTGGACCAGGCAATCCCCCACAAGGACGTGCCGCTGCTGTACTGGCTCGCAGGAGCCATCGTGGGTCTGGCAGTAACCACCAACCTCATCGGGCTGCTGCAGAACTATCTGGCGATGCGGGTTGGCCAGCGGATCATGTATGACCTGCGCAATTCGCTCTATCAGCACCTGCAGCGGCAGTCGCTGGGGTTCTATACGGTCACGCGCGCCGGAGAGATCGTCTCGCGGCTGAACAACGACGTGGCGGCGGTGCAGGAGGTGGCGACCGGGACGGTCGTGTCCATCGCCAGCAACATCATCACGCTGGCTGTGACCTTGTTCTTCATCTTCAGGATGGACCCCTATCTGGCGCTGCTGTCCATTATCGTGGTGCCGACGTTCTATCTCCCGACACGGTATGTGGGCCGCATCCGGCGGCGATTGTCGCAGCTCACCCAGGAGCACCAGGCGGAACTGGTGGCCTTCATGGAGGAGCGGCTGAATATCGGCGGGATCCTGCTGACGAAGCTGTTTGGGCAGACGTCGGCGGATGCCGATATCTTCGCGGAGCGCAACCGCGAGGTCATGGACCTCAGCGTCAAGCAGGCCATGGCGGGGCGGTGGCTGTTTCTGTGTCTGGCAGTGTTCAGCGTGATCGGCCCGGCGGCGGTGTACTGCTATGGAGGCCTGCGAGCCATCCAGGGCGTGCTTAGCGTGGGCACGATCATCGCGTTTGTGGCGTACCTGGCTAACCTGTACCGGCCAATCGGTCAGCTCGCGCAGGTGTATGTGAACATCCAGGGCGCGCTGGCGGTGTTTGACCGCATCTATGAGTATCTCGACCGTGCGCCAGACGTGGAGGATGCGCCGGCGGCGTCGGACCTGGGGGACATGCGCGGGCATATCCGCTTTGAGCACGTGAGCTTTGAGTATCCCCGCGCCATCAGGCCGGCCAAGCAGGCGGACGAAGAGGAGGCTGCGCCTGAGCCGGAGGACCGGCGGGCGATGAAGGATGTCAGCTGTGAGATCATGCCGGGTCAGCGGGTGGCGCTGGTGGGGCCAAGCGGGGCGGGGAAGACCACGATCACGTACCTCTTGCCACGCTTCTATGACCCGACCGAGGGGCGGATCACCATTGATGGCCGTGACCTGCGGGAGGTGAGCCAGGACAGCCTGCGCGAGCATATTGCGGCGGTTACGCAGGACACGTTCCTGTTCCATGCCAGCATTCGTGACAACCTGCTGTACGCGCGCCCCGAGGCGACGAAGGATGAGGTCGTCGCGGCGGCCGTCGCGGCCAACATCCACGCCTTCATCAGCGAACTGCCGGACGGGTATGAGACTATTGTGGGCGAGCGTGGCTTCCGACTGTCGGGCGGCGAGAAGCAGCGTCTGGCGATTGCGCGGGCGCTCCTGAAGAACCCCAGGCTGCTGCTGCTCGATGAGGCCACCAGCAGCCTGGACGCGACCAGCGAGTACCTGATCCAGGAGGCGCTGGAGAAGCTGCTGCAGGGCCGGACGTCGCTGATCATCGCCCACAGGCTGTCCACGATCCTGAACGCGGACAAGATCATCGTGCTGGATAAGGGGCGGGTGGTGCAAAGCGGCACCCATGCGGAGCTACTGGCGGCAGGAGGGCTGTACGCGACGCTCTACCACCAGCAGTTTGCGCGGGTGATCGGACCGGAGGGGGCGTAAGCCTCGCCGGTAGGA
>JBDKRC010000002.1:0-18006 GCA_039683575.1 Armatimonadia bacterium | reverse complement strand
GCAGCCCGACGAGCAGGGCCGCGTGACCGGTCTAAGAAATGTCTGGCTAAAACTGCGCGAACGGCTCTGGGAGCAGCCCACAAAGGCCCAGCTAAGGTGTCTAGGTTTTTTGTGAGGCACTACTGGCAGCTCGCCCGCGCCTTGTGGGATACCGCCGCACACGCGGGCGAGCCGCCCGTGCTACCTGATATGCCAGACGTATTTGGAACGTGACTATCCATACGCCACTCCACGTCCTGACAGAGGGACTTACATGACGATACCTTTCCTAAGCTTGATGGTATTCCTTCCCCTTCTGGGGATGATCGTGATCCTGTGCCTTGACAAGGAGCGGCACGTCGGCGCTATTCGCTGGACCGCGACCATCTTCTCGGCGTTGGTCTTCGTCATCTCCCTCCTGGCTCTCACCGCCTTCATCCCCGGCGACGCCGGCATGCAAATGCGCGAGGGGCCCGGCCTGTGGTTCTCCGCCGGCGGCTTCACTGTAAACTACACCCTTGGCGTCGACGGTCTCTCGTACCCAATCGTACTGCTGACCACTCTCCTGACCTTCCTGTGTGTGATCTACTCCTGGCGCATCACCTACCGCGTTAAGGAGTATATGGCCTTCTTCATGCTGCTCGAGACGGGCATGCTCGGCACCTTCTGCGCGCTGGACTTCTTCCTGTTCTACGTCTTTTGGGAAGTGTCGCTGGTCCCGATGTACTTTCTCATCGGCATCTGGGGCGGCCCGCGCCGCGAATATGCCGCCATCAAGTTCTTTATCTACACCCTCGTAGGCAGCCTGGGGATGCTCCTGGCGATCCTGGCACTGTACTTCTACAGCACGCCGCACACCTTTGACATGCTGGAGCTGGCCAAGCAGAACCCGCTGGCGGGGAACTTCTGGGTCGGCGTACTGGCCTTCTGGGGGCTCTTCCTGGGGTTTGCCATCAAGGTCCCCCTCTTCCCCTTCCACACGTGGCTTCCCGACGCTCACGTGGAGGCACCGACCGCCGGTAGCGTCATTCTGGCGGGCGTGCTGCTGAAAATGGGGACGTACGGCTTCGTCCGTATTCTGCTGCCGATCCTGCCCGGGCCCTCCCGCTATTTTGCGCTGGTTGTTGCGCTGCTGGCGCTGGCCAGCGTCATCTACGGCGCGCTCGTGGCCATGGCCCAGACAGACCTCAAGAAGCTCATCGCGTATTCGTCGGTGAACCACATGGGCTATGTCATGCTCGGCATTGCCGCGGCGGTCCATTTCATCGGCGCTGGCGACACCCATACTCTCAGCCGCGTCACCGCCCTCAATGGCGCGGTGCTGCAGATGGTGGGCCATGGGATCATCACCGGCGCCCTCTTCTTCCTGGTCGGCGTCATCTATGACCGCGCCCATACCCGTGACATGAACTCACTCGGCGGCCTCGCCAAGCAGATGCCGGTATATGCCGGACTCATGATGATGGCTTCCTTCGCGTCGCTGGGCCTGCCCACCATGCTCGGCTTCGTCGCCGAGTTCCTGGTCTTCATCGGCTCCTTCGGTACCATGAAGATCATCACCGGCATCGCCATGCTCGGCGTGGTGTTCACCGCCGGCTACTTCCTGTGGATGATGCAGCGAGTGTTCCTCGGCGAGCTCAACCGCCAGTGGGTCGGTCTGCCTGACATTGACCGTGGCGAACTGGCCGCTATCGTGCCGCTCTGCGTCCTGATGCTGGCTTTTGGCCTGTACCCGCAGCCGATTCTGAACATGATCAACACGGCGATGTTCGCCCTGGTCAACAACATGGGCACGGCAGCCCAGGCGGCACAAGCCTTCATCCGCTAGAGACGGCGAAAACAGAACACAGAAAACGGAAAACAGTGAGAGGCGAGGCGTGCCGCACCACTCACTACAAATGGCTCTCACATGCCTGTACAGAACCTGAGTCTCTTCTATCCTGAACTCTTCCTGACCTCGCTTGCGGTTGGTGTGCTGCTGCTCGACCTCTTCCTGGGGCGCGAGCAGAAGCGCGCGGTGCCAGTTGTCACCGTCCTCGGCCTGGCCGTCTTCGCACTGCTGGCGCTGCGGCAGTGGAATCCTGCCGGCATGCCACAGACGGAGTTCTGGGGCAGCTACAGCCTCGACAGCTTCGCAGTCTTCTTCAAGCTGCTGTTCGCCGCCACCGGCATCCTGATCGTCATCATCTCCACCGACTTCTTCCGCCGCGTCTACGCCTACGGCGAGTACTTCGCTTTGCTCCTCTTCGCGCTGCTGGGGATGGTGCTCCTGGCGGGAGCCGTGGACCTGGTGACCATCTATCTGGCTTTCGAACTCGTTAGCTTGGTGTCATACGTGCTGGCGGGGTACCTGCGGCACGATGGCAAGTCCAACGAAGCATCTCTGAAGTACTTCCTGTACGGCGCCGCCGCCTCGGCAGTGATGATCTATGGCATGAGCCTGCTGTATGGCCTCGGGGGTTCAACCAACCTCGCCACGCTCGCCAACCGGTTGTCGTCCTACCCGACGATGGCGCAGTATGCCTTCATGCCTCAGGATATCGTGATCTCGCCCCTCAATGCTCTGGCACTCATGATGGTGCTGGCGGGGCTTGGTTACAAGGTTGCGATGGTACCCTTCCAGGCGTGGTCGCCAGACGTATACGAGGGGGCGCCAACGCCCGTAACCGCGTTCCTCTCCGTCGGCCCCAAGGCCGCTGGAATGGCCATTCTGGCCCGTTTCCTGCTCACCGTCGGCCCCGCCCTGCTGCCGCAGTGGCAGGTCATTGTCGCCATCCTGGCGACGCTAACGATGTTCGTGGGCAACCTGCTGGCCATTCGCCAGACCAACCTCAAGCGCATGCTGGCGTATTCCTCAATCGCCCACGCTGGCTATCTCCTGATCGGTATCGTCGCCGCGGGCAGCCAGTCGGGCTGGGGCCTGCCGGCGGTGTTGTTCTACCTCGTAGCTTATCTCTTCATGAACCTCGGCGCCTTCGCGATGCTGCTGCTGGTGGCGCACAACCAGGGCAGCGACGAGATCGAGAGCTTCCGTGGCCTCGCCCGCGGTTCGCTCATGTACGCGCTGATCATGATCGTGTTCCTGATGTCACTCACCGGCCTGCCGCCTACGGCCGGGTTCGTAGGCAAGCTATACCTCTTCGCCGCCGCCATCAAGAGCGGCACGTGGTGGTGGCTGGCGGTCGTGGGGATTATCAACAGCGCGATTTCGTTGTATTATTACATGAACATCGCGCGGCTCATGTTCTTTGTCGAGGGCGAGACCACTCTGCCCAAGCGCCCCGCCGGGCTGACCTTTGTGATCTGGGTAAGCCTCGTGGCGACGCTGGTGCTCATCGTATTCCCTGGCCCGCTGCTGGAGATCGCGCGGCACGCCGGAGAGTTTGTCGGCGTGCAGTAAGCTCGGTGACGGGGGAGACGTCCGTCCTACGCGAATAGGCCACCACTATGCCTCTACAAAAACGCCAGGTACCCGAGGGAACTGTCACACGTCTCTGCGATTATTTGCGTGTGCTGGGCATGATGGAGCGGCGCAGCCAGATCAACGCCTCCTCCGCTGAGATTGGCTCCTGGGCCGGTGTGAAGGCTTCTCAGGTCCGTAAGGACCTCTCCTACTTCGGCGAGTTCGGCCGCCGTGGGCTCGGCTATGACGTTGAGCAGTTGCGGGTCCACATCCAGGACATCCTCGGCGTTCGACGGCAGCGCCCCACCATCGTCATCGGCGCCGGCAATCTCGGCTCCGCCCTCGCCCGTTACGTCGGCTTCGCCGCGCATGGCTTTCACATTGTGGCGATCTTCGACAATGACCCTTCCCGCATCGGCCTGCGCCTTGGGTCCTTGCACGTGCAGGACATCGCAGACCTACCGCAGTTTGTCAGTGATCTCGGTGTGGAGATTGCCATCCTCACCGTGCCCGAGGTAGCAGCCCAGGAGGCTGCTGACTTCGCCGTGAAGTCCGGCATACGCGCAATTGTGAACTTCGCTCCTGTGTTGATTAGTGTGCCAACCGGGGTCAACCTGCGCAACGTGGACCTCGCGCGTGAGCTTGAGACCCTCTGCTTCTACCTGCCGGGAAACGGTCTCCTCATACAGGAGAACCCGGACTAATGCCTTCCCCCGTCTCACCCGCAACCCACGACCAGGCGCTCTCGATCCTGGCTGAGCCAGTGGCGTCAGCTCTGGTCGAGGTCGAACGTCGCCTGGAGAACCTCATCCCCGAGCAGATTGGCGGTCTGGTGCCGGTCATCTACCGCCATGTGCTGCAGGCCGGGGGAAAGCGCCTGCGCCCCATTCTCGCGCTCCTATCCTGCTCCGCCGCAGGTGGCGATCAGTCTGCCGCGGTGGATCTGGCGGTAGCCGTTGAAGTGCTCCACCTCTCTTCCCTGATTCACGACGATGTCATAGACCAGGCCACCGAACGCCGCGGGCGGCCCTCAGTGCGCCAGCGCTGGGGCAACCGTGCCTCGATCCTCGTGGGCGATTTCCTCGTCGCCGAGGTCTTTCGCCGCCTGGCCGATGACCTGGGCCGGCAGTCACTCACCGTGCTTGCGCAGTCAGTCGTTGACATGTGCCAGGCCGAGTTGACAGAGACTGAGAACGGCCCGACAGAGGATGAGTACTTCTGCAACATACGCGGCAAAACTGCCGCGCTCATGGCCTCTGCCTGCGAGATCGGCGCGATTGCGGCTGGCAACGACAGCGCTACTCGCAGTCTGCATCAGTATGGCGAGAAGCTCGGACTGGCCTTCCAGATCGTTGATGATCTCCTGGACCTGTACGGTGACCCGGGAGCGCTGGGTAAGCCGGTGCTGCAGGACCTGCGCGAGGGTCATTGGACGTTGCCGGTCATCCAGGCGCTCAGCGAGGCTGACGCCGGGCAACGGGCAGCGCTACTCGAACTGCTCAGAGCCGCGCCACATGATGATGAAGCGGCGCGAGCGGCGGCGGAGCTGACCGCTGAGCTTGGTGGGCGCGCCTATGCCCGGGAGTATGCCGCACGATTGGCCAACGAGGCCGCCGAAGCACTCGGCCAGTTGGCCCCTTCACCAGCGGTCGAGAGCCTTCGCAGCCTCGCCGCCTATGTCCTCACCCGTCACCACTGATCATTCCTCACGAACCACCGACAATTCCCGAAAAACTGATGAAGGTGCCTGACCCGTCGCCGGAGAAAAATGCTGTTGTATGGGTCTTCCATAGTGATTCTAGTCGCTGCCTCACAGACTTCGATGAAGGGAAGAAGTACTCGTGAACGCACGGATTCTGCTGGTCGTAGTGGTCGTGCTGGCGCTGCTGACGACTCTGCTCAGCGGCTGCCTGTTCGGTGGCAAGAAGACGGATGAAAGTGGCGGCGAGGGCGCAACCGCTGGTCCCGACGGCGCGGCTCCGGCCGCCAAGGACGCGGGCGGCCCGCCTTCCGGTGGCCCTGAAGCCGGTGCCCCCCCTGCTGGTGGACCGGGTGGACCGGAAGCTGGTGCACCTCCCGCTGGTGGCCCCGGAGGACCTCCTGGAGCCGAAGCCGGTGGACCGCCTGCTGGCGGCCCTGGTGGACCCGAAGCCGGTGGACCTCCCGCTGGCGGACCGGGTGGACCCGGCGGTCCTGGTGGCCCGGGCGGCCCCGGTGGACCCAGTGCCGGGGGAGCCGCGGCTCCCGCAGGTGCGACTTCACGCGATGGCATTAACGCCAAACACGCCGGCAAGTATGACGAGGCGCTGGCGATCTTCGAGGCCAGCCTCAAGACGAACCCGAAGGACCAACTCGCCTTGCGTGGCAAGGCCTGGATCCTGGCCGAGCAGGGCAAGAAGGCTGAGGCAGTGCCCGTGTTCCAGCAGTTCATCACTGCCAGTAAGGACGCCAAGCAGGTCAAGGAAGCCAAGTCGGCAGTGGCTCGCCTGAAGTAGTCTGAGCAGGGCTTGTTTGATAGGGGCGACGGTAGGAATACCCTCCGTCGCCCTTTTCTTTTGCCCATGAAGGCCGTGCCCCTGTTTGTGGCGAACCTGTCGGCGTTATCATCTGGCCGGAGGTATGAGATGCAGAGGATGTTTTGGCTGCCGCTGGCGCTGCTGACGACGGCGCTGGCATGGGCCCAGCCCCCCGTGCGTGAGCCCGTCAAAGAGGGACCGCTCGAGCGCTTGGTGCTCGACGACGGCACTGACACCGAGGCAGCGGCCTGGCAACCAGCCGAGGCCGTGGTCACAGTGGACAAGAAGCACGTTCTGAAGGGCGATACCGCCCTCCGCCTGCACATTGACGTCAACTGGGAGACAGGAGAGAAGAACTACCCGGTCGGCTGGCCGCGGATGCTCCGGACCTTCCCAGAGCCCCTGCAGGCATGGCAGCGGTACGAGTTCTTCGAGTTCAGCATCTTCGCCGAGAGTTCGCGGAGTTCGTTGCCTGCTGAGCCCCTCGGCCTTATCCTCAAGGGCAAGGACGGCAAGAGCGTCTACACCCGCCCCCTGACGGAACTCCAACTGGGCAAGTGGACCGACTACCGGATCGCGATCGCTGACTTGCCCGGCTGCGACCCCTGCACCGGCATCCAGTTCTACATCTCGGAAAGCAACTACAAGCACGGCGACAAGCTGGACTTCTGGTTCGACAATATGTCCCTGATCCGCTTTACGCAGCCGGTCATGGCCGAGACGGCCATGCCGGAGTATGCGGTACTCGGAGGCAGTCGCTATCTCATCACGACGCTGCATCTTCTCGGCATGAAGCCCGATGAGAAGATGGAGCTGGTGTGGGAGCTCTCCAGCGGCAAGCACACGGCGTCCACTGGCCGGGTCAACGCCACAGGCGGCAAGCGGCGTTACTATCTTCCCCTCCCCAACCGCCTGGCTCCCGGCGCCTATGAACTGAAATTCAAGTGTGGGGACCAGCAGTCACCGCCGTACCGCGTGATGCTGAGCAGCAGCCCCTGGCAGGAGGACGCAAAGTGAGAAATCGCACCCTTACCGTACTCATCGTAGGCGCGCTTTTGCTGACCCTCTGCCAGATGGCCATGGCGAAGGTCTATCTGTTCGATCTGGGCACCGATAAGTCAGCCGTACAGAATGGGTTTGCCCAGATCACGCCACAAACGCTGTACCCGGCCAATCCGGCCGGTTTTGCGGCAGATACCAAGCTGCAGGCCAGGGATCAGGCCTACACCCAGTATGAAGAGAGCAGTCGCGGCAAGGTCCCGCCACCCATGTGGACTACCCCGCTGACCCAGGATGGCTTCATCGGCGCCGAGCCGGCCGAGTTCGTCGCCAAAGTCGAGCCGGGAACGTACCACGTCTGGGTGCTCTGCGGCACCAGCACAGTCCAGCGCTCACAGGTCTTTGACTTCGAAATCAAGTCCCCAAGCGCCAGCCGCGCCGTGCAGTTCGAGAACGGCCACCAATTCCGCGACATCTACCTCGATGCCGACGCTGCCAATGGCGAGGTACGGCTGCAGTTCACCCCGCGCAGCCTCTTCGCGATTGCCGCAATCGGTCTCTGGCAGGACGCCGACGGCAGCAAAGTCCAGCAGGAGATCATCGCGCCCCAGAAGCAGTTGCGCGAGTTCCTGCCGATAGAGGAGCAGAAGAAGTGGACGCTTGATCAGCGGCCCGACGCGACGCCGTGGCCCGCGATCTCTGAGACCGACACCAAGCGCGGCTATCTCGTCCACACGCGCCACTGGGCTGAAGTCGTGTACCCGGACACTGTGCCCATCCCGCAGGAGATCAACCCCGGCCTGCGCGCCTTCGCCACACCCGGCGAGTTCGAGCCGCTGAACTTCATCGTGTGGCCGCTGCGCGCCTTCAAGGGCGCTATCGTGCGCGTATCGGACCTAAAGACCGCCAACGGCGTCATCCCGGCAAAGCAGATCGAGATTCGCCGCGTGCGCTACATGTACGCCAAGCCGAATTACTCACTGCTGCACCAGTACCGCGTCGTCCCCGACGTGCTGATGCCATACGACCCCAACGAACCGCTGCCTGAGAAGCAGAACGCGCGGTATTGGCTCACTGTCCGCATCCCTGAGACGGCCAAGCCGGGAATGTACCGCGGCACCATCACCTTCACCCCTGCGGGTTCGACGCCGCAGGACATCCCGGTGCTGCTACGCGTGCTTCCGATCAAGCTGCAGGAGGACCCCTCCAAGCTCTACGGGATCTACTACCGCGACCCGCTCGACGACTGGAGCCGCGCCAAGGACGACGTCTCCAAGGAGTTCTACCTGCGCAAGTCCGAGACTGAGATGCAGGACCTGATCGCCCACGGAACCCGCAACGTGGTCACGTCACTCGGCACCTCCCCCGAGAAGCCTGGTGAGCCGGGTGTGTTTGCGTTCAACTTCGACCTCATGCAGACGAAGATTGATCGCTGGCGCAAGTACAACTGCAAATTCCCGCTGGTAGTGGGGATTTCGGCCGGCGCGGTATACAAAAAGTACACCGGTGATGACCTCGGCTCGCACATCGGCAACGTCAAGCTGCCTCCGCCGGAGTATGCCGAGGAACTCTCGCGGATGGTCAAGGCCATCGAGACCGAGCGCGTGAAGCGTGGCTGGCCCGACTTCCTGTATTACCCGATTGACGAGCCCTCCTCCAAGCCGGATGCCGTGGCCTTCATGGTCGAGACCCTCAAGGGCGTCCGCAACGGCGGCGGTCGGACGTACGTCACCGCCGATCCCACCAACGAGGGCTTCGCGCCGATGAAGCCATATGTGGACGTCTGGTGCACCCAGCCCTTCCTGCCCTGGCGCGACGAGCTTCTGGCCGACAAGAAGGCCCACCCCGGTGTAGACTACTGGTGCTATCCCAACCACGTGAGCGGCGAAAACGACCACACGCCGGTCAACGGCGCGCGCATGACGTACGGCTTCGGGTTCTGGCGCTCAGGCTTCACTGCCCTGATCCCCTGGATCTACCGCGCGGACGTCGGTGACCCCTGGAACTACCTCAGCGGTAGCATGTCCGACTTCATGAACCGCACCGAAGACAACGGCCGTCCCATCCCCGTTGCCATCTGGGAAGCCTACCGCGAGGGCTATGACGACTATCGCTACATCTACACGCTGGAGCGCAAGATCGCCGATGCCAAGGCGCGCGGTGGGAAGTGGGCGCGAGGGGCGGCTGACGCAGAGAAGCAGTTGAAGTGGATCTGGGACCAGATTCGCGTGCAGCCCAAGTACAAGTATGACAACCTGTGGGAGCCGCGCGAGATTGACGTCTACCGCTGGCTCGTGGCCGAGCAGATCCTCAAGCTGCAGGCCCTGGGGGTGAAGTAACTCCCGTTGCAGACTGAGCGCGAGGAAGTGGCTTGTAACCTGTGTGGTAGCCGCCGCACGGGCCTTTGGGACGAGGTGCGCGGTGCGCGCCTCGTCCGCTGCCTTGAGTGCGGGCTGGTCTATACGAACCCCCGCCCGGCGCTCGCGGTGCTTATGGGCTCGTATGAAGAGGAATACAGCGAGACCCATGAGGAGCCGCAGCTGCTGCGCCAGCGGCAGGCGATGTACCGGCTTGAGCGGGCGGAGATACTGCGTCGCCGGCGCGGAGGGCGCTTCCTGGACATCGGTTGCGGTACCGGAGAGTTCCTAAGCCTGCTGCGAGATGATTTCGAGGTCTACGGCACGGACGTCTCGCGCCACTATATTGAGCAGGCCCGCAATCGCTACAGCCTTGCCCACCTGGCTGTCGGCCAGTTGAGCGAAGTCGGCTTTGACGAGGACTTCTTTGACGTGGTGCAGATGCGCGGCGTCTTGCAGCATGTGCCTGACCCGCTGAGTCAGTTGCGGGAGGCATTTCGCATCACCAAGCCGGGGGGCATGCTGATCATCAGTGCGACCCCCAACATAGCCAGCCCGGCGGCGCGCTGCTTCCGGGGCAACTTCCGCCTCCTCGCGCCCGACCAGATGCTCTACGACTTCTCTCCGCGCACATTGCGGGCGCTCCTGGACAAGGCGGGGTTCACCGTGCAGCAGTTCACGTATCCGTACGTGAGCACGCCGTACTTCCGGTGGTATCAGCCCCTGCAGTTCGCGTACCTGGCCGCTGCATTGCGCCTCAAGCGCGTGCTGGGGCAGGATGTCTCGGCGATCAAGTCGCCGCCGTTCTTCCGTAGCATGATGAACTGCTACGCAATCAAACCGTAATGGAGTCGAGCCCGTGGAAGCCGTTATTGCCGTTGTATCCTTGATCCTGGGCCTGGTGGTGGGACTGGTCACTGGCCTGCAACTGCGGGGGCGCACTGAACAGGCGCGCCGCCAGGACCTTGAAAACCGCCTGACGGAGGCCCAGGTCGCCGCAGTCCAGCACGAGGAGCGCGTCCTGAACCTGGAGCGTGAGGCGGCGGGCCTGAATGCCCGGCTGGAAGAGCGCGACAAGCTGCAGGCGGTGGAGCAGGAGCTTTCCGAGAAGATGCGGCAGGCTTTTGCAGACCTGTCGCAGACGGCGATCTCGCGCAACAGCGAGGAGTTCCTGCGCCTGGCCCAGCAGCGTTTCGACAGCCTGAGCAAGGCCGCAGAGGGGACGTTGGCCACCAAGGAGCAGGCCATCAAGGGGATGGTGGACCCGCTGGCGGAGCTACTGGGCAAATACGAAGTGGCCCTGAAGGACATGGAACTCCGCCGTCAGACGGCGTACGCGTCGCTCGACGAGCGCCTGAAGGCCCTGGCCGAAGCCGAAAGCGGACTGCAACGCGAGACGAACCGGCTTGTCAGCGCCCTGCGGCGCCCCGAAGTGCGCGGGCACTGGGGCGAGATGCAGCTTCGCAATGCTGTCGAGCTCGCCGGCATGAGCGAGTACTGCGACTTCACCGAACAGGAGCATCTCGAAGCGGGCAGCGGGGCGCAGCGGCCGGACATGATCATCCGCCTGCCTGGCAACCGCAGCATCGTGGTCGATGCCAAGGTACCGCTCAATGCCTACCTCGATGCCCTGGAGTGCGAAGACCTCGAGGCGCGACAGCGCCTTTATCAGGACCATGCGCGACAATGCCGCACGCACCTCGACGGCCTCGCCGCCAAGCGCTACTGGGAGAAAGTGGAGAACTCTCCCGACTGCGTCGTCATGTTCATCCCCGGCGAGTCGCTGTTCGCGGCGGCTGTCGAAGCCGACCCTGATCTGATCGCCAGAGGCTGGCTCAACAAGGTGATCGTGGCCACTCCCTCGACTTTCATCGCCCTGCTGTATGCGGTCTCCTATGGCTGGCAGCAGCAGACCTTCGCCGAGAATGCGCGGGAGGTGCGTGACCTCGCCAGCCAGCTATACGACCGCCTGCGCGTGTTTGCGGGCCACTTCGGCAGTGTCGGCACCAATCTCGACCGGTCGATTGACGCCTACAACAAGGCCGTGGGATCGCTGGAGCGGCAACTACTCGTCTCGGCACGCAAGCTCAAGGATATGGGGGTAACGGGGAAAGAGGACCTGCCGGAGCTCAAGCCCGTGGACACGATGGCCCGGCAGATGGGGAGTGAACTGGCCCCGGGGCTGCCAGCCGCAGAGGAAGCAGCGGGCGACTGACAGCGGAGCCGGTAAGCGGGTTGATCCTGAGGGCACTAGCAAAATGGCGCGGCCACGAGAGCCGCGCCATACGCGTTTCTGGGGGGACGAGCTAGTCGGCGCTGCCGTTGCCGCGTGCTACCTTCACCAGGTGCTGGATGCCGTGCTTGAGCTCGTTGTTATTGACACGCCCGCCGAGGAACTCGGTCTGCAGGAGCTTGTTTAGCTCGGCGAAGATCTCGCTGCGCCCCTTGCCCTGAGAGAGCCAGCCGTCGATGGTCTTCTCGATCTGGACCAGACGCTTGCCCGGGATCAGGCGCATGTGGTCCTCGATGTACACCAGCACCTGCTGCGGGTCCTGCGTCGTAATCGTGCTTTCGAGATCGTTGTCGAGGTAGCTGAACTCGCCCGTATTGTGGTTGTAGGTCACATTGATCTGCGTGGTCGAGCCGCCGGGCGTTTCGTAGATTACCGCGATGTTGGTGTCGGACTGGTCGTCGCGGCACCACTCACAGTACTCGTGACGAATGTTGCCGAAGCCAATACGGCGCTCCTCTGGCTGCTGACATGAGATTATTACTTTGTCCAGCTTCTCTTTGAGAACCTGGAATGCACCGGAATCACTGGTCAACTAGGAACAACCTCCAGATACCACTTCGGCAAATGGACCACATACTATAACAACCAGTGATCCCATTTGGCCTTCCACCCCCACCTTTTAGTTATTTGAGAACAACTCTTTGCTGGTTCGCTCAATCATCCGATCATGCTTGCGGCGGGCCGTGAGCAGCATCCGATACTCGGCGCTTTCGCTCTCCAGCAACTGCTTTTCGTGTACCAGCCGCTCGGAGAGGTTATCCATCTCCAAAAGCCTCTGACGCGCCTGCAACGGGCACCCGAGGTGGGCCGCTACCATGTATGAGAGGCGCAGCGCGCTGTCGGGAATACTGAGCTCCATGTCGGTCTGGCCCATGAACTGAAGCAGCAGCCGCAGGTACTCCTCGAACATCTCCCGCAGCTCGTCGAGCAACTCGCACGGCGCCGCGCCCTGCTCTTCATCGTCCAGAAGCTCCACGCTTGCGGTCAGGTAGGGCTCGTCCTGCAACAGGGTCAGCATCCTGAACCGCCGCGTCCCCACCGCCATGACATGCACTCCGCCCTCATCCAGCTCCAGCGCCCGCACAATGGTCGCCACCGTGCCGATTTCGCACGGTGTCGATTGCCCCAGCCCGAGGGGGTCGTCGCGTAGCAGCGCCACCCCAAAGGTCCGCGATTCCTCCTCCAGACAGCATTCTATCATATTGCGATAGCGCTGTTCAAAGAGAAACAGCGGCATGGGCATACCCGGGAACAGTACGGAGTTCAGGGGCATGATCGGCATCTGCACCGGCAGTGTCTGCCGTGGTGCATGGTACATTAGCCATCCCCTCCTTCCAGACCTCTTCCACAAATCCCAGATTCACTACTACAGGCGGCAGGAGATTTGCATCGAACCGCGAACTGGCTGGTATGTCCTCCAATACACCTCACTCAGCGCTCGAACGTGCCCGCAGCCTGATCTTCTCCACGGGTCTGGACGATAGCGCCGCCCGCCTGTGCGTCGCGAACATGGTCTATGGTCTGGCGAAGACGAACCACGTCCTGCAGCAACTAGGATACCCAGCCGACGCCACTTTTATAGCAAGTCCTGACATGACTATTACAAGAAATACCGCCAGGTGGCAGGCGGGGTTCGGGTACGGTGGCAAGGTTCTCTGGGGGGACGGTGACCGTCCGCTCCTGATCCTGGATGTCAAACCCAATGGCTGCGGAATGCTGGTGGGAGGGCTGAATGAGCTGCCGGATGTCTCTGCGGTCATCGAGAAGCTCAATCGTCTCAAAGAGCGCCGCCTGCAGATTTCGGGGGTCGAGATCCACTGGGACTTCGCCCGCGGTAACCATTTCATAGATATCTGCAAGCTGCACGCGACGGTACCCGACGTCTCCCTGCCACCTTACGCCTTCGTCATGCACGGCTCCTGCCCTGAACTGACCGCAGAGAGCGCTCTAGGCCCCGGATCCTACTGGGACCACTCAGAGACACTGCGCCAACAGGCGCGCGTCTTTGACACTCCCTG
The DNA here is from genome assembly GCA_039683575.1 of Armatimonadia bacterium. Lineage (GTDB taxonomy): Bacteria > Armatimonadota > Zipacnadia > Zipacnadales > UBA11051 > JAJFUB01. The sequence continues at coordinate 4,441 of JBDKRC010000002.1, read as the reverse complement.
GGGGCAGTTGCATGTGCTCTTGGACGACCACGTGCCCGCCTTTGTTGAGTTTTGGCAGCGTGCTGATATCTTTGCCAAAGAGCGCCGGAGAATCGCCGCCGAACACTGCTTCGGCGAGTTCGACCTTATCGCCAATACGACCCACCAGGGCCTGCAGGGGCCCAACGCAATCCTGCTCGGGTGCCAGGACACCCTCGACCCGGACGGCCGCCTGCTGCCGATCATGGTGCGTAGCGACCTGCCCGGCTACCTCTTCGAGGGCATGCCGAACTTGTCTGAGCCGGTGATTGACGCACTGGGCTTCAGGCAGCGCGCCGAGGAACTGGGCGTACTGCACAGGCTGCAAAGCGCCAACATCATCCCACACGGCGCGGGATATGCCATCCCGCATCTGCGCGACGTGCTGCGCGTGCTGGAGGTGGGCGATCAACGCTACTTCGAGATGTCCACTATCGAAGAGCGCACGACTGAACTGGTGCAGGACCTCCACGACGTTCAGCAGAAGTACCGCGGCCGCCAACCGGTTCTCAAGGCCATTGAGTGCGCCCTGGGGCGAATGGTGGCCCGTCTCACTCCCCTGCACGTCCTGAAGGCGTGAGAGGCAGGGGGCGGGTTTCAGGGTCAAGGTTTCGGAAACGGCAACGGCGCGGAGGCGGGCGAGACGCCCGCGCACCTACGGCAGACGGCATGACGGCGGGAACGGCAACGTCATTGACGTTGTCGTTTCGCAAACCTGTTCCCTATTCCCTGCCCTACAGCTTCTTCTCGAAAATGGCCCACTCAACGAACTTGAGCACATAGGCCAGCCCGAGAAGTCCGACGATAATGAAGAAGAATACCTGCAGGGCAGGCGTCTCCAGGTACTTGAACCATGTCCCCGGGTCGATATTGTGGAAGCTGAACTGGCTTGCCAGCCCGGCAATCCCGCGCACGACCTGGAAGTAGATGAACTTCAGCGGCGCATAGAGCACTGCCATGGCGACCATGGTCGCGATGATGGCGATGGGGTTAACGATCTTGAACTTCTGCCGCTGGTGGTCGAGGTAGATCGGGCATCTGCTGCACGGAATGGTGCGCTCCGCTGTCTTCAGCGGGGCATCGGCCTGCAGGTCCGAGCGCACGTACGCAGCCTGGGCAGCCTTCTCGCGTGAACTGGCGCGTGAAGCCCCCTTGGACGTATCCAGCGCGCCGGAACGGATCAATCGCTCAATCAGGCTCGGGTCGCAGTTGCATCCGGATCCGTAGCGCCAGCACGACCGCCGGGCCTTGAACGCGGGGCACTGCTCTCTAACGGCATCGTGGCAGTACGGCAATCCCCAACAGGGGGACCAGATGGCGGGCTTGATCGACTTCTTGGTCTTCTTGAGGCCGGTTTCCTCTTCGCGCTCTTCGCGCTCCCTGCGGCGGGCCCCCGCCGTCCGAAGCGTCTCCACAATCTCGTATAGAATACGCAGGCCGACGATCAACAAGATCGCCATCCCGGCATTACGAGTCCATTCGTTGATCACCGCCACCACGGCGGGGGGGGCCTGGGCCAGGTTGGTCGCAACCAGAATCGGCATCCCAAACATGAGTCCGACGCCGACGACACCTATGGCCACTGCAAAGGCCAGTTCACTGAGCGTAAGGATCACGAACGCGAGTGCCCCGACGAAGCTGCAGAGCGCCAGCACCTGCCCCATAATCCGCATATTCGACGCGAGCCGTGCCACGTCACCCGCGGACGCACTGCTCGCCTGGTTGAGTACCCCGCTGAACATGGCGTACAGGATGTAGCCCAGCGAGATAACGAAACCGATGATGGCAAATTGCAGGACGGTCCGCGACCACTTTGCCAGGAAAGCGTATACGTCGAACTCCGCCTTGATCTGTCGGGCCACTCGTGGCTTGGGGGGCATGTTTCCTCCGTGATATGCCACAGCGAGAACTGCGGCGTGAGCTCTAAGACCGTGAGGCAGCTAGCTCAGGCCAGACCGGGACACGATCTGCCTCAGACGGTCCGCCAGCTCCTACTGCTCTTCTTGTACGTCGGCGATATGCTGATAGCCCTGTTCGTAGCCTGCCACTTCCGCCACCGCCGTGCCATCAGCCTTCCGTCGCTCCAGCATCTCGTCGAAAGCATCGTAGTCGTGCGCCTTGTCGCGGGCAGACTCATAGTCTGCAATCCCCCGGGCCACCAACTCCACCAGCGACTGGTCCAGCGTCATCATGCCGCGCTTTTGCCCAGTCTGGATCGAGGAACCGATCTGGTGGGTCTTCCCCTCACGAATCAGGTTCCGGATGGCCGGGATGGCTTCCATGATCTCGAAGGCCGCCACGCGCCCCTGCTTGTCCCGAGTCTTGATCAGCGCCTGGGAAAGCACGCCAACGATGTTAACCGATAGCTGCATGCGCACTTGCTGCTGCTGGTGGGGCGGGAACACGTCGATAACACGGTCAATGGTTTGAACAGCGTCAGTGGTATGCAAAGTTCCGAAGACAAGATGGCCAGTTTCCGCGGCAGAGATGGCCAGATGAATGGTCTCGAGGTCGCGCATCTCACCGATCAGGATCACGTCCGGGTCCTGGCGGAGTACGTACTTTAGCGCGTTCGGGAAACTCAGCGTATCGGAACCGACCTCGCGCTGGTTCACGAGGGCCAACTGCGGGGTGTGCAGGAATTCGAGCGGGTCCTCGACGGTCATAATATGGGTCGGTTTCTCGCGGTTGATATAGTCAATCATCGCCGCCAGAGTGGTGGACTTGCCCGAGCCGGTAGGCCCCGTGACGAGCACGAGCCCGCGAGGGTAGTCCGAGAAGCGCTTGCAGATGGAGGGCAGGCCGAGCTGGTCCATCGTCTGGATATGGAACGGGATGGTCCGGTAGACTGAGGTGATGCGGTTGCGCTGCTGCATGATGTTCACGCGGAAGCGCGCCACGCCCGCAATCTCGTGGGCATAGTCCAATTCCAGGGCATCCTCAAACTGCTTGACCTGCTCCGGCGTGAGGACGCTCATCGAGATCTCACGAGCATCCTCGCGGCTGATCGGCTCAGCACCCATGCGGATCAAGTCGCCATGAATCCGGAAGATCGGCGGCTGTCCAGCCTTGATGATAAGGTCTGAGGCTCGTTGCTTTACCGAGAAGCGTAGCAGCTTTTCGAGATCATAGGCCGCCATAAACAGACCTCCGTTGTATAAAGCCCGCTCCGAACTATCCTACTCGGCAATGCCGCAACGGCGCGCGAATTCGTGGGGATACGATGACTTCGCCAGCGCATGCTCGTACTCGACCATGTTGTTCTTGACCAGACCAGCCAGGTACTGGTCCAGAACGATCATACCCTCTTCGGCGCCACTCTGAATGAGGTTATAGATCATGTGGGTCTTGCCCTCGCGGATGACCGAGCGAATGGCTGGCGACGCCTTCATGATCTCAAAGCTGGCCACGCGCCCGTGACCTTCCTTAAGCGGCAGCAGTGACTGACAGATGACGCCGCCCAGGGTTACTGCGAGCTGCATCCGAATCTGCTGCTGCTGCTGGGGGGGGAACACGTCAACCATGCGGTCCACGGTCTGCATCGCGTCAGTGGTGTGCAGGGTCGCGAACACCAAGTGACCCGTTTCTGCAGCGGTGATGGCCAGACCGATGGTTTCGAGGTCGCGCATCTCGCCGACGAGGATGACGTCCGGAGTTTGCCGCATGACGTGCTTGAGCGCGTCCGAGAACTCATGCGTATCCTGCCCCACCTCGCGCTGCTCGACGATGCACTTGCGGTCCTCGTGTACGAACTCGATCGGGTCCTCGATGGTGATGATGTGGGCTTTGCGGCTGTCGTTGATGTGGTTGACCATCGCCGCCAGCGTGGTGGACTTACCGGAACCGGTAGGACCGGTGACCAGGACCAGTCCACGCGGCAGATCAGCAAATTCTTTGAGAATCTGCGGCAGCCCCAGCTCTTCGATGGACTTGATGCGGATGGGGATCATTCGCATCACCGCGCCCAGGTGCCGCTGTTGGTGGAAGCAGTTGACGCGGAAACGCGCCACCCCCTCCACCTCGTGCGCCATGTCGAGCTCTTTGAAGTTCTCAAAGCGGTCGACCTGCGCGGGCGACATCAGGGGGTACATCAGGTCCTTGGCATCGTCGTGTGTGAACACCGGGTAGTCCAGGCGCTGAAGGTCGCCGTGGATGCGCATCATGGGCGGCTCGCCGACCCGGATGTGCAAGTCCGACGCTCCCAGATCCGGCATCTGTTTGAGGAGATCATCAAGTTCGTAAGTAAGAGCCACGATCTACCTCCGCAAAATGAGCCTGTTGCTGCCGATAGGGTCAGGGGTAGCGCCTATTGGCGCTAACCCAAACCAGTAGGGCGGGCGGCTCGCCCGCCGCCACTGTGGGAGGGGGCACTGACCCCGCCGCCCCATCAACCAGCGTGTCATCCTGAGGAGCGAAGCGACGA
>JBDKRC010000001.1:0-7618 GCA_039683575.1 Armatimonadia bacterium | reverse complement strand
CAGTAAAAGGCAAGTATGGATGAGGCTAAATCTTGACGGATTCAAGGCGGTCGCCGAGCGTGAGGCGGGCGCCACGAAGCCAGTCGGCAGCGGGCATGGGCTGCTTGCCCGCAGGCTGCACTTCGAGGACTTCAAGCGCTCCAGCACCCGTGGCCACGACAAGGCCCCGGCTTGCTTCAGCGGGCAATTCTATGACATGGCCCGGTAGACCTTCTTTGTCAGTCTCGGCAACGCGTGCGCGGCGCACAAGCAATCGCCGTCCCCGCCAGGCAGTGACAGCGCCGGGCCAGGGACTAACGGCGCGAATGAGGTTCCAGAGTTCAACAGCCGGACGCTCCCAGGCGATACGGCCGTCCGCCTTGCTCAGACGCGGCGCGAGCGTAGCCAGGGCGTGATCCTGCGCGGTTCGTGGTGCGGTTGCCGAAAACACCTGCGGCAACCACTCCTGTACCAAATCAACACCAACTTGCGTCAGGCGGTCCGTGAGAGTTGCGGTGTTGTCATCCTCGGCGATGGGCAGCGTGGCTTGAGCCACAATGTCACCGGCGTCGAGTTCCTGCGCGAGATGCTGGAGTGTGACGCCGGTTTCCTCCAGGCCCGCCAGGAGCGCATGCTGGACAGGCGCAGCCCCGCGGAACGCCGGCAGCAGGCTGTAGTGGACGTTCAGGGCGGCCACGCGTGGAATTGCGAGCAGGTTCGGGCACAGAATGCGCCCGAAGGCTACCACCAGGAGTATATCCGGCTCCAGGTCGGCCAACTGTTGCAGGAATTCCGTGTCGCGGCAGTCGGGGGGCTGCAGGACGCAGAACTGGCGCGCCGTGGCTGCTTCCTTGACCGGAGGCGGACATAGCGCGCCGCTGCGGCCGCGTGGGCGGTCAGGTTGGGTGATTACCCCGACGACTTCGCCCCCGGCGCGTTCAATGGCCTGTAGATATGGGACGGCACACGAGGGGGTGCCGAAGAAGAGGACTCGCATGGTTGGTGCCTGCGGTAGGATCGGAGCCCGACAGGAAGGCCGGGCGTACGTTGTAGATTGGGTATGTGAAACGGGCGGGAGGGCCTGTCAGGACGGGTTGGACGCTTCCCTTGCTTTACGCTGACGGAGACGCTCGAAGGCTTCCATGATCTCTTCCATGGTCGTGTCCTCCATGCGATAGCCGTCCTCTTCGGACTCGTCAGGCACCAGCCAGGCGAGTGTCTCGGGATCGGCACGGTCCACAAAGAGGATGCCGTCGAGATGGTCCATCTCGTGGAGGAACGCGCGGGCAGTGAGGCCCTCGGCGAGGATCTCGACCGGCTCGCCGTTCTCGTCGAGGCCGGTGATCTTCACCCGCATGGGCCGTGTCACCTCGGCATGAAGCGTCGGCAGGCTGAGACAGCCCTCGTAGGCGGTCTGCTCGCCGGAGCGCATCCGCAGCCGCGGGTTGATGATTTTGTATACCTTGTCGGTTTCTTCGTCGGAGGTATCCCTGACGACGATGCAGCGCTTGCACTCGCCCACTTGCGGGGCGGCAAGGCCGACGCCGGGCGCTTCGATCATGGTCTCGACCATGTCATCAAGTAGCTGCCGCGTCTCGTCGTCCACCTCGCGCAGTTTGGGGGCTTTCTTCCGAAGGATTGGGTCTGAACAGATGAGTATGTCGCGTAATGCCATGATTCCATTCCCTACGCCGCGCACAGGCGCGGGTGCTACATCATATCAACGGGGTCTACATCCACCGTTATGGTCACATCCCGGGCGTCTCCGTGACGGCTGAGAGCCTCGCGGACGCGATCGGGGAGCGCCTCTTTCTGGCCCTTTAGTAGAATACTATACCGGTACTTGCCGCGCAACTTCTTCAGCGGCGCTGGGGCAGGGCCCAGGAAGCACTCGCGCCCCTCCAACGCCGGCATTCCCATTTCCTGCAACACCACACGGAACTTCCGCGCCTCCAAAACGGCCCGATTCTCGTCTTCCGCGGCGAAAACTACTCGCGCGAGGCTGATAAAGGGCGGGTAGGCGTTGCGCTCGCGGCCGGCCAGTTCCTGCCGGTAGAAGCCGAGATAGTCATGGCGGCAGGCGGCGAGGATCGCGTAATGGTTGGGGTTGTAGGTCTGCACAAGAACCTCACCGGGCTTGTCGGCGCGGCCAGCGCGGCCTGCCACCTGGGTGAGGACCTGGAAGGTATGCTCAGCGGCACGGAAGTCAGGCCGGTACAAGCCCGTGTCGGCGTTGAGGACGCCGACGAGGGTCACGCCTGGAAAGTCGTGACCCTTGGCGATCATCTGGGTGCCGACGAGAACGTTCGCTTCACCGGCGGCAAAGGCGCTGAGAATGCGGCCGTAGGCACCCTTGTGGCCGATGGTATCGCGATCCATGCGGGCAACGACGGCCTCGGGGAAGGCGCGCGTTATCTGGTCGGCGACCTTCTCGGTGCCCAGACCCTCGAACTTGATTTCATAGCCCTCGCAGTTCGGGCACTGCTCGGGTACATGCTGGGCATAGTCGCAGTGGTGGCAGGTGCAGGAGCGGCCCTGGTAGTGGAAGGTCAGGGATATCTCGCACTCCGGGCAGCGCAGGACATAGCCACACTCGCGGCACATGACGAAGGTAGAGAAGCCGCGGCGGTTGAGGAAGAGCATCACCTGCTCATTGGCCGCGAGACGGTCGGAGAGGGCGTCAAGCATGCGCTGGCTGAAGCTCTGCCCGGTGCCGAGAAGGGTTTCGCCGCGGAGGTCAATGACCTCTATGGTAGGCATCGGCCGGTCGTCGATGCGCGCGGGGAGGTTGAGAAGCTCCAGGCCCCCGGGTTGGAGGGCCTCGTAATACCGTTCGAGGGCCGGCGTGGCACTTCCGAGCATCAGCACGGCGCCCGAGACGCGGGCGCGCTGCCGGGCGGCTTCGATACCGTGGTAGCGCGGCGGCTGCTCCTGTTTGTAGGCATTCTCGTGCTCTTCGTCCACGATGATGATGCCCAGGTCAGGAATGGGCGCAAAGATCGCGGAGCGGGCGCCGATGACGATGCGGGCCTCGCCCCGGCGAGCACGGTGCCACTCGTCAAAGCGTTCGCCCTGGCCGAGCGCGCTGTGCAGGAGCGCCAGTTGACGGCCGAAGCGAGCTTTGAAGCGGCCGACCATCTGTGGGGTGAGAGCGATCTCAGGCACGGCCACTATGGCGGTCTTGCCCATCTGCAGGGCGAGGTCCACGCAGTGCAGGTAGACTTCGGTTTTGCCGCTGCCGGTCACGCCGTGGACGAGGAGTTCGCAGTGCTCGTTGTTTTGCATGGCCGCGCGGGCCCGCTCGAAGACAGCGCGCTGGGCGTCGTTGAGACGCAGGGCGTCGACGCTGGCGCCTTCCCAGTCCGTGGCCTCGGGCTCGCGGTCGAGGGTCTCGAGTGAAACAGTGACGTAACCCTTCTTCGCAAGGCCCTGAACGGCGGGGCGGGAGAATTCGGCGACGGCGGCGGTGCCATCCGAGCTGGCGAGCAGGGCGGCAATGACCTCGGCCTGACGCGGAGCACGCTCCTGGAGGTCTTCGAGCAGCTCTTCCCAGACCTCTTCCCTCTCGACAAGGGTCACGATCTGTCGCTCAAGCGGCTGGACGGCAGGGCGCTCAAGCTCGCGACGCAGTTCGACCAGGCCACGGTCCTGCAAGGCGCCGAGGGCGGCCTCGACGGAAGAGAGCGTGACGGCAGAGGCCCTTTTCGGCGATGGCTCCGTCTCGATGAGGGTCAGGCTGGCCTGAAGGTTGGGAAGCGCAGATTGGGCGCCTATAGCGCGAAGGACAGCCTCTGGCTCTGCCTCCCCGCCCAGTTCGCTCAGCGCCTGCAAGGCGTCGCGTTGCTTCGGCGCGCGGCGGACGGTCTCGAGGGCCTCGGGCGCTTTGCCAGTGTCGGTCAGCCGGACCACTTTGCGGATCTTGCGGGAGCTGCCCGGCGGCAGCAGCACGCGGAGGGCGTCTGCGGGCGTGCAGAGATAGCGGTCGGAGAGCCAGCGGGCAATCTCGACGAGGGATTCGTCGAAGAGCGCCTCGTCCAGCAGGAGGCCGTGGAGGTCTCTGACCTGGTAGGCGCCTTTGTCGCTGGTGAAGCCGATGACGAAGCCGGGCAGGTGCTGCTTGCCGAAAGGCACGAGCACGTAGCTGCCCACCTGCACGCGGTCGCGAAGGTGGTCAGGGACGGCATACGTGAACGCCCGGTCCAAAGAGCGGGCCGGGCGGTCGATGAGGACTTGGGCGTAGGTCATGTTGTTTCAGACAGCGTGGTAGACACACTCCGTGTGCCGAGACCATGTTCAGTGAATCCGGCACACGGAGTGTGCCTACCACGCGAGGACAGTCGGCGGGACAATCCAGACTAGAGGCCGGCCTCAGAGCGGAGCAACTCTACCTTGTCCAGCTTCTCCCACGTGAACTCGAGTTCGTTGCGGCCGAAGTGGCCGTAGGCTGCCGTGTTCTGGTAGATCGGGCGGCGCAGGTCGAGCGTCTCGATCATGCCGTCGGGCGTGAGGTCGAAGTTGTCAACGACCAGGCAGGCGATCTTCTCTTCGGGGATATTCTCGGTGCCGAAGCAGAAGACGGCGCAGGAGAACGGGCACGGGTCGCCGATGGCGTAGGAAATCTGTAGCTCACAGCGACTGGTTAGGCCGGCTGCGACCACGTTCTTGGCGATGTAGCGGGCCATGTAGGCGCCGGAGCGGTCTACCTTTGTCGGGTCCTTGCCGGAGAAGGCGCCGCCGCCATGGCGAGCGCCGCCACCGTAGGTGTCCACAATGATCTTGCGACCGGTAACGCCGCTATCGGCTGCAGGGCCGCCGAGGACGAACTGGCCGGTACTGTTGACACAGATGTCCAGGTCCGGATCGCGAAGATATTCGGGGATTACCGGGTTGATGACGGCCTCGATGAGGTCCGAGCGGATGTCAGCCTGCTCGATGCCCGCGCGGTGCTGGGCGGCGAGAAGGATCCTGCTGACCCTGACCGGCTTGTCATCCTCGTACTCAACCGTCACCTGGGTCTTGCCGTCGGGGCGCAGATAGGTGATCTCATCGTTCTTGCGAACCTCGGCGAGGCGGCGGGCGAGCTTGTGGGAGAGCATGATCGGTAGCGGCATGTACTCGTTGGGCTTTTCGCACTCACCGTCGACCGCATCCTCGGTCTCAGTGCAGGCATAGCCGAACATCATGCCCTGGTCGCCAGCGCCGGTCGCGTGGCAGACGTTGGAGTCGGCGTCAACGCCGCGGGCGATGTCGCCGGACTGGCCATGGATCGAGGTCAGAACGCCAACGTTATCCGCATCGAAGCCGAACTTGGCGCGGGTGTAGCCGATGCCGCGGATAACGTCGCGGACGACGGAGTCCACGGGGACATAGCAATCGGTGGTGACTTCACCAGCGACGACGCAGGTGCCAGTGGTGACCAGGGTCTCGACCGCCACGCGCGCATGTTTGGGCTGGCTGTCGTTGGCCATGATGTAGTCAAGGATCGAGTCGGAGATCTGATCACAGACTTTGTCGGGATGGCCTTCGGTTACTGATTCCGAGGTGAGGCGATACTGCTTGGGCATGATTCGCGCTCCTAAGCTGTGGTGAAACGTCGGGAAGGTATGCGGTGTTAGGCCAATATGGCTTTGACTTCATCAAGAATGGCGGCTGCCACGGCTTGCTTGGACATTAGAGGCAGGGCTTCGTTGCTGCCGTCGCGGCGCAGGAGAGTGACGCGGTTGGTCTCTACTGCGAAACCGGCGCCGGGTTCAGTCACATCATTGACCACGAGGAGGTCCAGGCCCTTCTTTTGCAGCTTGGGGAAGGCGGTTTCGACCGCGTTTCCCGTCTCTGCGGCGAAACCAACCAGCACCCTGGGCCGGGATTGGGAGCCCACGGCAAGCAAGATGTCCTCGGTCTGCTGCAACTCAAGCTGCAGGGGCTCGCCTTTCTTGAGCTTGTGGTCCGCAACAGTGGCCGGGCGGTAATCCGCAGGGGCGGCGGCGCTAATGTAGGCATCGGCGCCCGGCACAGCCTGCAGGGCCGCGGCTTTCATCTCCGCGTTCGTGGTGACACTGACGAGGGTCACTCCGGCGGGCGCGGGAAGCTCAACCGGGCCGCTGATGAGGGTAACCTCGGCCCCCCGGCGCTGCGCTTCGGCGGCGAGGGCATAGCCCATGCGCCCGGTCGAGCGGTTGCTGAGGAAGCGCACGGGGTCAAGCGGCTCGCGAGTCGGCCCGGCGGTTACCACGATCTTGCGGCCTGTGAGGTCGTATTGCGGCAGGCGACCTGCCAGGGCCAATTCCACGGCAGCTATCAGGGAAGCTTCATTGGCGAGGCGTCCCGCTCCCTCCGCCCCCGAGGCCAGGCGGCCATATTCCGGCCTCACAAAGCCGTAACCATGCCGCTGCAGCTTCGCGACATTGTCTTGCACTATCGTGTTCGCCCACATCTGGAAGTTCATCGCGGGGGCGAAAATCACCGGGTAGGTAGCGGCCATGATGCTGGTAGTGAGCAAGTCGTCAGCGAGACCGTTGGCCACCTTGCCAAGCACATTGGCAGTAGTCGGGGCGACGATCATGACCTCGCCGAAATCCTGCAGGTGGATGTGCTGCAACTCGTCACCGAGTTCCGCGCCGAACATCTTCAGGGCGACTTCGTTGCCGCTGAGGGACGCGAAGGTGGTCGGGGTGACGAACCAGGTGGCGGACTCGGTCATCAGCACGCGTACGTCGGCGCCACGCTTGCGCAGCGCCGTAACGAGGCCGCAGGCCTTATAGGCGGCGATGCCACCGGTGACACCGACAATGACGCGGCGGCCGTTCAGGATGTCGTCGCTGGTGTTGTTCATGGAAATCACGGCGGGGTACGAGCCCCCGCCCTACAGCAGAGGTCGGGCTGCAACCGTCGGCGATCGCACGGCGAGCCCTCCCACGGTCTCAAGTCCTAATGCCCGGCGTCGCGGAGGAGACCTTCGATGAAAGGCTCCCAGTTCAGGCGCTTCAGGCGCTGGCGCTCGGACTTGAGTATGGCCTCAAGCTGGCTTACAGCCTGTTCGAGGTCTTCATTGATGATCAGGTACTCAAATAGCTCGACATGGGCGAATTCGTGGATCGCGCTGCCGAGACGCTTCTTGGTGGCCTCGTCGTCTTCGGTCGAGCGGCCGTGGAGACGGTCCACGAGGTCCTGCCAGCGCGGCGGGGCTACGAAGACGAGCGTGGCACGGTCGCCAAGGGCCTGGCGAAGACTGCGGGCGCCCTGGTAGTCGATCTCCAGAATCAGGTCTTCAGCGCGCTCCAGAGCCTCTTCTACCGGCTTGCGTGGCGTGCCGTAGAGGAGGTCCTGGTGGACGAGGGCCCACTCGAGCAGTTCGCCCTGCTCGCGCATGCGGTGGAACTCGTCCACGGTGACGAAGTAGTAGTCCTGGCCGTCAACTTCACCGGGGCGGGGAGCACGGGTGGTGCATGAGACCGAGCAGCGCACCTCAGGGTTTCGCTCGATGATCCGGTTGATGATCGTGCCCTTCCCCACTCCCGACGGCCCCGCAACTACCAACAAGACGCCCTGCTTACGCACCTGGTTCGCTCTTTCTCGGCTGAAGATGATGAGGTTAGTGTAGCACAACCGGCAGAGATGGGACAAACGGGAATTGCATCCC